>CAZPCC010000395.1:0-77460 GCA_964584905.1 uncultured Gemmatimonadaceae bacterium | reverse complement strand
TCATGCCCAGCACGGCCACACGGTTAGGGCTGAAGCCGAACTCGGTGATGCGCGCGCCGATGGCCCACAGCGCCACCGCGTCCGCCAACAGCGCACTGGCTACCAGCACGACCTGCATCACATCAAAGGCGCCCGGTTGTGACCGGGGGTCCCTCGCGGAAACGGAGTAGAGCAACAGGGCGAGAACCAGCACCAGGAGCAGATCGAAGACAAGTAGCATGTTCCGCTCGATGTCGACCCCGCGTCCCGTCAACAGCAGGGTACCCAGAAACGTGACCAGCAGAGCGGCAAAGAGAGGTGTGAAGAGGCGCGTCAGCACGGGCGCCATGTTCTCGATCACGCTCTGTTTGGCCTCCACAAGCCAGGAGGCGACCAGGACGGCCCCGGCCGCTCCGCACGGCACCAGCCACGACTGAATGAACCACTCGGCGTCGATGCCGATGGTCTCGAACATCATCATCAGGAAAGCAGTCAGGACCCCGCCGCCGAGCGCGATCAGCACGTAATAGATGAACAGCTCGCCCGAGAATCGTATGAAATCCATGCGACCCTCGACCTGGCTCCAGCGGCCGCCAGCGTACGCGATCCCCACCCCGAGCCAGAGCGCGATAGGCAGGTGCAGCGCCGCGAGCGGCTCGGTGGACCCGCGAGGCACGAACGGATAGACGTTGACGACGACGGCCGCCGACGCGAACGCCATCGCCAGCCATCGCAGCGTGCCGGTGTCGAGCCGCCGCTTCCAGGCGAAGTAGCCGACAAGGAGGGGCAGTACGAACAGGCTCAGATTGCGGGCGTAGAAGCCGCCGTCCTGCTCCAGGTCCATACCGAACAGCGCCGGCGCCTTGATCGCGACCGCCGCCGCCACCGCGAGACTGAACGCGACCAGGGCGTCCGTTCGCCCTGGTGCCTTCGGCTCCCCGGCGTCGGAGCGGGCGACAACGAGTTGCTTCCAGAGGCGGTCCGAGTGCTCGCGCGCGAACTCCCGCGACAGGGAGTCGAGGTCGCCCATTCGCTTGACCGCTATCAGGAATGCTTCGTCGGTGGCGAGCCCCGCGGCTGACAACCCCGCGATCTGCTCGCGCAGGTGGTCCTCCAACTCGGCGACGTCCACGGAGTGGATCGCCTGCCGGCGCCGCAGGTAGCTCCGCCACTGGTCGATCTGCTCCTCGAGGGATTCTTCGCGACCCGGATCAGCCATCGATCAAGCTCCCTGTGCTAGTGGCGCGGCTGACGTCCCGTAGCCGGCTGGCGAGGGCAGCGAGAGCGACTGCCAGATGCCCCGTAGCGTGGAGTCCACCGCCTGCCACTGCCTGCGTTCTTCGGCTAATTGGGCCCGGCCCTGAGGGGTGATCCCGTAGTACTTGCGACGGCGGCCGCTCTCGGCGACTTCCCACCGCGCCTCGATGTGGCCGAGCCGCTCGAGGCGGTGAAGAACGGGGTAGAGCATCCCGTCCGTCCACTCCATGCGCCCCGCGGACAGTTCCCTAACCCGCTGGAGGATCGCATAGCCGTAGCTGGCTTCTTCGGCCAGGATCGCCAGGACGATCGGGGTAGAGGAAGCGGCTATCAGGTCCTTGTTGATGTCCATTTATTTCAGTCGTCGCGCGGCGGCCAATGACATACCCGAGTCTACATAGCACCATTATACATTGCAGTGCTATGTATGTAAAGCGGCGGGTTTCCGGCCGCCTCGCCGCAGACAGGTTCGATCACCGCACCGTCAGCGGGTGAGCGCCCTGCGTATCAAGTGCAGAAGCAACCCTGCCAATGCGCCCACAGCCAAACTGATGGTGATCGTCACCGGCCAGAGGGCCTTGCCCCAGACGCAGGCTTCAGAGGTTGGGGAGCGGCAATTCAGGAGCAGTTCGCCAAGAGCGACCGCAAGCGCCAAAAGAACACAAATCACAACTGACGTCCACAGCCTCGGTGGTTTTCCTACTGTCATAGAATCTCCAGGAACACAGACCATGATCTGGCGCACCTCTCCCACATGGAGCGTGCGCACGCGACAGCGAGAAGCGCGACAGGTGCATTACGCGAGCACGCGAACCTCGACGACGTCCGGGCGCATGTGATGGCTGCGCTCAGTGTCGAAGGTTTCCGTGCCGCTTAAATGAGCCGGAATGGAGGCCGGCCGGGTGCGTCGTCAGGGATCCGGCCTGCGATAGTGCGGCTCGCCCCGAAGCCGCGCTGCGGCCTCGCGGGCGCGTCGCACCGTCGGCTGTAGCTCCGGATCGGCGTCCTCCCAGGCGTTTGCGAACTTCTCGTACAGCGCGATCGCCTGCGCCCGCTCACCAAGCCCCTCGTGGAGGGCGGCGCGCTCCGCAAAGGCCATGACCCTCCAAAGGTGGGCTGGCTCCCAGTCTGCGAGCTGGAGCCGCAGCGTATCGAGCGTCTCGTATTCGCGCAACGCGCGCCGGTGCTCGCCCAACGACGCCATCACGTCGGCCCACGCGTACCGTTCCGAGATCGCCTGCTCGCGTCGGGGGGTCCGAGCGGCCGAGATGGGCTCGCGCGAGGCGAGATATCGCTCGAGGAGCCGACGGGCTTCCTCGTGCTCGCCCCTTGCCGCGACGAGCAGCGCGCGGGCGGCGGGATCCGGCCGTCCCGAGATCGCCATCCACCGCGCCAGCAGCACCGTGTCACGTGTGCGACGATAGGCCGCGATGAGGCCGCCCGCGTCATCCAGCATGACGGCGCGGAGTGTGGAGTCGCCGCGCGTCAGGGAATCGAGCATCGTCACTCCCCGGCGCTGCTCCCGCGCAGTCGCGCCGAGCATTATGGAATCCACGGCAGCGAGATACCGGTGCCCCTGCGCCGGCGTGAGCGGGACGCACTCGGTCCCCAGCCCGCTGAGGCAGGGTGGCGGGCCGATGGACCGCGTCGCGAGGCCGAGTGCCGAACGGGCGTCACTGAATTGCCCTGCCGCCAAGAACCAGTTCATCAGGCCGATGAATAGCGGCCGCCCCAGCGGCAGCTGGTAACGTGTCCAATTCGCCGAGTCCTGCTCGAGCGCGGCCAACAGCGGCGTTGCATGGGCGGCCGCCTCGGCGTACTGCTCGCGCCCGACCGCCAGCATGGCATTGAACGCAGCGACGGATAGCGTATCCGATCGATGCTCGCGGAAACGCTCGAGCTGCCGCTCTGCCTGCTCGAGCCGCTGCTCCTCCAGCAGCCAGAACAGGTAGATCTCCTGCGGCGCATCGCTCGTTGGTTCGGCGGCGATCCAGCTCTGCAGCGTCGGCCCGATCTTCTGCGCCAACTGCTCCTGGTTGGTTCGAAATTCCGCAGCGTGCGCGCCTTCGGAGAATGGCTGGGAAAAGCTCGGGGCGTAGATCGCGCTGTCGGATCCGCACCACACGAACGCGTCCTGCGAACAAAAGAAACGGAGATCCACCACGTGGCGGTACGCGAGATGGTATCCCGAGTCGATCGCCAAAGCCGTCTCGAACGCCCGGAGCGCGCGTCCGGCGTTGCCCAGCGAGTCCGCGTGCGGGATCCGGAACGAGGCATGGTGGTACTCGGCTTCGCCAAGCTGATACCACGCCTCCGCATCGAGCGAGTCCCGATCGACGACGGCCCGGGCCAGCTGCCGGGCGCGCGCCCACGCCCCCTCGCGTTGCGCCAGCTCCATCTCAATGAGCGTCCGCAGCCGCGCCGGCAGGGTCGTACCGTGCCGCTGCGCCTTCCGCGCCAACTCGCGTCGCACCTCGTTCGGCGCCTGAGGCCGGGTCCAACCTAACGTCTGCACGAGACGGAGGTAGGCGAGCGCGAACGTCGAATCCGTCGTGACGGCTCGCTCGAACAGACGGCGGGCCGAATCCGTGTGGAAGCTCTGCAGCGCGTCCATTCCGGCGAGGTACAGCCGATAGGCATCGAGCGAGCTCGTCGTCTGCGCGACCGCGCCAGGATGCTCCCCCGGCGGCACACGACCGACCCGGAGGATCCGTGACGCGATCGTGTCGAATGCCGCCCGCGGATCCAGGCCCGCCGGTACCCGCACGATCTCGGTGCTGATGCGACTCCCGGACCGCACGTCGTGCAGCTTCGCCTCGATGACCAACGTATCGCTGCGCTCGCGGATCGCGCCGAGCACCAAGGTGCCGACGTTCGCCTTACGAGCCAGCTCCCGCGCCTGCTCGACGTCGAGCGACGCGGGATCGCCGATGCGCGCCTGTCGGAGGAGCGCGCGCGTGCGCTCGTCGTCGTAAACGGTCAGCTCGCGCCAGTGATCGAGCGTGAGCGCGAGCATGTTCGCCGCGCCACCCTCCAGCCAGTCGCGCTCGGCATCGCCGGTCTCGTTGCGGAACGGGAAGACGATCAGGCTGCGCCGGGGATCTCCTGCGACGCCCCCGTCGCTTCGCATAGCGTACACACCAGCTGCCGCGAGAAGCACCACCACCGCCCCGGCCCCCAACCAGAGGCGCTGCCGTCCCCACACGCTGAGTGCCTGACTATCGCGCCCCGACCCGATCGCCTTGCGAAACTCGTCCATCGTCGGGAATCGCGCCTCCGGATCCTTCGCCAGCGCACGATCGAGCGCCGCGCTCACCCGCTCGGACACCTCCGGCCGCTGCTGCCGCACCGGCGGGGGTGCCTCCGTCATGTGCGCCGCCAGGACGGACTGCGGCGAACTCCCCGTGAACGGCCGGATGCCGGTCACCATCTCGTAGCCGACGACCGCCAGCGCGTAGACATCCGCCCGCGCATCGACGTGCTCCCCGGCGATCTGCTCCGGCGCCATGTAGGCCGGCGTCCCGATCGACACCCCGGTGGAGGTGATCGCACCGGCATTCGTCGACTCGGCGAGTGCGCGCGCCACGCCGAAGTCGGTGAGCACGGCGTGATCGCCCAGAATCAAGATGTTTTCGGGCTTGATGTCCCGATGGATGATCCCATGGCCGTGCGCGTACGCGAGGGCATCGGCGATCTCCCGGACGACCCGGACTGCCTCGGCGACGTCGAGCCGGCCGGCGGCCGTCAGGCGGCGGCGCAGCGATTCGCCGGGCACGTACGGCATCACGTAATACAGCAGATCGCCGCGCGCGCCGGCCGTCAGGATCGGGAGGATGTGCGGATGCTGCAGGTGCGCGGCGGTCTGGATCTCCCGCTGAAAACGCGCGACGCTGACTTCGCTGACCGTCTCGGGGGGGAGCAGCTTGATGACCACCTGCCGGCCGAGCGATCGCTCCGTCGCGAGAAAGAGGCGGCTCATTCCGCCGCCGGTCAACTCCCGCTCGAGGTGATAAGCGTCCCCGAGCGCCCCCTGCAGCCGGTCTCGCAGATCGGTCATCCCGCTCCTCTCGGCATTTGCCCCAAAATACGGGCGGATCCCGTAAACGAAAGAGTGCCGGCTCAGCCGATCATCGCGACGCCACTTTCCGGCGCCGTGCCGTCGCGCATACCTTCTTGCGTCGAAATCCTCAAATGGCGTTAGGTGCCGGGCGCGTCGGATCCGACCGCGGGCACGACGCTACCGGCTCCGGATCAGCGGCTGGGCGACAATCGTCCAGGTCCCGCTCTGGCGCGTGAGCGAGTACTCGCGCTCGCCATGCAATGGGTAGTTCGACGTGTTTGTCGCGTCCCGACAGGTAAACCCAACGCGCACGATGGCGGAATCGCCGTGGATCCGCGCGGCATCGAGCGGGACGAGGACCTTGCCCGCTGGCTCCAGGCCTGCCTGACGTTCGTGCGGACGCTTCCGACCGTCAGGCGCCGGACCCGGTCTGCCAACTCC
This sequence comes from uncultured Gemmatimonadaceae bacterium, assembly GCA_964584905.1. Classification (GTDB taxonomy): domain Bacteria; phylum Gemmatimonadota; class Gemmatimonadetes; order Gemmatimonadales; family Gemmatimonadaceae; genus JALZIF01. The sequence goes on along the minus strand of CAZPCC010000395.1, from coordinate 71,723 downwards.
CGGTGATGTCCGTCGACCACGCGCCCTTTGCATCGTCTCCCGCAGCGTCCGGTCGATAGAGAATGACGCGGGCGCGCTCGAGCGTGATGAGCCCTCCTTCGATCATTCCATCGAGCTCGGGCAGGATCTGCCGGATCCGTTCCTCGGTCTCGACGCATTCGATGATGATCGGCAGGTCGCTCGATAGGCGGAACAGCTTGCTGACGTGCAGCTGCGCGTTGGCACCGAATCCCATGATCCCGCGGAACACGGTCGCGCCGGCATACCCTCGCTTGCGAAGCAGCAGCACGATCGCCTCGTAGAGGGGCGCGCCCCCGTGCCGGTCGCTCTCGCCGACGTGGATGCGCATGAGCGTCCGCTCACCCTTCAAGCCATGCATCGGAACCTCACGATCCGCAGAAGAATTACCATCGAGATCGTCCGCAACTTCGCGGCGTGACGCCGCTGGACGCGCCGTCGACGGCAGCTGATCCGTCGCGGCACCGCCCACCTGCTGCGCGGACCTTGGAGCGCGATAGATGACGACCTCCGCGCGCTCCAGAGTGATCAGCCCGCTGCCGATCATCTCGTCGAGTGCGGGAAGCACCGTGGCGATGCGATCGGCCGTTTCCACGCACTCGATCACCGACGGCAGCTCGAGCGATGTGATCTCGTTCAGCTCCGAGTGCACGATCCGCCGAGCGCCGAAGGCCATGATGCTGCGCAGCACGGTGGCGCCCGCGTAACCTCGCGTCCGCAGCAACTCGACTATGCTGGCGATGAGCGGCCGCCCGTGAGCGCGGTCCGCGGACCCGACGTAGATCCGAATGAGCGTCCGTTCGCCATGCAGTCCGTGCATGCCACCGGCCGCGCGAGTCGCGCCTGCGAGCTCAGTCACTGGAGGGCGGTGAGCCGACCAGCGACTGCGCAAGCGCAAAGCCCGCCACGACCGCGGCAATCGACAATATCACGCTCACAGCGATGTACACCGCCGCGCGCTTGTAATCGCCGCTCTCGAGCAATGACACCACCTCGACGCTGAAGGTCGAGAACGTCGTGAAGCCGCCGCAGAGACCGATCGTGAGGCCAGCCCGCCACTCGGCGCTCAGCCCCGGCGTCAGCAATGCATAACGCAGGATGAAGCCGAGCAGCAGGGAGCCGGCCACGTTGATGAGAAGCGTCCCGTAGGGGAAGGAGCCCGGCGCCGCGCGCTGCACCAGTCCGCCGACGAGGAACCGCGCGACGCCGCCGATGGCGCTGCCGAGGGCGACCGACCAGATCATGGCTGCTGCCACGGATAGTGTGCCGTTGGGCGGTGGCGTGTGCATGAAACGAACGACTCCCGCGCTCGAGAAACGCAGGAGTCATCAGCCGGCCGGGCCGGCGGTTGTCGGCGAACTCCATCGCCATTCGCGGTCTTATGATAGACTACGGCTAGCGGTTCCACCCTGTCAAGGCTGTGCGATATTCTCGACACGCGAGCGAAGCCGCGCCTTCAGTGCAAGCGGGATTACGGGAGCAATCCCTGACTACGTCCTGGTGGTGATCTACGCCTTGACCGTCCGGGTTGTCGGCACAGGCACGATCGCAGGCCCACCGACCGGCACCTGCTCGCGGGCACCTGCCCGCACCGCCCGCTCCTTCCACAGTGAGTACACGGCGGGAATGACCACCAGCGTGAGCACCGTGCTGGAGATCATCCCGCCCACCATCGGGGCCGCGATGCGCTTCATGACACTGGCCCCCGCGCCGTGACCCCACAGGATCGGCAGGAGGCCGGCCATGATCGCGATCACCGTCATCATCTTCGGCCGCACGCGGTCGACGGCGCCCTCCACGATCGCATCGTATAGGTCCCGCAGGGTCGGGCGCCGACCTTCCGCCATACGCGCCTTCCAGGCTTGGTCCAGGTAGATGAGCATCACAACGCCCGTCTCCGCAGCCACGCCGGCCAGTGCGATGAATCCGATCGCCACCGCGACCGACCAGTTGTAGCCTAACGCCCAGATGAACCACACACCGCCCACGATCGCGAAGGGCAGCGAGAGCATGACGATCAGCGCCTCGCCCACACTCCGGAAGTTGAAATAAAGGAGGAGGAAGATGATTGCTAGCGTCGCCGGGATGACCAGCCGCATCCGCGCCGCGGCGCGCTGCATGTACTCGTACTGTCCGCTCCACCTCATGGTATAGCCCGGCGGCAGCGTCACCTCGGCCTCGACCATGCGCTGCGCCTCGGCGACGTAGCTCCCGATGTCTCGCCCCGTGACATCGATGTACACCCACGCCGTGGGAACCGCGTCCTCGGTGCGAACGACCATCGGTCCCGCGACCTGCCGGATCGTCGCGACCTGGCCGAGCGGCACCTGCGCCACCCCGGCCGTCGATCCGCCGGGCATGCCGCCGCTCATCGACTGTCCACCCATGCCGCCCGTCGGCGCCCCCGTACCGGAGATCCCGTGAGCCACCGGGATGAGCACCGATGCGAGCCGCTCCGGCGTGTCGCGCAGCTCCTGCGGATACCGCACCCTAACGCCGTAGCGCTCGCGCCCCTCCACCGCCTGCGTGATCGTCATACCGCCGATCGCGGTCGCAATCACCGCCTGCACGTCGCCGACGTTCAGCCCGTGCCGTGCCGCCGCCGCGCGATCGATGTCGATGTCGAGGTAATAGCCGGAGACCGCCCGCTCGGCGAACGCGCTCCGCGTGCCTGGCACCATCTGCACCGAGCGCTCGACGGCCTTCGCCAGGCGCTCGAGCTCCCCGAGGTCAGGGCCGAACAACTTCACGCCGACCGGCGTGCGGATGCCGGTGGCGAGCATATCGATGCGCCCCTTGATCGGCATCGTCCACGCGTTGGTCACGCCCGCGACACGTACGGCCGAGTCCATTTCCGCGATCAACCGGTCGTAGGTCATGCCCGAACGCCACTCGCGCTCCGGCTTGAGCGTGATCGTGGTCTCGAACATGTCGAGGCCGGCCGGGTCGGTAGATGTGTTGGCGCGCCCCGCCTTTCCCCAAACGCGTTCCACCTCGGGAAACTCCGCGAGGATGCCGTCCTGGATGCGGAGGACCTCTCGCGCCCGCGCCACGCTCACTCCGGGGAGGGTCGTGGGCATGTAGAGGATCGTCCCCTCGTTGATAGGCGGCAGAAACTCGCTGCCGATCCGCGTCCACGGAATCCAGGTCACGATGAGCGTCACAACGGCGGCGACGATCACCGGCCAGCGGTTCCGCAGCACGAACCCGATCACCGGATTGTAGATCCGGATGAGCGCCCGGTTCACGGGGTTCGCTCGCTCCTTGCGCATCTTGCCACGGATGAAGAGCCCCATCGTGACCGGAACGAGCGTGAGCGACAGGATGCTCGCCGCCGCCATCGCAAACGTCTTGGTGAACGCCAGCGGCTTGAACAGTCGCCCCTCCTGCCCCTCGAGCGTGAACACGGGCAGGAAGCTGACGGTGATGATGAGCAGCGAGAAGAAGAGCGCCGGCCCGACCTCACGTGACGACTCCACCACCACGTGCCAGCGCTCGCGCGTGCTCAGGACGTTGGAATCGAACGACCCGCTCTCCCCGGCCGTTGTTCCCAGCTTCGCCGCCACGGCGCGCTCGAGATGCTTGTGCATATTCTCGATCATTACGATCGCGGCATCGATCATGGCACCGATCGCGATCGCGATGCCGCCGAGCGACATGATGTCGGCGCCGACGCCGATCCAACGCATCCCGACGAACGCGATCAGAATGCCGATCGGCAGCGTGAGGATCGCGACCAGCGCCGAGCGCGCATGCAACAGGAATACGATGCACACCAGTGCGACGATCACGATCTCCTCGAGCAGCTTCGTGCGCAGGTTATCGATCGCGCGCTCGATCAGGTCGCTCCGGTCGTACACGGGCGTGATGATCACCCCCGCCGGCAGCCCCGTCTTGGCTTCCTCCAGCTTGGCCTTGACCCGTTTGATCGTTTCGAGTGCGTTCTCGCCGAAGCGCATGACGACGATCCCGCCGACGGCGTCGCCACGCCCGTCGAGATCCGCGATGCCACGCCGCACGGCCGGACCGGTGCTCACGCGACCGAGCTCCGCCACGCGGATCGGCGTGCCGGCCGTGGTCGCGCCGACGACGACGTTCTCAATGTCCGAAATGGACCGCAGATATCCGAGGCCGCGCACCATGTACTCGCGCTCGGAGAGCTCCATCACCATCGCGCCGATATCACTGTTCGCATTCTGAATCGCGGACATCACCTGCGTGATCGGAATCCGGTACGCAAGCAGCTTCGCGGGATCGATGTCTACCTGGTACTGCTTCTCATACCCGCCGATGGATGCCACTTCGCTTACCCCGGGCACCGCGGTCAGTGCATAACGCAGGTACCAGTCCTGAAGGCTCCGCAACTCCGCGAGATTGAGGCGGCCCGTCGTGTCCTCGATGGCGTACTGGTAAACCCACCCGAGCCCCGTCGCGTCGGGACCGAGGGTCGGTGTGACGCTCGCCGGCAGCTTGCCCTGGATCCCGTTCAGGTACTCCAGCACGCGGCTCCGCGCCCAGTACAGATCCGTGCCGTCCTCGAAAATCACGTAGACAAACGACACGCCGAAGAACGAGTACCCTCGGACGGTACGCGCGCCCGGCACCTTGAGCATCTCCGCCGAGATCGGATACGTGATCTGGTCCTCGACGATCTGCGGCGCCTGCTCGTTATAGTCCGCTTGGACGATCACCTGGACATCCGAGAGATCCGGCAGCGCCTCCAGCGGCGTCTCCCGGATCGCCCAGATGCCGCCGACCACCGCCGCCGCAGTGAACAACAGCACGATGAACGTGTTGGCCACGGCCAATTCGATGATGCGCTTGAGCATGGCGCTACTCCTCTTGCGGCGACTGGTCCGCCGCGGGAGGTGAGGCAGGCGGTGGTGTCACCGGGGGCGAGAAGTCCATCCCCGGCATGTTCCCCATGCCGCCGAGCAGCGTGCCCAGGTTCGACTCCGCATCCAGCAGGAACGTCGCCGAGGCGACCACGGTGTCTCCAATCGCCAGGCCACGCAGTACCTCGATGCGGTCATCGGTGGCCATGCCGATATCGACGCCGCGCGGCTCGAGCATGCCGTCAGGCAGCCGCACGAACACCAGATGCCGCTCGCCTGTCGACAGCACCGCGCTGCGCGGTACGCTGAGCGTGTTCAGGCGGCCGGTACCCGTCAGGCGCAGCGTCGCGTACGCCCCGGGCTTGAGCGCGAATGCCGCGTTAGGTAGCTCGACTCGCATGCGCGCCGTCCGGGTCGCCGGATCAATCGTCGGATAGATGTACGACACGCGCCCCAGGAACTCCTCGCCCGGAAGCGCCTGCAGCTCCGCCACAACGCGCTGGCCCAAACGTACCGTCCCGAGATCCTGCTCGTAGATCTCTCCCTCGACCCACACGGTGCTAAGGTCGGCGATACGGTAGAGCGCCTCACCGGCCATGATACGCTGCCCCTCGAGCACGTTCTTCTCGATGACGAAGCCACTCACCGGCGCGCGAAGCGTGAGCGTGCGCTCCACCTCGCCAGTGCGCTCGATCCGCGCGACGTCGTCGGCCGGAATATCCCAGAACGCGAGGCGGCGGCGCGCCGACGAGAGTAGTTCCGCGGCGCTCGCCCGGACGTCCGCGGAACCGCCCGCGACATCCGACTCCAGACGCCTGGCGAGCAGCAGTTCCTCCTGGGCCATAACCAGCATTGGCGAGTAGAGGTCGAGCATCGGCGTGCCTGCACGCACGGCTTGCCCTGTAAAATCGACGTGCAGCCGTTCCACCCAACCTTCGAGCTTGAACGAGACGCTTTTCACCCGCGTCTCATCGAACGTCACCTGCCCGACCGTCCGAATTTCCCTGGCGAGCGCCCCGGCGATCACCGGCTCGTAGGTCACGCCGATGCGCCGCGCCTGCGCTCCGGTGAGCCGCACGGATTGCGCAGCATCGGCACCCACCGCGGCGCCGTGATCATGCCCCGCAATCTCCGCCAATTCACCGGACTCGCGCGTCGCGAAATAGACACCGATGATCGCGATGAGCAGAATGCCGGCGGAGAGCGCCCAGCGAAGGATCCGCCGACGGCCTCGGGAGGGCGCGCCGAACGGGGCACTGCCTTCCGCGCCAGGCGTCGAGTCGGGCTTCGCTACGTCGGGCGCTTCGGTCGGTCCCATGTTGAGGTTATCAGGTCGACTGTTCATCGTCTGTCTCCCTCACTGGTCGCGCCACCCGCGACGCTGCTGGTAACGTTGGCATCGAATAGCTCGCGTCCCAGGAGCATCTCGAGATCGGCCCATGCCTTGCCTTCGTCAGCCTCCAGCACGAACAGCTCCTGCCGGTAGGAATTCACCATCATCTGGCCGTCGAGGAGCGTCATGAAATCCACGCTTCCGACTCGATAGGCGGAGTGCGCTGAGCTGACGGTTGCCTGTGCCTGCGGAATCACGGTCGAGCGGTAGAGCGAGGCGAGGTTTCGGGCGCGCACGATATCGGCGAACGTTTCCGTGATGCGCCCGCGCGTGTCGGCGTACACTGCCCTGAGGTCGGCGGCGGCCATTTGCCGCATCGCGGCCGCTTCCTCGCGCATGCGGAGCTGACGATGCCTGGCGAAGATCGGAACCGACGCGCCAACCATGAGACTCCCCATCCGCTCTGTCCCCATCTCGCTCCCGCGCTGTGCGTATTGGACGCCGACGGTCAGGTCCGGCCAGATCTCGCGACGGGCGAGCGTCGTTTGTACATCGGCGGCCTCCAACTCACGCTCACCGGCTCTGATCATCGGTCGCCCTGCTTCCGCCAACCTCACGAGCTCTTCCAGCGTGGGGACAGAATCGGGGAACGCCGGGATCCTGGGCGCGCCGATCCGTGCGTTCCCCGCGCGATCGAGGAGTGCATTGAGGCGAGCGGCCATCCCGGTGCGCATCGTCGTCATTCGAACGGTGTCCTCCACCATACGGGCGATCGCCACCTGCGCCCGCAGCACGTCCGCCTGACGACCCTCACCGACCCGGTACATCGCCTCGGCGGTCTGTCGAGTGTCCACCAGCAGCCGGAGTGTCTCGCGCGCGACCATGAGCGCATGATCCGTTTGGTAGAGATCGTAGAACGCCATGGCGACGTCGCCGCGGAGCTCCCACTCCACGTCGCTCGCACGCTCCGCTAGCGCCGAGGCCTGCGCGGAAGCGATGCGACCCGACAGGCCGAGCTGGCCGGCGACCGGCAGCATCTGCATGAGCTGAAGCTGCGTCATGCCTAGCGGGTCCATCTGTCGCAGGCCCGGCACGGTGTAGTTCATGAACCCGAGCTGGAGCTGCGGATCTGGCGGAAGTTTGGCCGAAGACACGCGGGCCTCTGCGGCGCGTACGAAGGCCCGCGCCGCCTCGACACGCGGGCTCGCGCGCAGCACTTCCTGGTAGAGGTCGCCTAAGCGGAGCAGCTCGGCACTTGGCGATTGTGTGACCGTCGCTGCGGCCTGTGCGCCAGCGGTAGGCGCCAGGTCGCCCACGACGACCATGGCGGCGATCGCGTGCAATGCGTGGCGGGCCCCGCGCACGAGCACCCGTGGCATGACGCGGCGGCGGCTCTCGAAGTTCTTCAGATGTGACACGCTCGACTCCAGTTTGCGGCTTCCCGCCAGGTGGACTACGGGAGCACGACATCACTTCGCCCATTGCGCCGACGGGTTCGTCGACAGCGGGCGACTCACGTTCTTGCTATGAGGGAGACTACGCTCGGGGAGGGGGAAGCTCCGGCAAGGTCGTGCGTGTCGTCGGTCTCGAACTGCGGCTCGTTATTGCAAGCGCCGTGCACGAGGGACTGGCGTCCGTGCTGGCTACGGCGGGCGCGAGCACCGTCGGCCCACAGGTCGATACTGCAAAGCATGAGCCTACACCAGTCGGCATCGGGCAGCTCGACTCGCCAGAGGCTGCGCCGCAAGATCGGTCGTCAGGCTGTTGCACGGTGGCTTCCGCGGCGAGCTGTGCGGGCACAGTCCGCTCCGCCGATGTGCTCGCCATAGCCATCCCGGCGTGCTCGGGCGCGACCTCCTCGACACCGATCCCGAACGTCACACAGGCGCTGATGCTCGTCGCCAGCGTGAGCTGGAGGAGCAGCAGGCCCGTGATGATCGAAGTCAGGCGATGGAGGATTCTCATGCGGACGCCGGCAGTCTGAAACGAGGTCCGATGCGGCCTGGAAAAATCAGGACGCTACGGGTGTTTGGTGAACCTAGAGTCGCGGTAGACCAAAGTCAGTCGGGGAGAAAGGCCGGCGGATGTGAGGGAAAGCCTGACGATGGTCCCTTACCTGCTCGAGATCAAGTCTGCCGGAACCCCTTCACATCCGCCACGTCGATGTCGGCATTCCGCACGACGAACCGAGGCGCCTCGCCACGACATTCAACGAGATGTTGGCCAGCCTCGAGCCGGCGTACCATGCGCAGCAGCGCTTCGTCGCGGATGCCGCGGTGGCGGTGCTATCCTCTATGACGGATCCGGTATCGCGACACCCCGCCGACAACTGTGAAGTTCCTGGCCGTGCCTCTCCGGACTTCACAGTTGTTCGACGGTTGCCGAGTGTCGATTCGTTGGGGGCTTACCTGCTCGCGCGGAGCTCAAACGGTGGCTTCTCTCCCTCCCATGCTTTGCGATAAGCGGCGAGCGCTTCGTCGGCCGCGGTGGTCTTTCCCTGCGCTCTCAGACTCTTGGCCAATCCGTACAGCGACCAGCCATTGTCCGGGAACCGGTCGAGATCCTTCCTGAACGCCTGCTCGGCATCCGCCGGACGCTCTGCCGCCAGCAGCACCGCGCCTAACTCCTGATGGACCGGAACCGTCCACTCGGGCGGCTCCCCGTAGACCAGCGACGCCTCCGCCTTCGCCGCGCGACGGAGATGTGCTTCCGCCGCCGTGAAGTCTCCGCGTGCTTCCGCGATCCGCCCGGCAAGTACGCCCTCGGCGATCTTCGTCACGCTCAACGATGAGTTGAACTCGAGGCGCATCGTCGCGAGGGACGTGTCCCGCATCGCCTCGCGTACACCCTCGAGCGCAACTTCCGCTCCGGGCAGGTCGTTTGTCGCGGCAAGCGCGCGGCCTCGCGCATACTGCCACATCATTCGCGCATGGGGCAGACCCTGAGCCGGCTCGGGCGCACGCAGAATGTCGTCCCAGCGCTCGAACCGCGCGTACAGCTGGAGCGCCCGGGTCATATGGTGCTGCATGAACGTCAGCCCAGGGGTACCGGCCATCTCCTGCGGCACGATCTCGCCCATCTTTTCGGCAGATTCGACTGCCTGGCGCTCACGACCGATCATGCTCGCCGCGAACGCGAGGAAGTCGTAGTTGTGCGGATAGTAGCCTAACGTGTACACGCCAGCGCCGGGACCCTGGTCGCGAATGTAAGTCTCGTCGGCATGCGTTGCGTGCTCGTTGGCCTTGATCGCGTCGAGATACCTGCCCACCCGGATGTAGATGTGTCCCGGCATGTGCACCAGATGGCCGGCACCGGGCATCTGCATCGCCAGCCGCTCCGCGCAGGCCACCGCGCGCCGCGGATATACTTCCTCTACCGCGTGAATGTAGAAGTGACAGGCGCCCGGATGGTTCGGATTGCGCGAGGTCACCCGCTCGAGGCTGGCGAGCGCGCGCTCGATCCCGGGCTGCGGCTTGCCATCCGAAGTCCAGTACTGCCACGGACGCAGATCCATCAACGACTCCGCATACAGCGTCGCGATCTCGTTGTCGTCGGGGTAGCGCGTGGCAAGCTCATCCATCGCTCTCGCATACGCCGAATCGAGCGGGGCACGATCGGCTGAGGGTACCTTGGTATAACGAATCGACAGGGCGTCGATCAAGGCACGCTCCCGCGCGCTGGCGCTTGCGGAGTTCTCCAGCGCCTTCTGGATCGCCTCATATGCCTGCACCGCGTTTGCCGAATCCATCGGCACATTGATGTTCGGACCTAGTGCGAGCGCCTTGCCTGCGTAACAGATAGCGCAGCTGGAGTCCCGCCGAGCAGCTTCCTCGAAGGCGCGAATCGCCTCGGCGTGGTTGAAGGCGTAGTACAGTCGCAGCCCCTGATCGAAGTACGCCTGTACCGCGGGAAGGCGACTGGAAATCTTGTAATGATGGCTTCCGAGATTGTCGTAAACGGGAACGGAGTCGGCGGATGCAACCGCGTGTTCGGCATGGTGCGGTGTCTGCGCGGCGGCCGCAACGGTGCTTGCAGCGGAGAAGGCCAGCAGGACCGGCAGCCAGCCGAGAATGCCGCGCCGTGTAGCGTGAGTTACCAACATGATGCCTCCTTGGACGGTAATTGCCTCAGCCCCATATGCGAAGATTGCGGAGGAAAAGCGACAGGGAGGCGTGGAAGCGCCGCTCACGAGTCGACATCCCGCGGAAGCGTCAGTGTGAAGGCGCTTCCCCGTCCCAGCTCACTTTTCGCGGTCAGATCGCCTCCCATGCCGCGCGCCAGATCGCGGCTGATCGCGAGACCCAGCCCGGTGCCCTCGGAAGAGCGGGTCGCACTGTCGTCCACCTGAATGAACGGCTCGAAGATTCTTTCCAGAAAGGCCGATGGAATGCCCAAGCCGGTGTCGCTCACGCGAATATAGACCCGCGTTTCCGACGACGGGTCGATGCCGCCGGTGACGACCACACTCCCCCCTGCGCCGGTGAACTTGGCTGCGTTGGACAACAGGTTGAGGAGTATCTGCTCCACCTTCTCGGGATCGGCGCGCGCTATGGCTGCGGGAGGCACCGAGATTTCCGCCAGTAGCCCGCGGGCCGCGATCTGCGGCTCCACCATCGGCATGACGTTCGCCACCAGGGCGGCGAGACCCACACTCTCCACCGTGTAGTGGACGCGCCCCACCTCGATCCGCGAAAGGTTGAGCACGTCGTTGATCAGCCGAAGCAGATGCCGCTGGCTGCGGTCGATGCGGCCGAGCGCCTCACGCTGCGCGTCGGTCACCGATCCGTGCACTCCCATCTCGAGCAGCTGAACGTAGCCGCCGATGGCGTTGAGCGGAGTGCGCAGCTCGTGGCTCATCACGGCCAGGAACATGCTCTTTCCCCGGTTGGCTTCGTTAGCCGCGGCGCGTTGCCGCTCCAGCTCCTCACCCCGGCGAACCAGCTCGTCGTTGAGCGTCTGCAAGGCCTCGCCCTGCGTAGTCAACTCGTAGGCCTGATCCTCCAGATGCTGCTGCTGCTGCTCCAACTCGAGCGCCTGCGACTCCAACTGGCTGTTAGCCCTCTCCAGCTCGGTAGTGCGCGACTGAAGCGCTTCGTGGGCGCGCTCCGCTTCCTTTTTGGCCTGAAGCAGGGCGTCCTCGTACTTTCGACGCTCCCGCACCTCCATCAGCACACAGTCGGTTGCATGCCCGTCGCCGCGCGACCGGCGTACGGCGTTGCACAACACCCCGACCTGTTCCCCGTCCTTGCCTCGTAGGAGCATGAATATCTCCTCGGCCCGGCCGTGCATCCTGACGAGCGGAAAGAGGTGCGTCTGGTAGAAGATCCTGCTGCCTACGGCGAGGATCGTCTCCACGTGACGTCCGATCAACTCGTCGCGGCCGTAGCCCAGGCGGCTGGCGAGTGTGACGTTCACCACGATCATGCCGCCGTCGTCGCCGAATGACACGAATCCGCACGGCGCCAGGTCCAGCAGCTCGTCCACTCTCGACCTCCGAACCGTCGTCAGGCGGTAGCCGGCGATCCCAGATATTCCTTGATGAGCATGACCGTCTCGTCGGGGTCACTCATGTGGGGACAATGGCCGGTGGCATTCATCACGCGCAGCGTGCTTCCCCGAATTTCCCGGTGGAGGTATTCCCCCACTTCCCGCGGTGCCACCATGTCATCGGAGCACTGGAGCAAAAGCGACGGGACCGACACCCCGGTCAGGTCGGCGCGATTGTCGGCCAGGAACGTCGCTTCCGCGAAGCGGCGTGCGATGATCGGATCGGTGGAGCAGAAGCTGGCGGTAAGCTCCTCGCCGAGCTCGGGACGATCGTCGTTCTTCATGATCGCCGGCGCCAGGAAGTTGGCCCATCCGATGAAATTACGATCCATCATGTCGAGCAGCCCTTCTATGTCGGCGCGCTCGAAACCGCCCACGTAAGGCGACTCGTTGATGTAGCGCGGCGAAGGGCCAATCAGGATGAGCCGCTCGAACCGCTCCGGCTGCTGGTTTGCGGCCAGCACACCGATCATGCTGCTTACGGAGTGGCCGACGAAGATAATGTCCTCGAGCTCCAGCGCTTCTACGACATCGAGTATGTCGAGTGCGTAACCCTCGAGCGTGCCGTACCGCTCGGCATCGTACGCCGTCACGTCGGAGCCACCGGCACCTACGTAATCGAACAGGACGATTCGGTACTCATCCTGGAAGTCCGGCGTAATGAATCGCCACATGTTCTGGTCGCAGCCGAAGCCGTGCGCGAAGAGCATCGGCTGGGTGCCGCGGCCAAATATCTTGACGTTGTTCCGCCGCAGAATCTCGGCATACCGTGGATGCCGCTCCCCGGTCACGGCACTACCGGCGGGCGACCGATCTGATACTCCTTTGGCGGCTCCGCGCCCATCAGATGCCTGACGAAATAGTCCCACCGGCGGCGCATCATGTAGTTGTTGTCGGCGCCGTAGCCGTGACGCGCATGCGGAAACATCAGCAGATCGAAGTCCTTACCCGCCTTGATAAGCGCGTCCGCCACCAGCGTTGTGTTGTACGGAGGCACGTTGTCATCCATCGCGCCGTGCGCGAGGAGCAGTTTGCCCTGCAGGTTCGCCGCGTGCGTCTGGTTCGCTTCATCGGCGTAATTGTCACTCGGGCCATTCTTGACCAGCAAGCCCTGGTACCGCTCGCCCCAGTCGTCCTCGTAGTTGCGATTGTCGTGATTGCCCGACTGCGCTATGCCCACGTCGAAGAAGTCGGGGTGCCGGAACATGGCCGCCGCGGTGGCGAACCCCCCGCCCGAGTGCCCCCAGATGCCCACCTTCTCGATGTCGATGAACGGATGGCGCTCCGCCAGCTGTCTCATCCCGGTGATCTGATCCGGGAGCGTGTTGTCACCCATCTTGCCGTAATACGTGTCGTGGAACGCCTTTGACCGACCGGGCGTTCCCATACCGTCGATCTCCACCACGATGAAGCCTAACTCGGCGATTGCCTGATTGTCGGAGCGGGCCGGGGAAAAACTGCGCGTGCCCACGCTTCCCGACTGAGGCCCCGGATAGATGCGGTTGATGATCGGATACCGCTTCGTGGAGTCCATTGCCGAGGGCGTGTACATCAACCCGTAAATGTCGGTGGTTCCATCGCGCCCCTTCATCCTTACTGGTGTAGGCGGCTTCCACCCTGTCGCCAGCAAGCGCGATATGTCGGCCTTCTCCAGTGTCTGCAGCACCTTACCGCCCATGTCGCGCAACACCGTCACCGGTGGCGTGTCGGGCGTGGAATACGTGTCGACGAAATACTTGCCGTCAGGCGAGAGCGAGACGACGTGATTTGCGTTTTCCGGAGTGAGCAGGCGCTGGCCCCGGCCGTCGAAGCCGATACGGTACAGGTGCTGGAAGTACGGGTCGCGGCCCTCCTCCCTCCCGGAGCCCACGAAGTAGATCGTGCGCGCGGCCTCGTCGACGCGCACGACCTCGCTCACGTTGCCTTCGCCGCGCGTTATGCGATTCTTCAGCCGGCCGGTGGCGAGATCGTAGAGGTACAGATGGATCCAGTTGTCCCGCTGCGACCACCAGATCAGCTCGTTTGACGCGGGAAGCACACGCCAGAGATTCTCGGTCAACGAGGCATCGCCGATCTGCGTCTCGCTCGTCTCCTCGAACAGCGTGCGCACCTCGCCGGTCTGGGCGTTGGCTACGCGGAACCACGCCTGCTTGTGATCGCGCGAGCTCGAGATGAACGCCAGATGGGACCCGTCCGGATACCACTGCACGTCGCAGATCGTGCCGCCGCTGCACGCCACGTGGTCCGACACGGTCGAACGGTGCACGTCAGGCGGCATCTCGAGACGCACCACGCGTGGGCGGCCATCCGGAGCCTGGCTGATGATCACACGGCTGATGCGGAACACCACGCTGTCGCCAGGCAGCGGGTACTTCCACGACTCGAGCTGCGGGCTCCCCACATTTGTCGAGACCAGGTGCATGTCACGCACGCCGCGGCCATCGTGCTGGAAGGTAGCGATCTGCCGCGAATCCGGAGACCAGGTCACGACCGGGCGGTCGCTGTGCGTCCAGCCGGCGTTGTCGGTCGCGTAGCCGAAGTCCTCGACTCCGTCCGTGGTGAGCTGCGTTTCCTGGCCGCTGGTCAGGTCGCGCGCCCAGAGGTTGTGCTCACGGATGAACACCGCCCACCGCCCATCGGGGCTTACACTCGCGTCGCGCCGGCCGCTACCGGTCGAGGCCGAATCCGCGCGCGAGCACACATAACGCTGCAGATCGCAGTTCCAGCGCCGATTCTGCACCGTGACGGTAATCGACCGGCTGTCTCTCGAAAGCTCGAAGCTCTGAAATGGAAGACGGTTCCCCTCCACCGCTCCGCCGCTCGCTGCGGCGAGGGCTGCCGCGAGCCGGGCCTGATCGAACGCCGCCTGTCTGGAGCCGCGCGCCGGATCGACCATGATGAAAGCGCTGCCTTCGGGCACCGTGGCGCGATACCAGAACCGCCCGTCGGCGAGCCAGGTGGGCCGCACGCCGAATCCCGTCACCAGAGGTGCCGTGTTGGCGCCGAGGAATCGCTCGGCTCGGGCATAGTCCTCGGCTGTCAGTTGACGCGTCTCCTGAGCGGTGAGCGGAATGGCGAGGAGCAGCGGAGCGAGACGGGATAGGCGCATGAGGCTGAAAAGCGATCGAGTTGGCCGTGTGATCTCATAGGATCGGAAGCCGTGAAGCTAGCCCTTGGGGCAGGCGGGAGCGAGTGGTCCAGAGAACGATTCCTTGGCTTGCGGGCTATGCGAATCGGTATCGGCGTCCCAGCATGCCGGAGTGCGCGTCAGGCCGACCGAAGGGCGTCGGCAGGATCGACGCGCGTCGCGCGGCGGCTCGGCAGCCAGGAAGCGGCGAGCGCGGTCACCACCACCAGGACGGCCACCCCGGCCAGCGTTGGAAGGTCGCCCGGCGACGTTTCGTAGAGCAGGCTGGCGGCCACCCGTCCCGCGGCGACGCTGGCGGCCAGCCCGATGGCGATACCTAACGCCGTGAGGGCAAACCCGCGCCCGAGCACATCGCGCGCGACGGTGGCCGGACGCGCGCCGAGTGCCATGCGCAGGCCGATTTCCCGGGTGCGCTGCGCAACTGCGTACGCCATGACACTGTACACACCGAGCGCGGCGAGCAGCAGGGCAACCGTCGCGAAGCTCGCCAGGACCAAAGCGCGAATGCGCGGGCCGGCCGCCAATGCCTCGCGGTTCTGGGCGAGCGGCGTCACCTCGGGTACCGGCAGATTGGCGTCGATCGACCAGACGGCAGCGCGAATCGCCGACGCGTGATCGGTACTCCGGCCGTCGGTGCGCAGCAGCAGCGTCGTCGTTGGCATGTATACCTGGTCGTAAGGCAGGTACAACATCGGCTGCGGATCGGCATCGAGTTGACGGTCGCGAACGTCGCCCACCACTCCGACGACGCGCTTGGTATTACCGTCGGTTCCGCCCCAGTAGAGCGCTTTTCCCAACGCGTTGCCGTTTGGCCACAGCCGACGCGCCAGGGAAGCCGAGATCACGACCACCTCTTCGGCGCCATCTCGGTCTCGTTCGTCGAACGCGCGGCCGCGAAGCACCGGCACCCCGAGTGTACGAAAGAAGTGCGGCGTTACGCTGCGCCATCCGGCCACCAGCAAACCACTCGAGGGCGTAACGGCAGCCCGGTCTACCGGGGTCACGTCGTTCGCGTACCCCCACTCGCGGAACGGGTTGGTTACCGTCACCGCGGCCGCACTTACCCCGGGCAGCCCGGCTGCTCGCGCCACGATCTCCCTAACGAAATGGCGCTGGCGGTCGCCGTAGTCGCCCGGCAGCTGCAGCGGAACCGCCAGCACGTTCTTAGCGGTGATTCCCGTATCAACCCGAACAAGTCGTTTAAGGCTCGTGAGCATGAGGCCAGCCCCGGCGAGCAGCACCACGGCAAGGGCAACCTGCGCAACCACGAGCATGTCGCGCAGGCGCTTGCCGCCTCGCGACCCCCCACCGCGGACGCCTGACGAGAGGATTCCTGAGACGTTGACACGAGCCGCCCGCAACGCCGGCACCAGTCCGAACACTACGGCGGTCAATGCCGCCATGCCGAACGCAAACGCCAGCACTCGCCCGTTGAGCGTCAGCTCGTTCAACCGCTGGCCGGTCTCGGGCACCAGTACTCGCAGTGCGCCGACCCCCCACCAGGCGAGCAATGCCCCGGCTGCGCCTCCCAGTATCGCCAGCACCACGCTTTCGGTGAACAAAAGGCGAACGATTCGGCTGCGACTTGCCCCCAGCGCCACGCGGATACCGATCTCCCCTTCCCGGGCGATGGACTGCGCAACGAGCAGGTTGGCGACGTTGGCGCACGCGAGCAGGAGCAAACAGCCCACCGCTCCGAACAGCACCCAGACCGATCGCCGGTAGTTCGCGCCGTACAACCAATCGGAGAACGAAGCCAGGCGCACGCCCCATCCGGCGTTGGACCGGGGGTACTCGGCGGCTAGCTCGCCGGCGATGCGCTCCATGTCGGCAGCGGCCTGACGATGCGTCACCCCAGATTTGAGCCTGCCTAGCAGATCGAGCCAGCGGTTGTCACGCTCACCTCCCGGATTGGCGCCGAGCGGGAGCCACAGATCGATCGAAGGCGCGAACTCGAAATCGCTCTTCAGCACGCCGATGACGCTATGCGGCTCACCGTCGAGGATGATCGTTCGCCCGATCACCGATGGATCGGCGCCGAACCGGCGCCGCCAGAGTCCATCGCTCAGTATCGCAACCAGCGCTGGGGAACCAGCTGATTCATCCGCGTTTGTAAAGGAGCGTCCGAGCGCCGGCTGCGACCCTAGCAGGGGAAGCAGCGTCGCCGATACAGCGGCCGCGTCAAGACGCTCCGGCTCCCCTGCACCGGTTAAGCTCGGATGCTCGACCCGCATCGCCGCGATGCTGGCGAAAGCTTGCGTGCGCCCCTGGAAATCGAGAAAGGTCGGCTCAGCCGAGGGGGCATCCTGTCGCTCACGCGTCGTCTCCCATATCCGCACCAGCTCGTCAGGCCGTGGATAGGGAAGCGGACGGAGCAGGGTGGCGTCGGCCACGGTGAAGATCGCCGTGGCAGCCCCGATCCCCGCCGCCAGAGCGAGTGCGGAAACGACTGTCGCCGCGGGCCGCCTACGTAGTTGACGTAACGCGGATCGAATGTCCGAGTACAGAGTGATCATGAAGTGCTGACGAAGGAACGAGGCAGCTGCCGCGTTATGCGGCCGCCGACGGACATCGGTACCTGAACGAAAGAAGCGTGCCGAACCGCACTCCCTGCCTAGATCGTTCCCATACAATGACTTACGTCTTTTCCGCCGCCGGTGCGATGGCGGCCGCTTTGTCCGGGTCCGGGATGCGCCATCCCGGCCGCGCACAGTTTCACCGCTCATACGTGCCGCCAGGCATCGGCGTGGGATGCACCTGAAGCAAAGAATTAGGCTTACTGCGCTCGCGGTAGCGGGCGGCGACGACCATCCTTGTCGTATCATGGAATACCCGCCGTCGCCACGATGAACCTCGAAGCGCTGGGCGCTTTCGCCCTGCTCTGCTTCTCTTCTTTACTTGCGCTTCTCAACCCGCTGAGCGTCGCCCCTCTCTACCTGGCGCTCACCGCGGGGTATACGCGAGCGCATCAGTTGCGCACGCTGAGAACAGCCATCCTGACCGCTGCAATCGTACTGTACTTCTTCGCCATCCTCGGCGGCGCGCTCTTTCAGTTGTTCGGTATCACGCTCGAAGCGTTTCGTATTGCGGGCGGAATCATCCTCTTCGGCATCGGGATGGACATGCTGCAGGTTAAACAGTCTCGGGTGAAGGCGACCCCCGAAGAGGAGGAAGAGGCGCTTCAGAAGGAGGACATCGCGATAACCCCGCTCGGCATACCGCTGATAGTGGGACCAGGATCCATAACGACCGTCATGGTGTTGACCGGGAGTGCGACGACCGGTGCGCACGTGGTCGTACTGTTCGGCACAATCCTGGTCGTACTCGCCATCGTGTTCGCCGCACTGGCCGCTGCGCCGCGACTCGTGCTGCACTTCGGTCAGACTGGGCTGAACGTGATGACTCGGATTATGGGCCTGCTGCTCACGGTGATAGGCGTACAGTTCATCATCGATGGCGCCCGGCCCGTCATTCTGGCGCTCCTTCGCGCCGTTGGAGGCACGTGAGGGCGGCGCGAAGCGCTTGCGCTAGCCGGCCTGGCCTACAGTCGCAGCGAGCGAGCTCCGCACCTCTGCGGTCATCTCGTACGAGCGCAGTCGCGCCGAGTGGTCGTGGATCTGCGACGTTATCATCAGCTCGTCGGCCCCCGTCCGGTCGATCACTGCCTGCAATCCCTGCCTGACGCGGCTCGGTGTGCCGACCACTGTAGAGGCGAGCATTTCGTCGAGCATCGCGCGCTCGAATGGCGCGAGCTGCTCGGCGAAGCCCTCGACTGGGGGAGCTAGCGGCGTGGGCTGACCGCGACGCAGGTTCACGAGCGCCTGCTGCAGCGAGGTCAACAGCAGCTCCGCCTCGTCGTCCGTATCGGCGGCGAATACGTTGACAGCCAGCATGACCTGTGGCTGGTCGAGCCGTTCCGATGGGCGGAATCGCGCGCGGTAAACGTCAAGCGCCTGATCGAGCAGCGCGGGCGCAAAGTGCGACGCAAACGCAAAGGGCAGCCCTAACGCGGCGGCGAGCTGCGCCCCGAAAAGGCTCGAACCGAGGATCCAGATCGGAATGTCGAGCCCCTCGCCGGGGACCGCGCGCACCGCCTGGCCCGGCTCCGCCTTACGGAAATATGCCATCAGTTCCAGCACGTCCTGCGGAAAGGAATCTCCGGCGCTGGGCGGGCGCCGGAGAGCGCGCGCCGTACTCTGATCGGAGCCCGGGGCGCGTCCGAGCCCCAGATCTATTCGTCCCGGATGAAGCGACGCAAGCGTCCCGAACTGCTCGGCGATGATCAGCGGCGGATGGTTGGGGAGCATTACACCACCGGCGCCCACTCGAATCGTGGAGGTACCGGCAGCCACGTGCGCAATCACCACTGCCGTCGCCGCGCTCGCGACACTCGGGATACTGTGGTGCTCCGCGAGCCAGAACCGGTGGTAGCCCCACCGTTCTGCATGCTGGGCGAGGTCCAGCGAATTGCGGAACGCCTGCGCCGCGTCACCTCCCTGCACGATCGGAGCAAGGTCCAGCACTGAAAACGGAATCATCTGCATCTCTGGTTGGAATCTGATTGCCTCGCGCTCTTGAACGCGAACCGGCCAAGTTCCGTTTCTGGCACCGGCGATATTGTCGGGGGTTGAGGGTCGGGGTCAGCGTTGAGCCTTCCGTATCTCCCGCGCTCGCAATCAATCGTGCGGCGGGGATCACGGTTCTCCAACTTCGAAGGTGCCAGGGAGACTTGCGCACGCGGTGTCAAATTGGCGAGTCTGCCCACTCCACCGTTGCGCGGCCGGTTTACGCCGCGTTAAGCCGATCGCTTCGCTCGTACGACCGATGAGTCAACTTTCAAGCCAGTCTCGAGACAGTCGTAAGGGAACGGGCCACCCGTGAGAGCCGTCTCGTGAGCGAGCAGGCCTACACCACGGCGGCGGCTGCCGCGGCCACCGTTTCGACCTTCTTCGAGCGTCTCCTGGCAGGCACGTCCGAACATCCAGCGAGTGCCGCACCGCCACCGGATCCCGACGCCGTGGCGGCTATCGTAAATGCGGCGTTCTGGGCAAGTCTGCGTCGCGAGGAAGGCCGTACTCCGCGCATCTCGCTTGCATTGGCGCCCCCCGAGCAGTCAGGCAAGCCAATGCGGTTCGAGTACTCGCTGCCCCTCACCCCCGATTCCCTGACCAGACTGGCGCCGGCCGTCGAACGGCGCGGCATTCACCTCGCAGTGTGGCGGCTGGACGGCGAGCTGCGCGTGTGGGGAGCCACTCGCGTCGTCCCCGACCTGTGCTTCATTCTCGAGGTCGTGGAGCCCGGGCTTCTCGTTATGAAGTACCGCCGCGGCTCTGCGTTCGGCAAATTCGGGAACATCGCCGTGATCCGCGGCAACGAGCTCAGGGTCGTGGATGAGCTGCACGCCAGCTCGCCGGACTTCCCGGCGTTCCTGTCCGCATTCCTCGGCAAGGACGCCCCCGATGCATGGCTGGGTTCACTGAATGAATTCGTTCAGCTGGCGATCTCGATGCGCGAACACGGCCACGGTGGAGCGCTGATCATCGTGCCGACGGGATCGGACAAATGGCGGGAATCGATTACGGGGCCGGTAAGCTACGCGGTCTCTCCACCTTTCTCGACGCTCGGCGATCTGCTGGAGCAGCCCGAGCACGACCGGGCGACCGCCGAATGGAGCGACGCGGTGTCGAAGGTCATCGACGGCATTGGCGGTCTTACCGCGGTGGATGGAGCGACCATAATGAACGAACGCCACGATCTGCTCGCATTCGGCGCAAAGCTCGCCCGGCGAGAGGGAAGCTCTGCGGTCAACAGGATCAGCGTCACCGAGCCGATTCTCGGCAGCAGGCCATTCATTATTGCGCCTTCGCAATTCGGTGGAACCCGGCATCTGTCCGCCGCGCAGTTCGTCCACGATCAGCGCGACGCGATTGCACTGGTCGCCTCTCAGGATGGGCGGTTCACCGTATTCGCATGGTCGCCTCACGATTCGATTGTGCAGGCCAACAGGATCGAGGCTCTGCTGCTGTAAGAAGTTTTCCGCTTTCCTTGCCGCGCGCGGATGTGTTGCTGCATACTGCGATCAGTGCACCTCGCGGCGCCGATTCGGACTGACTGCCAGACGATCCGGGCAAGCACAGCTGCCGCGAACAGAAAAGGAGGAGGCAGGATGAGAGTTCCAGCTCGAGCCGTTGGGCTTCTCGCGGTGGCGTGCACCGGACTGACCGCGGCGTGCGCTCCCCGCAACAGCGTCGATACGGCGGAAAGCGGGTCGATTTCGATCGATGGCGACGACATCGCGGGAGTGGTGACCGGTCCAAGCGGTCCCGAAGCCGGAGTGTGGGTCATCGCGGAGACGAACGACCTGCCTACCAAGTTCGTGCGTATCGTCGTCACCGATGATGAGGGACGCTATCTCATCCCCGACCTTCCCGCGGCCAACTACGAGGTCTGGGTGCGCGGATACGGATTGACCGATTCGCCGGCCGCTCGGTCCACGCCCGGAAGGCAGCTCGACCTCGCTGCCGTCGCAGCGCCGAATGAGCGCGCGGCAGCCGAGTATTACCCGGCGGGATACTGGTGGTCGCTGCTCCGGGTGCCGCCGGCGAGCGACTTTCCGGGCACCGGGCCCGAGGGCAACGGCATTGCGACGGGTGTCGCCCACCAGGCGGAGTTTCTTCGAAGCATCAAATCCGGTGGCTGTACTGCCTGCCACCAACTCGGTGCCAAGTCGACGCGCGAGATTCCTGCCGCGTTAGGTAGCTTCGAGAACAGCGCGGCGGCGTGGCACCGGCGGATCCAGTCCGGACAGGCTGGCGCGGGAATGAGCGGTGCGGTCGGGCGGCTGGGCCGCGAGCGAACGCTGGCGATGTTCGCCGACTGGACCGATCGCATTGCCGCCGGCGCCGTCCCGCCGGCGCCACCGCGCCCGCAAGGCATCGAGCGCAACGTGGTCATAACGCAGTGGGACTGGGCCGACCCGAAGGCATATCTGCACGACGTGGTCTCGACCGACCGCCGGAATCCGAGGGTCAACGCCGATGGGCCGGTGTACGGAGCCCTCGAAGCCAGCGCGGACTACCTCCCGGTGGTCGATCCCGAGCGACACGTGGCGAGCCGCGTGCCGGTGACCGTTCGCGATCCCGACACGCGCCCCGCGTCCGGCCCTAACATGCCGGAGCCTTCACCCTATTGGGGCAGCGAGGCGATCTGGACCAGCAAGGCGAATGTGCACAACCCGATGCTCGACGGAGAGGGCCGGGTCTGGATCACTTCCGCCGTCAGGCCGCCGGACAATCCCGACTTCTGCAAGGAAGGATCCGACCATCCTTCGGCGAAGGTCTTTCCGGTGGCGCGCGCCGGCCGGCACCTGGCAGTCTACGACCCCAGGACCGAGCGCCTGACGCACATCAGCACCTGCTTCAGCACCCATCATCTCATGTTCGCCGAGGACGCAAACAACACGCTATGGACGAGCGGAGGCGGCGGAGTGATCGGCTGGCTGAACACGAAGATGTTCGATGAGACGGGCGACGAGGCAGCCTCGCAGGGATGGACGCCTTTGATCATCGACACGAACGGCAATGGAAAGCGGGATGAATACGTGGAACCGAACGAACCGGTCGATCCGGCCAGGGACAAGCGGGTCACCTTCGGCTTCTACGCCGTGGCTCCGGCGCCGGACGGATCGGTATGGGGCTCGTCGTTAGGATATCCTGGCGCAGTTGTAAGGCTCGTCCCCGGTCCTGATCCGACGGAGACGGCCCTCGTCGAGGTATATCAACTCCCGGTCGACGGAACCGGTGCGCCGGTAACCGGGTTCTCTCCGCGCGGCATGGATGTGGACCGCGACGGCGTCGCCTGGGCGGCGCTGGCCAGCGGACACATGGCCAGCTTCGACCGGCGCAAGTGCACGGGACCGCTCAACGGGCCGGCCGCCACCGGGCAGCACTGTCCCGAAGGGTGGACGTTCTACGTGGAGCCGCTACCGCAGATCGGCGGCGTATCGACTCCCGGCAGCGCCGAGGCGAGCTACTACACGTGGGTCGATCAGTTCAACACCTTCGGGCTCGGCGAGAACGTGCCTATCAACACCGGCAACGCATCCGAAGGACTGCTGGCGCTGAAGGACGGGAGATGGGTCGTGCTGCGCGTTCCCTATCCGCTCGGGTTCTACACCAAGTGGATGGACGGCCGGATCGATGACCCGGACGCCGGATGGAAGGGTCGTGGGCTATGGACCACGATCAGCACTCGCGCGCCATTTCACATGGAGGGCGGCAAAGGAACCACCAGCAAGGTCATGAAATTTCAGCTCCGCCCGGATCCGCTGGCGCGGTAGTACAGGTAGCCGGCGCTCACCGCGAGCCCGCCGGCACCACGCGCAGCACACGGCCCTGCTGATTGTCGGTTACCAGATAGAGCAGCCCGTCGGGGCCCTGCTGAACATCGCGAATGCGCTCATTCAGATCGCCCAGGTAGCGCTCTTCGCTCGTCACACGGCCGTTCCGTAGCTCGAGCCTGACGAGCAGTCCCGGCTGCATTGACCCGATGAACAGGCTGCCCTGCCATCCCGGATACGTGTTGCCAGTGTAGAAGATCATCCCCGACGGCGCGATTACCGGGTCCCAGTAGTAAACAGGCTGCTCCATGCCTTCCTTCGACCTGCCTTCGCCTATCGATGCGCCCGAGTAGTCGACGCCGTACGTGATCACCGGCCAGCCGTAGTTCTTTCCGGCCTCGGGATGGTTGAGCTCATCCCCGCCTCGCGCGCCATGCTCCACGGTCCAGAGCTGTCCGGTCTCCGGGTGTAGGGTGGCACCCTGAAGGTTGCGATGACCGTACGACCAGATCTCCGCCAGCGCCCCATCGCGTCCAACGAACGGGTTGTCAGGTGGCGCCGACCCGTCCGTATTGATGCGCACGATCTTGCCGATGCCGGTCGTCAGGTCCTGCACCAGCGGCCGTTGATTCTGGCGGTCACCCTGCGTGATGAACAACGTCCCATCTCTCCTGAAAACGAGACGCGATCCATAATGGCCGCGGCTGCGCACCTTTGGCGTCTGCCGGTAGATCACCTGCACGTTCTCGAGCCGGCCATCGCCCAACCGACCCCGGGCAACGGCAGTGCTCGCCGTGCCACCCTCGCCGGGCTCGGAAAACGAGAGATAGACGAGCCGGTTCTCGGCAAAGTTCGGGTCAAGAGCGACATCGAGCAGTCCGCCCTGCCCCTGCGCGGCGACATCCGGCACTCCGGCGATCGGTTCCGACAGCGTGCCATCGGTTGCGACGATGCGCAGCCGACCCGGACGCTCGGTCACGAGCATGCGCCCGTCAGGCAGAAACTCGAGCGCCCATGGGCGCACAAGACCGCTGGCGACGGTCTCGACGCGCACTCCGCCGCTCACCGGCGCGGGGGTCGGGGACCGCTGCGCGGCATCCTGTGCCGGTGCCTTCTGCGAGGCTGCCATCACGGTCGCCAAAGCAAAAAGCGAGGCAATCCGCATTCTCATTTCCTTCACTCCTCGGTCATCGGTGCACACCACGTTCGGGCTTCCGCGACGTACGACAACATAGGGAATCGGGAATCGGGAATCGGGACGATCCGCTTTCCGATTCCCAATTCCCGATTCCCGCTGTCTACGGCCACAGCAGCAGTTCGGACGCCGGCCGCGGAGCACGCAGCCGGGACACATCTGCCGGCTCACGCCAGAAGGTGGGATAGGCGGCGGTCGTGAACAGGCGCACAGTCCACGATCGAGTGGTACCGCCGCGGACGAGCGGCACTGCTGCGTCGATCCGGAACAAGCGCTGAGATTGTCTGGGCACCGCGGCCATTAACCCGGCGCCAACGCTGGTCCGCACGCCGGTAGTGGTTCCGTACGGAACATCGCCCGCCCAGACCTTCCCTGCATCGGCAAATCCCGCGATAGCGAATCCGGCGATCCGTCCCATGCGACCGAGCGACCGCCTTTCCTCGATTCGAAACACTGCGCGCTTGGTTCCCCCTACTCGCGAATCCCGGTAGCCTCGAACGCCGCCGCGCCGCTCATCGAGCCCGAGTTGCCCTGGAAGCGATGCCCTCCACGCACCGGAGTACTCGGCGCTGACTTCGTTCGTCCGCCTTTCAGAGGGCACGCGATAGATCACCAGCCGTCCACTCGCTATGACATCCTCCCAACCCCCTCCCGGAGCACGACTGCCTTCGGTGACCGCACCTAACGCAAAGAGAGTGCGCTGAGTGCCAGCGGCGGCGTAGAGATCGAGCCCACTGAACTGGCGGCGGCGGTTGCCGCCAATCCCTCGTCCCAGCGTGGCAGCCACCTGCACGCCGGTAGCTACATCGTGAGTGCCGGCGAGGGAACTCAGACCCTCCATCGTTCTGTAGTCCAGGAAGCGCCCGCCCAATACGGCGCCTACCGATGTAGTGCTCCATGAATCGAAGCGATCATCCAGCAAGGTGTCGGGGTCGGTCGCGAATCCCGTGTCGGTGACCACAATACCATCTGACGCCGCCGTGACCCGCTCGTGCGAGGCGGTGGCCCCGGCGAACAGCCGTCGTCCGCGAGCTCCGACCCTCCACAGCACACCGGCGTCGGCGAGATCGCGATCCAGGCCGAGCGCGAGTGATGATGAATCCCGCCTCAGAAACTCCGCGAAGTTCTCGCTTCGGCGATATCCGACGTGCCACGCCGCACTCTGCGCATCGGTGAGATAGGCGTTGGTCAACGCGCCGCGGTAGGATTCCTCGCGGGAGCCGCGCATCAATTCCATGCGTGCACGAGCGCGGTCAAGCAGATGATAGTGGACCAGTTCCACCCCCATCGCGTCGCGATAGGCAAACCCCTGCCGCCACTTCGCCGCGGCGTAAACGCCGCGGCCAAACACATTTCCGCTGCCGTATGTCACCTTCGACGGCTCCCCATCGCTAAAGCCGCCGTCTATTACGAGCGGAATTTCGTCCACAGTGTGGACGCTCACCCGGACGCCTCCGCCGGATTCCGGATAGGCGCGAAGCTCCGCGTTCGCCAGATACGGTTGAGCGCGCAGCAGCCGCTCCGACTCGTCGAGCTTGAACGTGGTGCAGCTCTCGCCTTCTTCGACGAGAAGGAACGGCTCGATTGCCTGCGGCTCCGTCTGGCGGTGCTGCACGATCACGCCAAGCACCCGCCTGGTCCACGACGGCATTCGCTCTCCCATGAGCGCCGGCGGATCGCGGCGATATTCGATGGAGTTGATGCGCTCGTCCATGCAGCGGGTGGCCGCGGAATCACGGGCGGCGGAATCGGCCGCCGCCACCCTTTGCTGTGCCCGAACTGGCACCGCGATCGCCGCGATCAGAGCCGGGATCGCAGCAATGCTCCAGGCACCACGTGGCGGAGTCACTGCGCCGCACCGATATCGTTTGCCTGTCGCCCGCGCGGCATCCACCGCATTCCGAAAACGAGCGACCCGTGACCCACATTGGTGGCGAACACGCGGCGTGCCTCCACGGTTATGGCAAAGCGCGCGGGCAAATCGAGCTCGTAGGCGATCCCGGCGCCGAATCCGATTCCCGCATACACTCCGTCGAGCAACTCGTCGATGCCTGGATCGGAAACGTCGGCACTCACGTTATGTAATGTCAATAGCCCCGTAAGGAACGGCGCGAGCCGGCCGGCTCGTACCGGGTCGAGGCGCAGCGCCCCGTGCATGCCGAACGCGGAAAGCGAACCTCCGATCGGCGCTCCCGCCACGCGACGATCCACGTCGGTGCTGAAGCCCGTCATTCCAACGATCGCCCGGACACGCGGCGTCCGCACGAAACCCAGATCGGCGTCCAGCGCCCAGACGGTCCCCGTCGTCGCGTCCCTGGGCCAGACGATTCCAAGGCGCGGCTCGAGTCCGCCGAATCCGGCGAATTGCTGCGCTCCTGCCGCCGACGGGTTTATCGTCAGGCCGGTTACGAGTACGGTCATGCACAGGCACTTGACCGTCACCCGGCGAGTACGGCTTCCCTGAGCGACGGACTTCATGTCCACCATCCACGGTCAATGTTGAGCGATCGCCAGGGCATGCAGGCAGGTGCGCGGCCTGGAGCAGGCGTGTTCCCGGTGCCCGGCCACGAAATCACCGGACAGAAGCTGCAGCCCAGCCGGTGGCGTACATCCACCGCGCCATTCGTGTGAGCTTGCCGTAATCGATGCCCTCGGGATCGTCACGCGGAGTGTGGTAATCGGAGTGGAGCATTGCCGTGAAGTATATGGACGGCACGTCGACCTGAACGTAAGGCCAGTGATCGCTGCGGCGAAAGAAGTTTTCCGGGTGGCCGGGCCGGTCCCAGCTGCTGTCGACCACGAACCGCGACACCCGCGCGTTCGCCGAGAGCGCCATCTCGACCAGCGACGGTGCATTGCGGTTAGGCGGCTGGGCTCCCAGCAGCGCCGCGGTATCGGGATGGTTGCGGCCGATCATGTCGCCATTCAGAACCGCCACCACACTCGAGAGCGGCACGACGGGATGCGCCACGTGGTAGTACGACCCGAGCAACCCCACTTCTTCCGCGCCATGCCAGACGAACAACACCGAGCGGGCGGCCGGGGCGCGAACGAACGCGCGTCCGATCGCCAGTATCGCGACGCTGGTAGTGGCGTTGTCGTCGGCACCGGTCCACACGGAGTCGCCATCCCAGGAATAGCGAACGCCGAGCGCATCCTGGTGGGAACTGTACAGCACGTGCTCGTCGCGCAGCCGGGGATCGCTGCCTGGCGCGCGCGCCACCACGTTCACCGACGGGACGACGAATCGCTCGCGCTGAAGCTCGGCAACGAGCCGCGCGCCGGGCTGCCTTACGAGATCGAGCGCCGAGCGCCGAACCCAGATGACCGGCGGGCGGGAAGCACTCTCCTCCCCCTCGGAATCATCGATGTCGTAGCTGCCTCGCGCCCATCCGGCGGCGATGTTCTGAAACTGTCCGTCGGCCACGGAATCCGAAACAAGCACGACCGCCGTTGCGCCACGCTCGACCAGAAACGCAGCTCGCTGCCTTACGGAGTTCATTGCATAACGCCGCGGGCTGAGATCGGGGCCGAGGGGCGGAGCCCCCTCCGGATGCGAGAGCAGCGCCGCAACCACCTGCCCGCGAATGTCCTTGCCGGCCAGGTCGGCCTGCTTTCCTTCGCCCACGAAAACGATCGGTGCGTCGATTCGCGCGTCGGTCGGCGTCACCACCACCGCACGGTCGGGGATCCCGAGCGGCGTGCCTGCGAGGACCACCCGGCTGTCGGCCGAGACCCGCGCGCGAAGCATCGGCCAGAACTGAAAGTATGTCCCGTCGTCGCCCATCGGCTCGAGCCCGGCGGCCCGTGCCTGCTCGGCGATCCACGCTGAGGCGCGCAGTTCGTCAATCGTGCCGGCCTCGCGGCCACGCATCGCCTGACTGGCGAGCACGAACAGGTCTCGCCGCAGATCTTCCTGTGAAATTGCGGCAAGCGCCGGCGGGTCGTCAGGCGGAGCGTCGGCCGGCGGAGCTCCGTTCGTCGTTGCGCACCCGCTTCCGGCTACCCCGGCGATGATCGAGACGAAGAGTGCGCGACGTGCCGCGCTTTTCCGGACGCTGCAAAGCATGCCACCAGATCCTTGACGGCCTTGCCGTCGCTCGAGTTAGAGAGGTTGGCGGTGCCGGGTTACCGTTCCAGCGCCTGACGATTCCACATTCCCAGATCGGCTGCCGCCTCGTACGCGTCAGAACAGAATGTAAGTACTGCCGCGTCCGGATCGGGGGCCAGACGTACAGCCTCATACGGAAGAACGAACTCGCCCAGTGCCTGAAGGTACTGCGCCGCATCCGGCCTCACCCTCACTCGGCTGAAGCCCGCCGGCTCCGGATACGCGTAAGCATAGAAGGCCGGCTCCGGATGCGCGGCACTCCCCGGCCACCAGCCAAAGCTCGCGACTTCATGCGAGTAGGCCTCGACCATCACATGACGGCCCACGTTCGGAGCGCCCCCTGGATGCTCCGGAGCGCGCCGGCCGGAAAATCGGGTGAGCGCTATGTCGAATCCACCCCAGAAGAAGTGAACGGGACTCGACTTTCCAATGAACTGGCCGCGAAAGCGCTGCAGCGCGCGGTCCGCTTGCACGAGGGCAGCATGGAACCGCTCGACCTGCGCTGCATCGTACGACTGATGCACATGGTCCTCATCGAACCGAATCGGCGTTTCGACTTCGACAGGACGAGGCCAGATCGTGACGGGGATCCCCAGTTCGTCGAGACGTGCCATTACCTCGGAGTAGAAGTCCGCAGTCGTGCGGGGCGCCAGTTGAATTCGTCGCCCGGTGCCGTCGCTCACTTCGATCACCAGGACATGATCGATGAAATCGAATGTGATCTCGAAGCTCCGCTTTCCGTGTGGAATCGCCGACGTGGCAAGTCCGCGCGGCGTTATGCCGAGCGTGGTATGCCACCAGTGGTTCAACGGCGGCGCCTTGGCCAGCCGGATCTTGCCCACGATCTGTGTCCACATGTGCAGCGTTTCATAACTCGCGCGCCATTCATCGTAAGGAAGCCCGGGCCACGTCAGGTTTTCGGTCATGACGACTGTTTCAAATGTTTACAGGGGTGGTGCGGAAATATGCGTTTAGTACGTCGATTCGCCTCTAACAGGAGACTTCGCATTACACCCTGACAAACGCAAGGTGAGTTCATCGGCACTGCCGAAACAGTTGTGCAGAGCGTCGCGTTGCCTCTCGCTGAGTCCGTTCGTCGATTTGGTGGCTTGCCACCGCCCCTTCGGGCGCGGCGGCCAGGGCGGATCGGGCAACGGGTTCGATAGTCGAATCGGGCCGCGGTCGCGCCGTAAACACGATACCTCTCAGGAGGATGAGTTATGCAGCGTTGTCATCGTGCCATTGCGCTCGGGCTCTCTTTCGCGGCCGCGCTTGCGGCTGCCCCGGCGCAGGCCCAGATGTCGTTTAACATCGGCGGCGGTCTTACCCTGCCGACCGGCGAACTTGCCGACGCGACGAGCCAGGGTTACCACGGACTGGTTGGCGTTCGCGCCGGACTGCCTGTCCTGCCAGTACACGTCCGTGTGGATGGGCTGTACAGCCGCCTGCCGCTCTCGAGCGGCAGCGTGGACATGTCCACTATCGGCGCCACGGCGGCGTTCGGCTACGACATCGTGCCGGTCGGACCGGCCAAGCTGTATGCAATGGCTGGCGGTGGTTACTACTGGTCGAAGGCCGAAGTGCCTGACCAGAAGCGCGTTGGTGACATCGGCTGGAACGCCGGCGTTGGATTCAGCTTCAACCTGATGGCGGCTAAGATGTTTGCCGAGGCCCGCTATCATGCGATCAGCACCGAAGGTGGCACCATGTCCACCACCCCGATCAGCATCGGCATCACGTTCTAACGATGGTCGGGTTTGGGTGATGACGGAGTAGTTTCCGTTTTCATCCGCCAGTTGCAACAACAGCGGCCGTGCGCGATTGCGTACGGCCGCTGTTGCGTTTCACGAGGATCGGAGGAGTAGATCGCAAGGCAAGCTGGCGATTAAATCTGCCTGTCTAGAGGGTCTGGGATACTTCCGCATTCGATGCAGCTGAGGGCTCCGCGATTTTCACCGCAGAGTGCGCAGAGGGGCGCAGAGGACATACAAGGCAGACGACACGAACAAGGCAATCAATGAACGGGGAAAGGAAAAGAAAACAAATTGACCACAGAGGGCACAGAGGACACAGAGGTATTCGTTGCCATACCTAACTACATAGCGCGTCAACGTCCTGATTTAATTGTTGTTTCTCTTTTTACATATTTTGTCCCTTCTGTTCATTCCTGTTGTCCTCTGTGTCCTCTGTGTCCTCCGTGGTAAAAAAAACGCAGAGAAACCCTGACGCCTCACGGCTCCCTACCCCCTCGCACCAGTCCTCTGCGCCCCTCCGCGCCCTCCGCGGTAGAAAAGCAGTTGCAATCCTCAAACGACGTACGCCGCCAGAATCCTTACCAACGGAGTCACGATCGACGAACGTCGCCCGGCTCCGATTTTCGTACGCCAGCTCGCTCCGTAGGTATCGTCTTCGCGCGGGGTTACTACCGCATCCTGAGCGATGCCATAACGCTCGACACGCTGGCGCAGTTCGCTCGCCCGGCCGGCTAGCAGTTTTTCCCCACTGGCTCGGCCGTCCCTAACGCAGTCGCACCCCCACGGCGACGCTCCACGTCGAGCGATCGCCATCCGGGAAGAACGGCAATCCGACCGTCCCATTCGGGCTCACCGACTCGCGCCATCCACGCACCCACACCGTGGCCCCCGACGTGACGTCGCGCGTGAGCGCGAGCCCCACCGTCATCGGCTGTGTCTCCGCCGCTCCGAGCGCGTGCTCGGGCGCGATGAGCTGCCGATACACGGGTCCCAGGTTGGTCGCGTCCGGCACGATCGAGCTCGCCGCGGCGAAGCTACGAGCGACGCCGATGGAGACCGCCGTACGTGCATCCAGTCGTCTCGCCAATTCAACCGACACGCCGGGCGACCACGCGGTCACCTCGCTGTAGAGCAGCGCAACAAAGTCCTCTCTCAGGCGGTAGTCGCGCCCGATTGCACCCACCACACCAAGCTGCCACGCCGAATCCACCGTCGCATAACGAACGTCGACCATTCCCCGCACCCGATTCTCCCGCGCCCGAAACACGTCACCGGTGAGGCCGATGCGCGTGGCCGAGCCCTCCAGCGTACGCCCGCCGACCCACGCGGTTACGAGCACGCGACTGAGAGGGCGTGCCTGCAGTGCGGCGGTACCGGCGAAGCCCTCAGCCGTCCACGAATCGTCCTCGCCACTCGACAGGCGCTGGCTGCTCTGCGATTCCGTGCGTCGCTCACGCTGGGCCACGAGCACCCAGGTCACGCCTGACAGAGATCCCGAGAGCGAGACGCCGATGGCAGTCGCGTCCCGCTCGCTACGCCGATAGAGGCCCGGCACCATTGCCACTGAGATCGGATCGGGCTCGGTGAAACCGAATAACAGGTGTGCCTGTCCGAAGGCCGGGATCGGATTCAGTGTAAGAGTCTCCGCGCCGCCGACCCACCGGCCGTGCACGCCTAGCCGCAGTCCCGAAACGGTTCGAGAGATCCCCAACACCACGCCGGGGATCGCCGAGCGCGAGATGCGCGGAAACCGCGCGTTATCCGTGCGGTAGTCCTGCGCCTCCACACCAAGACCGACACCGAGTCCCCAGGATCCCAGGCGATAGCCCACCGCGCCCTCGAGTCGCGCCCGCACCCGGCGCATGTCCGGGAGGGACGTGTCGGTCACCACCATCGGCGCGCTGCCGTATGGTGCGCTCGCGTCGGCATAAGATGCCGGATCCATCAACTCGTTCGCCACGACGATGCTGCCGATTGCGGCACCATTATCGCGGATCTGCCGCCATCCGATCGCGTGCAGCTGGCGCGTTTCTACAGTTTCCGGATCCAGAGGGCGGTGGAACGAGCCGCTCTCCCGACCAAGCTGGCCGGCAGCGGTCGCGTAGGAATCGCTCGCCTCGGCTCGCAGCTCGGCCGGCGTTCCCGCGGTCCAGAACTGACCCACGCGCGGAGCGGGCGCGGTGAGAAGCATCGGCAACGCGACCGCGCGCGGCAGTTCACGTGGGATGTCCATGATCGGCGCGAGCGGGCTCCATACCTGCATCCAAACGGGCGATCGTGCCTCGATCGTGCGCGGATCGTTGGAACCGATGGTCTGCGCCGCCAACACGGAGGCCGAGAAAACGAGCATGCCGGCCGTCAGGCAAGTGATTCGATGAGTGCGCGTTGAGTACGGAGCAAGCGGAGGCACTACCGCTCCGCCCTTCACGCGCCTCCTCCCGCGCGGCCGAACGCCACGCTCAACTCGACGCCGAAGCGTATGCCGGGGTGCGGTCGGGATCCGAATCCTTGCGAGGCTCCCCTGCCGGCGCGGTCGAGGACGTTGAACGCGTAGAACGACAGGCGCCCGTCACCGGGGAGTGCCTTGCTCACCTGCAGGCTCAGGAACCAGTCGGGGTTGATCTTCGATGTCTGCGTGAAGATGCCGATGCGGGGATCTCTCAAATCGGCGTACTGCGGCTGGGTGCGCTCCTCCGCCGGCACCGGGACCAGCGATCCGCCTCGCGTTATGTAGCCCGCGAAGGAAAGCGAATCCGTGCCACCCACATCATGGGAGGATTCCCGGACGAAGTGCTGCACGGTACCCGTGACGACGAGACCGAGCGCGGGCTCGTGATGAATGAGGCGATAGGTCATGAGCGCCCGCTCGCCCACGCGTGTGGCGTTCTCCCAGTACGGCGACCGCGGAATTCGTTCATCGAGTTGAAACGGGGAAAACCCGTTGCCGAAGTCCAGCCCATTTGACGTCAGGCGCGTCTTGATGAGCGCCCCTTGCACGTGCAGGCGTGTGCGCAGCGCCGGGATCTCGGGAAAGATCGCCGTCAGCTCGTAGCCGCTGCTCGTCAGGTCCAACATGTTGTCGGGCCGGTCGATCAGGATCGGCACGCTGTCCACGCGTGAGGCGGGCTCGATGATCGTGGGGGGCTGCCCCGTGCCGATCGTGGAGTCGGCGAAGTCGAAGTGCTCGCGCAGCAGGAAATCGGGCACACGGCGGATACCGACGGCATCCCTGGTGCGATCATCGAAAGCGGTGAGCGCGATCACCAACCCGCGCAACCGGCCGCCGAACAGTTCGTCAGGCGCCAACTCGATGCCCGCCTCGAGCTTGTCGCCCACCGCGAACCCCAGCTCTGGGTTGCTCGGATCGCGGATGGACGTCGTGAGAATCGCAAGGCGCTCGGCCGGATCGTTGGTGAACCAGTTCACGTTGACTACGTCGAAGTACTGCGGCGCCGGAAAGAGGCTGGCGATCGTGGGAAGCTTGGCCGTGCGCCCCGCTCCCGCGCGCAGTCGAATCCAGGGCACGGGCGCGATCTGGGCATTGATCCGCGGCTGAGGAACGACGTCGCGCGCACCGGAGAACCAACTCGTGCCCTCGTGCAACGCCTCCAGACGAATTCCCGCCTGGATGTCGAGCGATGCACGACGACCGATTGATCGCTGGTACCGCTCGTCGAGGTACAGCGCGCTCGTCGCAACGGCCGGGATGACATCGAAGGGATAGGGACGATCGAAGCCCTGGACGCCGTTGAACGTCGTTTGCGGTGGGAACTCGATGTCGAACTGGTATCCTTCCCCCGCATTCCACTCTCGTCTCAACTCGGCGCCGGCTCGCACGATGTGCGACCCACCGAGTCCATCACGCTGCGTGGTGCCTTCGAGCCTGGAATAGATGAGCCAGGGCGAGCCTTCGAGCGAGAGGCTCGATAGGTATTCACCGCCGATGTAGCGGCCGACCTGCCGCCCAGGCTCGAGCCGGTCGGTGAACGGAAGTGCCGACCGAATGAGGAGGGACTGCGCGTACGACCGTTGGCGGCCGTGATCGAGCGATGCCGTGAGCTCGAGACGCGAGCGGTCGGACAGGCGAAGACGCGCGCGCTCCGAGACGCGGACGCCGTAGTCCCGGGCCCATGACGCACGTCCGGGAAAGACCTCGGGCTGCTCGGGATTGTTCTGCGTCAGGCGGAAATAGTCGACTCGGCTGTCGAGCACGAGGCGCGATCGCTCGGCGAGCGCCGCGGGATCGTCCGCCGCCGCGTCGCCGTCTGGTCCGCGGCCGAGGAATGCCCGGTGGGAGAGCTGTCCCGAGACGCGGAGCACGTCATCGTCGCCGATGCCTGGCGAGAGCTGAGTGCGTGCGACGTCGGCGGTTGCGGTCAACAGCTGCCGGCCGCCGAGGATGCGTCCGACATTACCGCCGGCGACCAAGCTGCCTTCGATCGTCCGTGCGTCGTAGCGGAGCTGCGCGGCGGGGCGCACGGTGCCGGCTCGCGTGTCCACCACGATCACGCCCTGCGTCAGATCGCCGTAGCGTGCGCTCGGAATGCCGCGGATGACCTCGACGCGATCCAAGGTGCTCGCCGGAATGCGCCTGAGGTCTACGCCGCCACCCGCGGATGTCGACAGGAGAAACCCGAGATCGCCGCGCGGTCCTAACGACTGGAGATTCGCATTGTTGGAGACGGGGACGCCGTCGAGGACGATCAATGTGCCGAAGCTGGCCAGGTCGCCCGCGGATGGGCCGGCCTGGGTGAAGCCGCCGAAGGACGTCGGCACGGAGCGCAGTGCGATCTGTTGCACGCCATCGAGTCCGGGCGGAGCGAGCGGCACGCCAGGGACGAGCTCGAGGATGCCGGCGAGACTGGTGGCACTCTGGACGGCGATCGCGTCGCGATCGATGACGCTGGCGGTGCCGAGCTCGCCCCGTGCGCGACCGGCCGCATCGGCGGTGACGGTGACATCCTGGAGCTGGAGCGGGCTGACGGCCAGCTCGAGGTCACGAACGAGGGTGCCGGTGGGCGGCACGGTGATCGCCACGCGGGCGGGGGCGTAGCCGACGCGCCTGACGAAGAGTACCTGGGGGCCGGCAGGCGCGCCGGCGATCCGGTAGGCGCCGGCGGAGTCGGCGATGGACGTTATGCTCGTGCCTTCGAGGGCGACGATGGCACCGGGTGCGGCTGCGCCTGATGCTGCATCGCGGACGTGGCCCGTTATGACCGCGCCTCGCTGTTGCCCCTCGCCTGCTGACGGCGCGCTGACGAGCAGCGCAATCAGGAACGTCGTCGTTCGAGCTCGGCGACGCGCGCCTCGAGTGCGTGATCGCTGGGCAACTCGATTGAAGTATCCGGTCCGCGTCGTGACCTTCGCGACGAGCTGCTGAACAGAGGACATGACCTTCCTCTACTGGGTGGGGTTCGGCGATGCGATGCATCTGGACGGCGAGTTGCTTTTGTTTGCCACCCTGGCACTGCATTCAGGACGCGCTCATGACATCCAACTTGGGCAAATAACCAAAGGGGTGAGCGGAATCGAGCTGACCATCTGCGGCTTTGCTAGGAACGGCTCGTGCTCGAATGGTTCCAAGACGTGCGCGGCGAACCTTTGTCCGTGCGCATTCGGCTGGCGGACATCCCAACATGCGAGTGCGTGCCGAAGGCCGCAACTCCTAGCGATCGTGACCCGCCAGGCTGCCCATCAAGACCACCGGCGTATCTTGGCGACACCGGCGGCGTGCCATTCCCGATGCTCGAAAATTGGTACTTGCGCGAATCGTGATTCGGTCCCACTATGGTGTCCCCCCCATGCTGGAAGGTGGGTCCGTGTGGCGATATGTTCGCTCAGCCACTGTTCGTACGGCCCGACAGATCCTTCCCCTTTCCCTGGCCGGCGCCCTCGCGCTGGTCGCGCTGCTCGGAGCACAGTCACGCAGCATGCGGCATCGCGTGGTTGCGCTGGAGCGGCGAGCGTTCGTGCCTTACGCCGGCATGGTCGTCCCCGCGGTCCAGGCAACGACGCTTGCCGGAGACACCATTACGATCGGCGATCCGCCAAGCGGAGGACGACAGGTCCTTCTCTTCTTCACGACCACATGCGGGTACTGTCGCGAGACGCTACCCGCCTGGCGGCAACTCGCCGCCGCGCTGCGCAGCTCAGCCAAAGGCGTGGAGGTGATTGGTGTATCGCTCGACTCGCCCGCTGCGACTGTGGAGTATGTGCGGAAAGAATCGCTCACATTCCCCATTGTCGAGCTTCCCGACGCTCGGATGCGATCGCTATATCGTGCCAAGGGCGTACCGATCACGCTTGTTGTCGGTGACGGCGGCAGGGTGCTGCACTCAAGAATGGGAGCGCTCACCACTCAGAGCGCCACTGACTCCGTGTTTGCCGCCGTCCGCGCTCCAGGCACTGTGGCGCCGGACGAAGAGGTTTTCTCGATACCATAACGTAACCGCCTCAAACTCGAGTACGTTTGAGGCGCCGACCCACCGCTGATTCCCAGGAGGACACGATGCAGAGAATTCGCAAGCAGGTTCGTTGGGGACTTACGCTGCTGGTGCTGTCAGGCATCCTCGGCTTTGGCGCGCAGGAAGCACTTGCGGCGAACCGCGCCCACTCCACTCTCGTCTGCGAGAACTACCCGATGTGCGAGTCAACTCCTGAGTGCGACGCATGCTGCATGTTCCTAGGCAACGATTCGGGCTTCTGCACAATGGCCGGAGCCTGTCTCTGTTCGTAACGGAACAGCATTTCTGGTTTGGAAGAAAACTGGTCTTCTCGTTCTCGGCAGTCGGGAATCGGGATAGGGGGTAGCGACTGACCGTCGCTACTCCCCTCCTACACCACGAGACATGCGGGTCTGCATCCGGCGCGGTTCGAGAAGGGAGGTCACGGCTCGCTGATGCCAGCGAGTGCGACTGAGCGTTCGTTTACGCCGGCCCGTCCGGCTTCACCACTGCGCTGTACGCTGAGGCTTTACCTCTGCCCTTTGGCGCGAGCTCCGCATCGCGCACTTCTGGTGGCTGCCTTCCCACATTCTGTGAGCTGGCGCTCCTCCTCGTTCGGTCCTTCGCAGTCCGGGCTTCGGACGATGCCGCGCCGCCACTCAGGCCTCTGCTGACTTCTGGCTCCACCGTCGACTCCCGTCAGCGTCGCGATTTCACGCGTAAGGCCAGATCTCCACAGGTAAGAATGGTCGCCGTCTCGGGACCATTGTCGGATTTACATCGCTTGAGCCTTAGTCGTGAGAGCTTCGCGGTCTGCTGCCCGCTCACCCTGCTCGGCAATGCCTCCTATCGGGTTCGTGTCCTTACGCGCAGATTCGCTAGCCGCTTCTTTCAGCAGTACCCTCACGGTCGCCGCCTAGCGGTTTACTCGGGTCGCTACGACCAGCTCCCCGGAGGACTTGCACCTCCAAGTCACGATCCATTCTGGGCATACAACAGGCGCGCGAAAGGACTCGTCCTTTCATCCGCTCCCGCATCGCAAGCTCCAGTCGAGTAGCATCACCTGGTGCGGCAATTCCCAACCTGGGTCGTCATGGTACTCGTCCAAGGGAGGGAGCACCTCGAGCGAAGTCCCGGGCACTCGTCTTTGTTCGCTGCAACACAGGCTCGCCTGCTATCTGCGACAGGACGCTTCGCCTAATCGCGTCCGTTCCTTCGGAATCAAGCAGCTGCGCGTAGCCACGATCGAAGAGTGCATTCACATGCTCCGGACATGGTGGCGGTAGGATTGCCTCCGTCGCCGGTACCATGATGCTCGTGAACAAATCAAGCAGCTTCGATCCCGGAATCCGCACATGGTCAGGGTTGTTGACCGGCAAGTTGTCGTGCACGAGCGTCGTGGGATCGAGTGAATCGCTCACAAACACGATTCGGTTGATGCCATTGAAGTACAGGCCATGGCCTACCGTAGTTGCGGCCCACTCTCGCAGTCCGATGTTGATCATGTTCGGCACGCCCGGATTGTCGACATCGCTAGGTCCCACAAACTCGAAATCGGCGCCTGAGAGATCCTGAAGCGTCGATAGGTACTGTCTATGGTCGATAGCATCGGTGGCCAGGACCACGGCTTCTCCTGGGAGGAGGGGGTATGTCTGCCCCGTCCCTGGAAAGCGGTAGAAATAGGCACTCCAAATGCCCAGGGGATCGATCCGCCACTGCTCCATGTCAGCACAGGTGCGGGGCGACCCCACGTAATCCCTGAGCCAACTGATACCAATGCCGACGACCTTTCCATCTAGGTAGATCGTGGTGTCGCTGTTGTTATAGAGCTCCAGGTAGTCGCCGGTGTAGTAGTAGCCACCAGCCGGAAGTGAGGGCGTGTGCGCCCAGAGCTCACTGATCACCAGCGATCCGCGCCGACCCGCCACCGTCGCCACATTCACGGCCACTGTTGGCGTGCCGCCCCCGCTTGCCTGCGCACTCACCTGCCCCCCACCCCCAAACGCCGTCACGTCCGCATCGCTAGAATCGAGCTGCGCCCGCTCCGTGTCGCTGAGGAGTCGCACTACGGAAACCGTGTAGGTTCCCGCCAACACGTTCGAGAACTGGACGGCCCCGCTGGCGTCGCTCTGGGCCACGAGCGAATCGGCCGCACCGACGCGCCGCACGACGACGGTCGCTCCTGAC
The DNA here is from genome assembly GCA_964584905.1 of uncultured Gemmatimonadaceae bacterium. Lineage (GTDB taxonomy): Bacteria > Gemmatimonadota > Gemmatimonadetes > Gemmatimonadales > Gemmatimonadaceae > JALZIF01. The sequence goes on along the minus strand of CAZPCC010000395.1, from coordinate 32,814 downwards.
AACACCCCGCCTGGCGACCCGACCGCCGCCGCCACCGGCACGTCGTCCGCGTGGACGTGGACCGTGATCGCGAGATTCACCCGCTGCACCGTCCCGCCCCCACCGGTCGTGTCGTCTGGCCCGGGATCCACCAGCGAGCTCTCGCTCGAGCATCCCGTGGCAATCGCGAATACGAGGAGAAACGCCAGAGGCCGCCACGGGCGCGGGCGGCGACACGCGCTGTCGTACGGATCCGCGTCGTGTATGGAGGGCATTGGTGGACCTCTCTGCGATGGACCGCGTCCCCGATTCTCGGTTCGGGACCCCGAGATCTCGCTACCCTATTCTGCGTGCGGGAACCGAGGACGGCAAGCCAGAACCCGTTGAATGCGTGAGGAACATACGATCTTTATCCGCTGGCCCTCACCCGCCTATCGTGTCGATCTTTCTGCGCGGGCGCAGGAGCGAGTAGGCCGGACAGGATGCCGGTACGTGGCAGACCGGTGCTCGTGCTTCGCCCTAAACCGGAGGCGACATGGAGGCGAGTCATAGGCATGCCTAGCTACTGCGAGGCGAAAACGAGTTTTCCGCCCGCTGGCGATCCCGCGCACATCGGCGGCTTGCTTCCCGATCCCCTCGTACTTTTCGGCTGTGCGCATCGGTCCGGCTTCATCAGGAATAGAGTGTGAGGCGGCTACCAGGCGGAGAGCGAAGCTGGGCGGCCGCCCGTATTTCGACAACAACACTCGAGGCACAAGCAACTCGGGGGCGCTCAACGATGCAGTTGCGGCGCCGCGCAACACTGAATGCTCCAGCGAACCGTCGATAGGTCATTCGCCGAACGCGACGACAATCCGATCGCCGCTTTGTGGCACTTGCGCGAACTGGGAATCGATCCTATAATGGTTCCCCCTCCTCGGAAGGTGGGTCCATGGTGCGATCCGTACGGGCCGCCGCTGCCGGCGCCGCTCGCTATGTCCTTCCGTTCGCCTTGGCTGGCGCGCTCGCGCTGGTCGCCGTGCTGGGTGCACAGTCGCGCGGCATGCGAGATCGCATCGTGGTCCTTGAGCGGCGTGCGTTCTTGCCTTACGCCGGTATGGTCGTCCCGGCCGTCAAGGCGATGACGCTTGCCCGGGACACCGTTACGATCGGCGATCCGCCAAGCGGAGGACGACAGGTACTCCTCTTCTTCACGACCACCTGCGGGTTCTGCCGGCAAACGCTACCCGCGTGGCACTATTTGGCGGATACGCTTCGTGCGTCGGGCGAGGCAGAGGTGATCGGGATCTCGCTGGATTCAATTCTCCCGCCGACGGACTCGTTGCGCCGAATCGGATTTACGTTCCCCGTGATCGAACTCGCAGACCCGCGCCTGCGTGCGTTGTATCGCGCCAAGTCGGTGCCAACGACATTCGTCGTGGGCGAGCAGGGGAATGTGCTGCATGCGCGCATGGGTGCACTCACCACGGAACGTGCTATCGACTCTGTGTTGCAGGCGGTTCGAACCGCTCCCGAGATTAGTTCCGACTCCTTGTTCATTGCCACAGGGACCTCAGTTCCGTAGCGCGTCGCTCGTTCCGTATCAACCGTTCTTCTTCCTATTTCCACGGAGGGCAGAATGCAGCCGTTCATGACTCGGGCTTTGCGAGCAGTTCTATTAGCCACTGTTGTGGTATCCTTGGCTTCGGAGCGCGCGAAGCACTTGCCGCGACTCGAGTACACGCTGTGAGGGTCTGCGAGAATTACCCCATGTGCTTCTCGATGCAGGAGTGTCAGGACTGCTGCGAGTTCCTCGATTACGACGTCGGGACATGCACAGCAGGGAATGCTTGCCTCTGTTCCTAGCCTCAATGTTGACGAGACCGGAATAGGCGTAGCTCTTGTTGCAGCACCGAGGCCACCAGCGCACCGCACGGACTGGTGGGCTGAATGTCAGTTTGGGAAATCATCGAGTCTGTCGCGCCACCACATCGGCCTCAAGTGAGCCGCCATCAAGAACTGATGCTCAGGCAGGTAGTTCGCCAGAGCCTCATGCCACGCGCTAGGGTACCTGCCCCGGTGACGGTGCTCCGGTAGTAAAATCCCTTGCGCTCGTTTTCGTGCGTTGCAACACCGGGTGACCAGAGGGAGCCACGAACAGCATTCGACGCCGAATGGCATCGACTGTGTTGTAGTCGAGCAACTGGGCGTGTGCGCGATCGATCTCCGCGTGAACCAGCTGGGCACACGGCGGCGTAACGGTAGCCTCTAGTGCCGGCGTCATGATCGTCGTGAAGACATCGAGCAGCTTATCGCGCGGCATACGGACGTGTTCGGGGTTGTTGACTGGCAAGTTGTCATGTACGAGTGCCGCTGTGTCGACTGAATCTGCGATAAACGCCACTTGATCGATGTTGTTGAAGTAGAGTCCATGGCCGATGTTCGTGGCGTTGTACTCGCGTAGGCCTATGTTCACCATGTTCGGCACGCTGGGATTGTCGACGTCGCTTGGCCCTACAAACTCAAAGTCGGCTCCCGAGAGATTTTGGAGCGTCGACAAGTACTGGCGGTGATCGATGGCGTCGGTGGCCACAACCGCTGCTTGTCCCGGCGCGAGAGGATAAGCCTGACCTCCACCCGGAAACCGATAGAAATAGGCGCTCCAGATGCCCTCCGGATCCAGCCGCCACTGCGCCATTGCAGCACAGTCGTGATCGGTACCGATGTGGTCTCGGTAGAAGCCTTGCGCAACGCCAACCACCTTCCCATCGAGGAAGATGATTGTGTCGCTATTGTTATACAGCTCGATGTAGTCGCCCGTGGAGTAGAATCCACCTGCGGGAAGCGATGGCGCATGTGCCCAGAGCTCGCTGATCACCAGCGATCCGCGCCGACCCGCTACCGTCGGGACATTTACCGCCACCGTTGGCGTGCCGCCCCCGCTAGCCTGCGCACCCACCTGCCCCCCACCCCCAAACGCCATCACGTCCGCATCGCTAGAATCGAGTTGCGCTCGCTCCGTGTCGCTGAGGAGTCGCACTACGGAGACCGTGTAGGTTCCCGCCAACACGTTCGAGAACTGGACGGCCCCGCTGGCGTCGCTCTGGGCCACGAGCGAATCGGCCGCACCGACGCGCCGCACGACGACGGTCGCTCCTGACAACACCCCGCCTGGCGACCCGATCGCCGCCGCCACGGGGACGTCCGCCGCGTGGACCCGGACCGTGATCGCGAGATTCACGCGCTGCACCGTCCCGCCCCCACCGGTCGTATCGTCAGGCCCGGGATCCACGAGCGACGTCTCGCTCGAACACCCCGTAGCAATCACGAGTGCGAGGAGAAACGCCAGAGGCCGCCACGCGCGCGGGCGGCGACTCGCGCTGTCGTACGGATCCGCGTCGTATATGGAGGGCATTGGTGGAACTCTCTGCGATGGGCCGCGTCCCCGATTCTCCGTTCGGGACCCGAGATCTCGTTACCCTATTCTGCGTGCGGGAACCGAGGACGGCAAGCCAGAACCCGTTGAATGCGTGAAGGAACATACGATCTTTATCCGCTGGCCCTCATCCGCCTATCGTATCGATGCTCATGGCGCGGGGGCGCAGGAGCGACTGGTGACGGGTCGTCGCAATGCACCGCCTGTCGCGCCGCTTGCCTGAATCGCAACCTCGGCCCTGAGCTTTGCCGATCGGCGTACAGCTAGAAATTCCGAGGGCTATGGCACCTGTCCGGGTGAGGGTGACCCGAAGGCGAAATCCCGCGAGCTCGTCTTCGTTCGCTGAAGCACCAACTGGCCAGATGAAGCTTGAGTCAGCGCGCGACGTCTGATCGTGTGCGTGGGATCCTGGTCCAGCAATCCGGAATAGGCACGATCGAACTCCGGATTCACGAGCTCGGAACAGGGCGACGTTAGGGTCGCCTCGAGCGCCGGTACCATTACGCTCGTGAAGACGTCCAGTACCTTCGATCCCGGTATGCGGACGTGATCAGGATTGACAACCGGCAGGTTATCGTGCACGAGTGTCGTCGGATCCAAGGAATCCGCGACGAACACGATGATGTTGATGGTGTTGAAGTACAGACCGTGGCCGAAGAGGCTTGCGCTCCACTCGCGCAGGCCGATGTTCACCATATTCGGCACGCTCGGGTTGTCTACATCACTCGGCCCCACAAACTCAAAGTCCGCGCCAGAAAGGTCCTGTAAGGCAGATAGGTACTGCCGGTGATCGATCGCGTCCGTGGCGACCACCACCGCGTGACCTGGTTGGAGAGGATGGGTTTGCCCTGCTCCAGGGAAGCGGTAGAAGAAGGCACTCCAGATCCCCTGGCTGTCGGTCCGCCACTGCTCCATGTCAGCGCAAGTGCGCGGTGAGCCCACGTAATCTCTGAGCCAGCTTATTCCTCTCCCGACCACCTTCCCATCGAGATAGATGGTGCTGTCGCTGTTGTTGTACAGCTCGACATAGTCGCCCGTCACGTACGTCTCGCTTCCCGGAATCGCAGCCGCGTGGGCATACAGCTCACTAATGACCAACGAGCCTCGCCGGCCCGCAACCGTCGGTACCGTGACCGCCACGGTCGGCGTACCGCCCTCGCTCGCCTGGGCATTGACCTGCGCCCCGCCGCCGAACGCGGTCACATCCGCGTCGTTAGGAGCGAGTTGCGCACGCTCCGTGTCACTCAGGAGCCGCATGACCGAAATCGTATACGTCCCCGCCAACACGTTGGAGAACTGAACGATCCCGCTGGCGTTGCTCTGCGCCACCACCGAGTCGGCCGCTCCTGTGCGCTGAGCAACAACCGTGGCTCCGGAAAGGACGCCGCCTGGCGAGCCGATCGCAGTCGCTACCGCCACGTCGGCCGCAGCGACGCTGACGGTAATCGTTAGGTGCACGCGTTGCACCACCCCGCCCCCACCGGTCGTATCATCGCGACCGGGATCCACCAGCGAGGTCTCGCTTGAACACCCGGCGGCGATCGCGAGTGCAAGGAGAAACGCCACCGGCCGACCCCCGCGCGTGCGAAGCTTGACGCTGTCGTACGATATGCGGCGGGTATCGAGCATGGCCGAACCTCTCTCTGCAGTGGCGGGGCTCCGAGTCTCCAGTCCGGGACCCGAGATCTCCTCATCCCATTCTGTGCTCGGGGATCGCATACGGCAAGCCCAAAACACTCAGACTCGTGAGGAACATTCGCTCCTGTTCCCGCTGGCCCCGCCCCGGCTGTGGTTGCCTGCTCCTCATCGGGGCTCATGGGCGTTCAGCCGCGCTCGAGCGCCTCACCCACCGCGCTCACAATGACCGCGCGATCATCGACAACCGTGCCTAACTACATAGCGCGAGCATGTTCTTGATCCTATTACTGTTTCTCTTTTTGCATAGTCTTTTCTCTGTTGTTCATTCCTGCTGCCCTCTGTGTCCTCTGTGTCCTCGGTGGTAAGAAAACGCAGAGAAACCCTGACGCCTCACAGCTCCCTACCCCCTCGCACCAGTTCCTCGGCAGTGCTCGGCGCCCCTCCGCGCCCTCCGCGGTAGAAGGCAGTTGCAATCCTCGAACGGCGTACGCCGCCAGAATCGCGAGTCACGATCGACGAACGTCGCCCGGCTCCGACTCTCGTATGCCAAGGTCGAACGCGAGCCATAACGTCCGGGCGAATGGAAAGAACAGCAAAGGCATCCCGCCGGCGAGAATCACCGCCACCCACTGCACCGCTGTCCATGGAACGCTTGGCCACACGCTCACTATCCACACTACGATAGCAATGACGGTGATCAGTTCGGCAACCACCAGGTTCAAGGCATACGCACCCAGCCAGAAGTCCGACGACTCTCCGCGATCGAGCGTGAGACCGCACGCCGGACAGGCGTCACTCATCTTGAACCAGTGGCGCAGGATACCGCGCGCGCCACAATTTGGACACCGCAACAGCGCTGCTCGCGCGAGCATCCTCGTCAAAGAGGCTCGCGAGGAATGCCCGCCGGCGATCCTTCGCGCGTCGGTCACTCGATAGGCACGAGGTTGGCCACGATCCGCTCGCGATCCGGCTCGAGAAAGGGCGCCAGCACTACCTTCTCGCCGAGCGTCTCCTCATCCTCGTCCACACCGAATCCGGGCCCGTCGGTAGCGATCTCGAACAGAATTCCGTTGGGCTCGCGAAAGTACAAGCTTCGGAACCAGTAACGGTCCACCGGCCCGCTGTTAGGCACCTTCAGCTCAGCCAGCCGATCCACCCACGCCTCGTACTCCTCGAATGTCGGTGTGCGGAAGGCGACATGGTGCACGCCGCCCGCTCCCTGCGCTGCCGGTGGCAGATCGGGCAGCACTGCCACGTGGACCTCGGCGTGCGGACCGCCGGCACCCATCTCATAGACGTGCACCTGATGCCCAGCATGCTCTGGATGGTCGTACTGGCGGACTGGCCTCATCTCGACAGCCCGCTGAAGCATGACGTCGGTCGGCCGAAGCAGTGGCACGCTGAGCACGATCGGTCCGAGACCGCGCACCTGATGCTCCGACGGTACCGGACTCTTCGCCCATGGATGCGAATCGCCGGCACCGCCATCATCGATGAGCGACAGGCGCTGCCCTTCCCCATCCTCGAAGTCCAGCGTCAGGCGGCCGTCCCGCTCTGTGATCTGGCCGGTGCGCACATTCTGCTCGGCGAGATGCTGGCGCCACCACTCGAGCGTTTCCAGCCCGCTGACGCGCAGATGAGTTCGCACAATTGACCTGGTGCCCCGGCGCTCGGGCTGCACCGGCCAGTCGAAGAACGTGAGGTCGGTTCCCGGCGTCCCCTTCGCGTCTGCGTAAAAGAGGTGGTAGGCGCTCACGTCGTCCTGATTTACCGAGCGCTTTACCAACCGCATCCCAAGCGTCTGGGTGTAGAAACGGTAATTCTCCCGAATACGCGCCGAGATGGCGGTCACGTGATGAAGTCCGGTCAGTTGCATATCTGCTTCGGCTTGTTGGTGGTCACTGAGTGGCTGCGATGTCTACGCACTGCACGATCGTCGAGTTCCCTGAAAGCAAGTGTAGCTTCGCGGCCGCGCTGTTGCGCCTCGAAGGCTGGAACGCTGATCAACCAAACTGAGCAAAGGGTTGCGGTCTCTGCCGCTCGAACGCAGCTTCGCCGCACGCACGTTCACGTCCGCACCGGAGTACTCATGCCCTCTGCGATTCGCCTGCTGCTCCTGATGATCGTCGCTGCCACCGCGACATCCGTGGCCGCCGCGCAGCGTCGTCCCAATGTCGTTTTCATTCTTTACGATGACCACGCCGCGCACGCACTGTCGGCTTATCGCCCCCACCTGAGCTATGGGGCACCTCTCCCCGATACGCCGAATCTCGACCGCCTCGCCGCGAGCGGCATGCTGTTCGCCAATGCGTTCGTGACGAACTCCATCTGCGCGCCCGCACGGGCGGCGGTGCTGACCGGACAATACGGCCACCTGAGCGGCGTGATGACCAATCGGGAGCCGCTGCACCCCACGCACACGACATTTCCAAAATTGATGCGTGATGCTGGCTACGCGACCGCACTTTTCGGCAAGTGGCACCTCAAGGCAGAGCCGTCCGGATTCGATCATTACGAGATCCTTGCTGGCCAGGGACCGTACTACAACCCGCCGCTGCACTCGGCGACCGACACTGTAAGGCACTCCGGCTACACTTCTGACGTAGTTACCGACCGCGCGCTGACGTGGCTGGCGGCGCGTGGCGATACCAGCCAGCCGTTTCTCATGTTGGTCCATTACAACGGAGTGCACCGGTTCTGGGATCCCGGTCCTCAGCAGATGGGGATGTACCGCGACACGATGATAGCCGAGCCGGCCACGTTATGGGATGATGGATCGGGTCGCGTCTTCCGCGCAACGGATCCGGAAATGACGATTGCGCTCGATCTGATGTCGCGTGATCTCAAACTGGAGGCTCCGGCCGGCCTAACGCCGGAGCAGCAGGCGCAATGGGATGAAGGCTACGCCGAAGAGAACACCGCGTTTCGTGCGGCGGGCCCCACGGGAGATGCGCTCACGCGGTGGAAGTACCAGCGTTACATCACCGATTACCTGCGTGTGCTGGCCGGCATCGACACGAACGTGGGCCGCATTCTGGATGCGTTGTCACGCACAGGCCTCGAGGACGAGACGATCGTGATCTACCTGTCGGACCAGGGGTTCTTTCTAGGAGATCATGGCTGGTTCGACAAGCGCTGGATGTACGAGGAGTCGCTGCGCACACCGCTACTCGTTCGCTGGCCAGCAACCGTGCAACCCGGTTCGGTGAACCGCGACCTGGTGATGAACCTGGATCTAGCCGAAACGGTTCTGGCGATGGCCGGAGTGAGCGCGCCGTCATCCATGCAGGGAGAGAGTCTCGTTCCCCTGCTCCGCGGACAGACGCCTGACGATTGGCGCGACGCGATCTACTACCAGTACTTCGAGTATCCGGGATGGCACATGGTGCGCCGCCACTACGGCGTAAGAACGGCTCGGTACAAGCTCATTCGCTATTACGAGGTCGACCAATGGGAGCTGTTCGATCTGACGCGGGACCCGAATGAGATGAGGAGTTTGTACTCGGATCCCGCCTACGCCTCGGTGGTTACCGACATGAAGGAGCGGCTAGCGAAGCTACGGGCACAGTACGCCGTGCCGGCGGACGATCCCGTACCTTACGAGACGTTCACACTCCCTGAAGGCTACCGGCGAAGCCCCTGAACGAGCGCGGCCGGAGTCGGAAAAGAGCAGCGAGCGGATCGTACGCCGGATTCGCCGCTACCAGTTCACGATCGGCAGGACTCTCCGCCCGCGAGGATTCTCGCGGGCGATGTTTATCAGTCCTATCTGCACGCCCTCGAGAACCCGGGTGTAGTTGACGATCCCAATCGTCAGGCCGTGTTGGGTTCCCTCGATGTAGCTCACCGCCGACAGCACCGCACCGCGTTGCATACCCAGATCGTCTATGCGAAAGAATGCCGGGGCGATTGCCAGGGCGCTGACCTCGCGTCCGCCCACGGCGGGAGCGATCGCCAATCCCTCGATCCTCGGCGCGCCGATGCCAACGCCGGCGATAGTCACCCATTTGATCGTCCCGCCTGACCCCACCCCGATGCCGGCAATCGTCAGGCCGGTCACATCGCCGCCGCTGCCCGCGCCAACTCCGGCAATCGTGATCCCCGACATCCCCCCGCCAGCGCCGACTCCAACGCCGCCTATCGAAAGGCCGCGCAACCGGCCGCCCGCCCCGACTCCTATTCCACCCACGGAAATGCCCGTCACGTCCCCCCCGGATCCGACGCCGACCCCACCCAGCGAGATCCCACGCACGCCGCCACCGGCGCCCGCTCCGATTCCACCGATGAGCAGCCCCTCTGCACGCCCCCCCGTTCCGGCGCCGATTCCGCCGATCATTACGCCGCGAAGATCACCTCCTGCCCCTACCCCGACTCCGCCTATCGCCAACCCGCGGACCGTACCGCCGCTCCCGACACCGACGGTGCCGAGCATGATGCCGGTTGCCGATTCGCCGGCTCCGACACCAACGCCGCCGATTCCGATTCCCCTGAACCTCTCGCTGGCGTCCACCCCGAAAAGACCCACTCCAATTCCATCGATCCGCGCCGCTCCGGTCATCGGAAGCCCGATGGCCAGGCCATTGACCTCGCCGCGAACGGGCCGGTGGGGGGACCAGATCGTTAGGTTGACGCCGTTCACCTCTTCGAGCCGGCGATCGCGAAAGTTGATCCGCAGCCCGTTGACCCGAGGCGCGTCGCCAACAGCGAACAGCGGCTGCGCGTGCGATGCAGCGGGACTGGCCAATGGCAGGCAGGCAAGAACACCTGTCAGTAGTACCGTGCGACGCGTGAATCTGCTCGGCATTGGACTGGGGAAAGGGCAGGAGAAATGCCACGCAATCAGTGGCGGCCACGGACCCCCAGCCGTACGGGCGCACTCCTTTCCAGGTGTCAGCCAGCTGCCCATCTTCGGTAGGCTGCACGGCGAATCCTCTGGAAACCCGCCTTTGGCGGCAATCCGGTATGGCGCAGTAGGGGCTGATTCCCCATTCCGGGGACCAAGCACCCGCGCCCAAAAGTCGGCGGCGGCGCGCGCTCCGCGCCCGCGGTCAACCGCCAGCGCGCATCGAGACCAGCGCTTGCCGCAGTAGCGCCTGAACCGGTTCCGCCATGCGTACACCGTGTACGTTGCTCAGAATGGCCACCGTGACGCCGGCCGTGCGAGCATGCCACACGCCGGCGCTCTGCCCGGCGGTGTTGCCGAGGTGTCCTAACAGAAGATCGCCTTCGTGCGGTGCGGCGATCATCCCGAACCCGTACATCCAGCCATCGCCGCGCTCGATCCAGTTCGTGCTCGCCGAATGCAGCTCGTCCGCCACGATTGCGCCCGTGTAGTACGCGCGCGCAAACGTCGCGACATCGGTGGCGGTAGTCACGACCGCGCCCGCCCCTCCGGCACCCCGTGTGATGGCAGGATCCGGCACCACCGCCGACAGATCGTCAGGCATCCCGTCGCCGGTGAAGTCCAGGAATGCGTGCGCACGGGGCTGTGGCACGGTGTCCTCGCCAGCGACGAACGTTCTCGTCAAACGAAGTGGATCGAGTACATACTCGCGAAGCAACCGGGAGTACGGGCGCTTCGCCTCCCGGGCGGCAATGAGGCCGAGCAACAGGTAGTTCGTGTTCGAGTACTCCCAGCGCGCGCCTGACGCGAAGCTCGGCTCACCGACGAAGCGCAGATTCTCCTCGGGCGGCCAGGGCGCGGCCATCTTCGAGCGGATCTCGGGCAGGAAATCCGGGTGCCGGGCGTAATCGGCGAGGCCGCTGGTCTGCCGAAGCAGCTGGTGGATCGTTGCACCAGCGGCCCCCGCGACGCCGGGGAACCACCGCGTGAGCGAATCGTCCAGTGCGAGTACTCCCTCATCGATGAGCCGCAGCACCAGGGCGGCAGTGTAGGACTTGGTTATGCTCCCGGCGTCGAACACAGTCGCCGCAGTTACCGGAGCTCCCGGCCACGCCTCACCGCTCACGCCAACCCAAGTCTGTCCGCCCGGGAATATGATGGCCGCGGACGCTCCCGTTGCGCCAATCGCCGTCCGAATCGAATCCAGAGTGGACGCGAGCCGCGTCGAGTCGGGCACCGGTGCCGAAGCCGCTGCCCTGGGCTGTCCTAACGCGGGGAGAGCGACGGCGCAGCTCACGGCGGCCGCGGCAAGCAAGCTGCGGGCGATTCGTCTTGAAGATCGGATGCTCATTCCGCCACCTATTCGCTGATCATGGTTCGTAGTTCGGCGAGAACTTCGTCGCACCACGCCAGTGCGGCCCGGGCGGCGAGCACTCCCGCGCGGACCGTCATTTGGAGATAGCGCGAATCTTCCGGTTCTTGCGTCTCGGAAAGCATGGCGTGCACGGACTCCAGCATCGCCAGCTGGCGCGAACGCTGCGCTCTGTAAGCCTCGATGTGGCCAATCAGCACCTCCGGCCTGGTGTGCGCCCCGAAGTGAATCTTCAGCAGTATCTCGAGCCTCGGAGGTGTTGGTACGACCGGCTCGCGCAGCCAGCTGTCCAGCTGCTGCCGCCCCGCATCAGTGATGGCGTACACGTGCCGCTGGGGCCGGCCCTTGCCCGGCTCCGAGGTCCGCGTAACGAACCCAGCCTCGAGCATGCGGTTGAGCACCGGATATAGATGGCCGAGGCTCTCGTTCCAGAAGTGGGAGATGCGCTCCGCGACTTCCTTCCGGATGTCGTACCCGGAGCGCGGTCCCGCAGCCAGCAATCCAAGAATCGCGTACCGGGTCCGCGAGGCCCTCTCGCGGCCTTCTGCTCGGCCCAAGCGTTCGTCTGACATATCACGAAGATATATATCTGGCAGATATACACAATACCGAAATGAGCTCAGAAATGGTGGACCGCCCCTGAAATGGGCGTCAGCGTGCGTGGGCGAGGATCCTCGTTCGATCCACGACAGGTTGCGAGCCTCAACGAATGTCCACCGACTGACCATGCGGCCGCGTGGCATGGCGTCGCCGCGCCTAACTTCCGCTTCACCGGCTGCCGACAACCGTGCGTATCGTCGCGGTGTCAATGGAGGACGAGACATTCTCTGCGAACCTGTGGACAGGCGAGATGATCGGAAGAATGGGGGCGATTTGCCGAGTGACGGTGGCGACGACATCGGCGGTGGCGCTGCTGCTGGCAGGCAACCCGCGCGAAGGTGCGGCTCAGCAGCCGGAGATTCGCGATGCCGTCCTGGACTCGTTGCTGCGCCTTCAGTTCGCGGCGGACGCTCCCGGTGCGGCCATCGTCGTCAGGCACGGACAAACGATAGTGCACCGGGCTGGGTACGGTGTCACCGACCTGTCCGCCAAGCAGCCGATCACCTCCGAAACGCCGTTCTACATTGGCTCGGTAGCCAAGCCTTTCACTGCGACGGCGATCGTGTCACTGATCGAGCAGGGCCGGCTCAGGTACACCGACACTCTCGGAGCGGTGCTGCCCCGACTCGGCGTGCACGGGGGAGTCAGCATAGCGCAGCTCCTCACGCACACGTCGGGCATACCTGACTACTACCAGTTCATCGATTGGCCGCGCTTTCGTTCGATCGCCAACGAAGGAGTGCTCGCCATGTTGCGCGAGCACCCCGCGCCGGCCTTCGCTCCCGGCAAGCGGTTCGGCTATAGCAATTCGGGGTACGTGCTGTTAGCGGAGGTGATCGCCAGCACGAGCGGCATGGCGGTAAGCAGTTATCTGGAACGGGAGCTGTTCGCGAAAGCCGGAATGACGTCGGCTACGACAGCCGCGGAGCCGCCTCACGCCCCACCGCTGCGTGCGATCGGCTACTCCAGAAGCGACAGCGGATTCTCACTGAGCGACGTCGCGGGACGGGATCTGGGCGGCGGCCAAATCTTCCCGTTCGTTTTCGCGACGGTCGGGGCTGGCGGACTGTTCGCCAGCGCGAATGATCTGATTGCGTGGGAAAATGCCCTTTCGCGGGGAAAGATCCTCTCGCCTGGTGCGTTGCGTGACATGCAGGCGCCGCGGGTGGCGACAGGCGACTCGGGACGCGTCGCGTCAAGCGAACACTACGGGTACGGATGGTACACGGCGCAGAGAAGCGGCCGGACGTGGGTCTGGCACTCGGGCAATTTCGCAGGCTTTGCAGCCATGCTCGTGACCGTGCCAAGTGCTGAGCTGGCCGTCGTCGTGCTGTCGAACGTGGCGGAGACCGATGCAGTGGAAGTCGGCACGCGGGTGATGGACGAACTTCTAGCACGAGCATCGAGAGACCGGTAGGTATCCCGCCGCCGATACGTACGAGAAGATCCTGCCGACCGGTTTGCTGGAACCCGGCTCAGCAGTCGGGGTTGAATCCGGTGATCTGGATCACATGATGTAGTGAGCTCGGGCGCGCGGGTACGTTGTGCCCCCCAATCGCCGCTCAAGCAGTCATCTGTTCCTTGAAGGGCAGTCCCCGCCCCGTTCCCTTCGTTGAGCTCGCTCGTCTTTCTAGACCAGCAACAGTAACCGGCCTCAACCGTGTCAGATCATAGACCGGCGGACGGTCACGGGTTCACCGGCCTCATCCGCAGTACTCCGCAGCGCAAGTCGCACCCTCCTCCTGGCGAGACTTTCCACGATGCGTCTCCCCGTACTCCTGCTCATGCTTTCCGCCGCGATAGTGGCCGGCTGGCGCGAGTTGCGTCCGCACCGGCAGATGGCGGTATCGCAGGCGGCGGAGCTCGCTCCCATCGCCCGTAGCGAAAGGGCGAAGAGAAAGGGCTCGGGGGTCGAGCCGGGCGTCATCGTTTCTGCAGGCGTTTCCGTGGATGAAAGTGCGGATCCGCTTCCCAGAAGCCCCGATGCCGTGCGTGCGCGAATTCGCGAGGCGGAGCATGGCACCTATATCGACGAGATTCTGCTATCGCGCGACTCCGCACTGGTGCGATGGCCGGACCGCGTGGAAAAGCCGTTACGCGTCTGGGTGGCGCGTGGCTCTCAGTACCCCGACTGGAAAAACTCCTACGCGGATCGAGTGCGAGATGCATTCGTGGGGTGGGAGCAGAACGGGATCCCGATACGATTCACATTCGCGGTCGATTCCACCGATGCCGACATTCATGTCGGGTGGGTAGATCGGTTCGATGCGGCAATAAGTGGCAAGACGCTATGGTCACGCGACAAGCGGTGGTGGATCGTGGGCGGTACCATCACGCTGGCGCTCCATCATAACTACGGCGATCCGCTCGACGGCAACGCCATCTATGCCATCTCGCTCCACGAAGTCGGACACTTGCTCGGCCTCGACCATACGGCGGACGCCAACAACATCATGACGGCGCGCGTAAGGGTGCGCGAGCTTTCCGCGGCCGACCGTGCTACGGTGCGCCTGCTGTACTCCCTCCCCCCCGGCTCGATCAAGTAGTCGGCCGGAAGCATGGCGCGCGCTTCTTGCAAAAGGCGCGGCCATGAGCTCACACGACATCTACGATGCGGCGATCGTCGGCGGCGGACCGGCGGGACTGAGTGCTGCCATCTGGCTCGGGCGCTTCCGTCACCGCGTCGTGCTTTTCGACTCGGGCGATCCACGCAATTGGGAAACGCGCGGAATCCACGGGTATCTTGGCCTTCCCGATGTGCTGCCCTCCGATCTTCGCGCGGCCGGCCGGGATGAGGCCCGCCGATTCGGAGCGAAGCTTGTAGATGCACACGTGGAGCGGATCTCCCGGGTCGGCGAGGAGGAGTTCCAGCTCGAGATACGTCCGCTGGTCGTGGAAAAGTCCACTCCGCGCGAGCTCGAGACACGCTCCGGTGCGGCGCCCTACCAGATCACCGCACGGCGTCTGCTGTTGGCGTTCGGGATCAAGGACGTGTGGCCCGACGTCACCGGGCTGGAGCGGTGCTACGGCGACACGGTACATCACTGCCCTGACTGCGACGGATACGAAGCCAGCGGCTGCCGCATCGCCGTGATAGCGTCGGGCAGAAGCGCGGTCGGCATGGCGTTCTCATTGGCGACCTGGAGTGACGACATCACGATCTGCACCAACGGCGCCCCGGCGCGCATTGAGCGCGAGCATCAGGAAAAGCTCACCGCGCTCGGCGTTTCGGTCCGTACCGAATGCATCACGCGCCTGCATAACGATGCTGGTGCGGTGCGGGCACTCGAGTTTGAGCGGGGAAGCGAAGTGCAATGCGACCGGATCTTCTTCTCGATCGGCCATGGCCCGGCCGACGATCTGGCGGCACAAATCGAGTGCAGGCGCGATCACGAGGGCATGATCGAGGTCGACAATGCGTTTCGCACCTCGGTTCCTAACGTGTTCGCCGCAGGCGACATCGTGCCCGGTCCGCACCTTGGCATAGTGGCTGCCGCCCACGGCGCCGTCGCCGCGGCTTCGATCAACAAGAGCCTGATGCCGGCGGGAAGAAGCCTGTGAAGCGAGATGAGAGAAGCGAGTTGCGAGGACGGCAATGCGCCGCCGTTCTCGCAACTCGCATCTCGCTTCTCGAATCCGTCAGCCTACCAGCAACTCACCCACTCCTCCTCCCTCGTGCGCGAGGAGCCAGCGTTTCCGCTCCAGTCCACCACCGAACCCTGTCAGGTCACCGCGAGCGCCTATCACACGGTGGCAGGGTACGATGATCGGAATTGGATTGCGCCCGTTTGCCGCTCCGACCGCTCGCATGGCTTTCGGAGCGCCGAGCCTCCGGGCCAGCTCGCCATAGCTGATTGTCTGGCCGTGGGGAATGGCACGGAGCGCTTCCCAGACTCGAGTCTGGAATGGAGTGCCCTGCGCGCCGAGCGGCAAATCGAATTGGGTCGAGGCGCCGGAGAAATAGTCGGTGAGCTGAGCGCGAGCCTCGGTGAGAATCGCATCGGCAGCCGTTCCGCCTGATGCTCGTTCCCACGTCCCACCGGTTATCCCACCGTCAGGATGCGGCGTGAAGTGCACCCCGGCGAGATGAGTGTCCGAAGCAACGAGCATCAGCTCGCCGACGGGCGATGGCATGACATCGAAGCGCATCATGTGACGATCAGGATTGGGTGAAAGCGCTGCCGCGAGCAACAACCGAGTGCAGGTAGAATAGCATGGGCCTGGCTGCGCGGCTGGCCATTATCGGACGTGGCATTGGACCCCCCAGCATCCTTTCCTCGAGGGGATCGGCAATTCCTTCCTGGTCCTTCCCGGCACTTTCGTCCGACCGGCGCCATCGACCGCCATCCAGCATGGCGCTGCGCAACTCCAAATCGTGGTATGACATGAAGTTAGCTCAGTGCGCGAGCAGCCTTACTTCGGCATGGGCCATGCCTTTCCCATCCTCCACAGGCATTGGAAAGCTGCGCTGCGCCGAACCTCCGTCGCCGCCAAAGATCCGGAGGATTCCGTGGGAACACAAGCTTCGTTATGGACGCGCCACGCAGCCGGTGAGGCCGCCGCGCGAGAGACACTGCTCGCCGAGCACCTCAACCTGGTTCACCACGTGGCGCGGCAGCTCTCAAAAACGCTCGCCACTCAGGCCGATTTCGATGAGCTCGTGAGCGCCGGCGCGATGGGCCTGATGAGCGCCCTGGATCATTTCGACGTCAAACGGGGGCTCGCTTTCAGCACTTTCGCCGTGCCGCGTATTCGAGGGAGCATTCTCGACGAGCTGCGAAGGCTCGACCACGTTCCACGCTCGATTCGCCGCAAGTCCCGCGACATGGGCGCGGCCAGAGAAGCACTCACGCGAACGCTGGGCCAGATGCCTGACGATCGCGCGCTGGCCAGCCACCTCGGCGTCGGCGTCGACACTCTCTGGCGCTGGAAAGCGGACGTGGAGGGCGCCATCCATATTCCGCTCGAGCGCTCTGCGGGCGATGGCGAGGAGTACGCACCGACTCCGGCCGACCTCATCACCGATGGCAGCGACGAGGCGATCGAGGACCGGATAACGTTGGGGCAGGAAGTGGCGGTCCTGCGCGACGCAATTCTCAAGCTGAAGAAGCAGGAGCGGATCGTCCTGTCACTGTACTACTTCGAGGAGCTCAAGCTGCACGAGATAGCCGCCATACTCGACCTGACCGAGAGTCGCGCATCGCAGATCCGCACCAAGGCACTCTCGCGGCTGCGTACGACACTTGGCGCATTGCGCGCCGACGTCCCGTGACCGGAGAACAGGATGGGCAGGCCGGGCCAGGCACGCTGAGCGTGGTCACCACGATGCCAACTCTCGATCCGCACTCGCCTGTCGCGGCATCGGCACTGCGCGACGCTTTCTTCTCGGAGACGCGGCTGCTCAACGACCTCATTACAATCATGCACCAGCAGCGCGATGCAGCATCCCGCGACGACCTGGCGACGATGGACGACAGCGTATTCGCCACGCAGCGCGTGCTGCACACGCTTGGCGAAGCCAGACGGCGCCGCCACGTCATCTACCGCACGCTCGGCGCCCCCGAGGACGATGGCGTTCCGGCAATTGCCACGGCGCTTGGTTCCGCGCTCACTCCCGAGCTGAGGTACGCCCTCGACATGCTCATGATGACTGCAAGCGCACTCGCGCGCGAAGTAGCGGTAAATCGCGCCGCTCTGCGCCAGGCGCTCGCCGCCGGCTAAAGGATGTTCACCAGCCCCGAGTGCGGCTGACGGAACGCGATCACGAACGCCGTCACGATGGCTACCCAGATACCCACGTAAAGCGGCAGAAAATACTGCCGCCGCCGCAGCATGTCCGGATAGAGAATCGGCTTGCCCGTCCACTTTCCGCGTGGCTTGTTGGGAAAGAAGAACGTCTTGTATGTCTCGAGCGTGGCCACCGTGAATCCCTCACCGGCCAGCGCGATGATCAGCAGACTGTCGGTAAAGTGTGCGATGAGGATACCGTAGCAGAGAGCAACGAACGGGCTGCGGAAAAACTTGAACCACTCGAAGCCCTCGTATGGTGCGTCCTTCCACGCACCACCTACCGCCGCGATCCAGCCACCAAGACTGGCGGCAATTCCCACCGCCAGCCACCCCGGTATAGGGTCCGGCGTCAGGCGCTGGAACCATACCAGCCCCGTTATCAGAAGGAGCACGACAGTCAGCCAGGCGGCGCCTGACAGAAGTTGTGTCTTGCGGTTCTGCACCTTTCCGAAGACCGTGAACTGCATCGGGATGAAGTATTTCGACTGATCCTCCACACGAATGAAAGTCTTCCAGAATTCGGTGATCACCCGTTCGAGCACGTACACGAGGCCGAACAGAATGACGAAGTTCGCCGCGCGGCTCATGTCGATGTTCAGACCGTAAACGAGGCCCACCGCGACCACTCCGCCAATCAGAACGCTGCGGAAGTAGCGTGCATCGAATCCCTCGTGCACGGCATCCTTGTACATCCCCCACGTAGCGGTGTGCGCGCCGGCGAGCAGCCCGACAATGAGGCCCAAAAACTCGTTCATACGGTGGATTCCGGAGTGGTAGGATGGGACGTGATCCCCGCCGAGCGGTACGCGGCCTCGATCAGCTCGAGATCGCGCTGGGCGGCGGAGAGTGTGAAGCGCGGCGCACGTCCCTGCGCCAGCGCCGAAAGAAAATCGTCGAACATCGCGTGCGATCCCGACATTTTGCGCACGCCGGGAAACGTAAGGCGGCGACGCGCACCGAACTGGGCGACGAACAGTCCATTGGACTCGAACGCCACCGATCCGTTCGATCCGTAGATCCGCGACAAGCGCACTCCCTTCAATGGCGACGGTGTTTCCCAGGAGAACGCCAGCGTGCCCACCGCACCTTCGGTGTATCGCATGGTGATGAGCAGGCTGCGCTCGAGTCCCGCGCCGGTACCAGGACGGAACGCCTCGACGCGCTCCGGGGTCAGCCCCAGGTTGGCCATGAAGTTGATCCAGTGTATGCCCCCTTCGTACAGCGCTCCGCCAAGCACGCGGGAAGGCTCGTCCCGCCAGTCGCCGGTGTGCTGCATCTTGAGAGCTTTCACGTCCAGGAACAGGATCCGGCCAAGCTGGCCCGAGCCGATTATACGGCGCAGCGACTCGGCCAGAGGCTTGTAGTAATAGTTCTCCGCTACCAGCACCTGACGACTGCGAGCGCGCGCCTCACGAGCTACATCGGCGGCATCGGCCGCTCTGGGGAATGGTGGCTTCTCGACGATCACGTGCTTTCCCGCCGCGAGCGCGGCCATCGTGAGCGAGAGGTGGGAATCGGGAGGCGTCGCCACCAGGACCGCGTCCACCTGGCGGCTCGACATTGCGGCCTCATATGAACCGAACGATCCCGCCCCGCCGAAACGGGCGTTGAATTCGCGCGCGCGTTCGGCCTGACGACTGGCGTACAGGCAGCTGACGCGGTTGCGAAAGGCGCGCAACGTGCGACTGTGCGACGCAGTGACGGCACCGCAACCCAGAAACGCCAATCGGACCGGCGAACCGACGGCCTCGGCCTCGCTCACCGTTCTTCCTCGAGAGCGCGGGTCGCGGTTCGAAGCGCGTTTGCGGCAATCGTCAGGCTGGGATTCACAGCAGCCGACGTGGGCATGAAGCTGCCGTCCACCACGTACACGTTGTCCACCCCACGAAACCGGCAGTTGGCATCCAGTGCAGAGCTGTGCGGGTCGACTCCGGCGCGCACCGTTCCGACTGCGTGCGAAAACGTGTCGATCCTGTGGGTATACGAAAAACGTGCACCCGCACCGCGCAGAATCCGGCGGCACCATTCGACCAGTGCGCGCCGCGCAGCAAGATCGCGCGCCGAATAGTCATGCTCGATGATCACTCTCGGGAGTCCATAGCGGTCGCGGATGCTGCGACTGATGCTGAGACGATTCGAGGCGCGAGGCTGGTCCTCGGCGATACTCAGCAGCCCCGTGACGCGCCGCATTGCCGGCTCGATCATCCGGGTCAGCGGCTTACCCAGCCGCTTCTGCAGACTACCGACCGGCGGCGCCATCACCTGCTGGATGCACCCGAGCTTGCCCTCGGGCGCATTCCCAGCCGGATCACCGAAATAGAAGTCGTGAACGCCCAGCTGCTTGTGAAACTCACCCGCCGGATTAGGCGGCTGATCGAAGAACCCGAAGGTCATTGCGTTGCAGTGCCGGAGCAGGTAGCGACCGACCACGCCACCCCCCGGGTTGAACGCCTCGAGCCCTGACGACAGCAGCAGGTGCGGCGTAGCGAGAACTCCCGCCGCGAAGAAGACCCTGGTCCCTCGATAGGCACGCCGGGCACCGGTCTTCGCATCGACGGCGTGCACCCTCGACGCCCGTGAGCCATCCACTTGCACGCCGACGACGACGGTGTTCGGTTCCAGCACCAGCCCCCGCGCGATGAGATCGGGATAGACCACCGTTGAAACGTCGTTCTTCGCCTCGATCGCGCAGGCGTACGCATCGCACGTGAGGCAGCCAATGCATGCCCGCCGGGCGCCATTCGCATAATTGATGGCCAGCGGCAACCGGAACGGAGAAAGACCGAGATCCCGAGCCGAGTCGGCGATCCGTCGGGACAACGCCGCCAACGGTGCAGGCTCTTGTGGGTACGGCTTCGCACGCGCAGGCTCGGTCGGATCTTCACCTGTGCAACCGGATACTCCGAGCACACGTTCGGCATCGTCGTAGAACGGGGCCAGTTCGGAATAGCCATATGGCCATTCGGCACCGGAATCACCGATAATTTCAGGAGTCGGTTCGAAGTCCCGTTCCCGGAAGCGGAAGGCGACCCCGCCGGCATAGACGGACATGCCGCCCACGCAGTGGAAGCCGGCTACCGCCGACCTATGTCGTCCGCTGTGCAGCTCGTAAGGCGCCTGCTTCGAACAGGCCGGAGTAAGCTCCCAGACGCCTTCCGGCAGCCAGTTGTCTGGACTGCGCCGCACCCAATCGCCCCGCTCGAGCACGAGCACACTTTGGCCGGCGCGCACCAACGCGAGCGCCGCGAAGGCGCCGCCAATGCCGCTTCCGATAATGATGGCGTCGTAATGGCGGCCGGCCCTCACGCGCTCCCGCGCTCCCGTGCCCTTACCGCCGCAAGCGTCGGCAACTCCAGCAGAATGGTGGCTCCGTTTCGCGAGACGGAGCCTTCGCTATCGCCGAGCAAGGCGCGTGCGCCGTCGAGGAGCGCGTCGGAGGGGGCGGCGTCCCACTTCGCCTTACCATCGGGACCAATTGTGACTCTTACAAGTGCATCTTCCGCCGAAAAGGTGGCATGCACCGCGTGGTCGCGTCCCGCTGCCATTGCCGCCGCAGCGAGCAGAATCAGCAGCACGCGCAGGAGCCTCGAGCGCTGGAAATGCACCGGCTGAACCGAGGTTTCTCCACCCACCAGCACGGTAACGTCGCGGAAATCGCGGTGGTATCCGTGAAGCGCGATCGCCGCGGCGGTCACTTCGGGTAGTTGCAGCGCCTCGGCTGGGACTGCCGACTCCTCGCCCAGAAGCCGGAGGTGCTGAACGAGTAACTCGAGCCGCCCGACTTCCTTGCGCAGCATGTCGGCGTTCTCGGACGGCGAATCCTCCATCCGCATCAACTCGGAGAGCGCCGAAAGCGTGGCGATTCGATTGCTCAGCGCGTGCGCTATTCCGCCAATCAGCGAGTCGGATAAACGCGCCCAGGCATCGTGGACCGGATCAGTAGTCATGCGGACAGGAATATATCCCCAACCCCGGAAAACGAGACCTCTTCAGGCTTTCGACGAAAGGAAGGCCTGGGATCCATACCGGGACATTTGACGCTTTGCGCTAGATCCCGAACGCTGACCCGTTCATTCCAACCAGATCACGGTCGCCGATTTCACTATCCTGATCCCGCAGCCGCTCCCTCGCCCAGATGAGCGACTCCAGGTAGAGGTCGGTCACCATCCGTACGCTAATGCCGGTAGAAGCGACGAGGGCGGGCACGTGCTCCCACTCCGCTCGCTCATAGGCCTGCGCGAGTTGCAGGATGCTGGCGCATGGGCCGTGCGAGTCCAGCAGCGCGGAGCGCACGTCAGGCGCGAGGTCGATGCGCGAAAGGATTTCCGAGAGTGGAATCCTGAAGAGCGATACGAAGGCCGAGACCATTCCGACCAGGAAGAGCTGCCCACCCATCGCACGTTGCCCACTGGCACGACCAATCATCTCGCACAGCCGCGCGCCGGCGATCGCCCGTATCGCGCGTTCGGTGTCCAGGTCGCTCCGCGGAGCCATTGAGGAAGCGAACAGCAGCGACAGCCACCGCTGCAGCTTGTCGCGGCCGAGCAGCTGAATGGCGTGCCCCATGGACTGAATGCCCACGCTGCCGCGAGAGGACGGGTCCAGGATACGGAGGAGGAGAAACGACAGCCCCGGACTGGTGGCGAGTGCGTCCTCGATCTGTTCGTCCGACGTGCTCGTATCGCGCAGCAGGCTGAGGATCTTGATGATCCCCATGCCTTCCAGCGGGATGTCCCGCTCGGCGAGTATCTCGGGATATCCCAGGAAGTATCCCTGAAACATCTCGAAGCCTAGCGAGCGTGCCAGCTCGTGGGCTTCTGCGTTCTCGATCTTCTCCGCCAACAGCCTCACGCCGGACCCCTCGAGCGACCGCGCGAGCTCGGCGATGGCCTCGGGTGTGTGGGCCAGAAAGTCCACCTTCACGATGTGTGCAATCCGCGAGATGGACTCATTCACTTCGGTGCTGGCGAAGTGGTCGATCGCCAGAGTGTAGCCAGCAGCTGCCAACCTCTCGCACGCACCAATCGTGTATTGGTCGTCCACCGCCGTCTCGAGCAGCTCGATGACTACCTGCGAGGGATCGAGCAGCTCGAACAGATCGCTCACGAGCATGTCGCTGGTAATGTTCACGAAGGCGGTGAGCCCGCCGGTGATCCGCTCCAGGCCCATGTTGAGCACGGAATGGATGATCACGTCCGAAGACATTGTCCGTGCATCAGCTCCCGATGCCCAGTTCTGCTCCAGGCTGGTCCGGTACAGCAGCTCGTAGCCGACGAGCTGTCCATCGCGGTCGAGAATCGGTTGCCTGGCGACGAAAATATTCATGACGATGGCGAGGTTCGTTCAATTAGAGGCGACTAATCCTTTTCGGCCGTCCGAGGGACGGGGTCCCGACCATTCAAAGTGTCGGTAGGATGGCCGCCCAAGTTGAGCCTCGAGCGCCGTTGACTTCGGCAGGGTCGAACATCAATGTTCCGCCGCCGTGATCAGCGTCGAGGAGCTCACCAAGCTGTATGGCGACCTCGTCGCCGTGGACGCCCTCTCGTTCGAGGTGGCGCCCGGCGCGATTCTGGGCCTCGTGGGGCCCAACGGCGCGGGCAAGACCACCACATTGCGCGCCATGGCGGGCATTCTCCGCCCCACTCGCGGCCGGATCGCCATTGCGGGCCACGATCTCGCCACTGACCCGGTCGCGGCGAAGCGTGAACTGGCGTTCGTACCTGACGAGCCGCAGCTGTTCGACGACCTCACCGTGATCGAGCATCTGCGATTCATCGCCCGCCTGTACGGAGTGGCGGACGTCGAGCGCATGGCGCCCGAGCTGCTGGAGGAGCTGGAACTTACGCCCAAGCGGGACGTGCTCTCGCCGGAGCTTTCACGCGGGATGAAACAGAAGCTGGCGATCGCCTGCGCGCTTCTACACCGTCCCAGGGCTCTCATTCTCGACGAGCCGCTCACCGGACTCGATCCGGCAGGAATGCGGCGGATGAAGAACACGATCATTGCGCGAGCGCGCGAGGGTGCGGCGGTCGTCCTCAGCTCCCATCTGCTCGATATGGTCGAGGAGCTGTGCACCTCGCTGCTGGTTATCCAGCGCGGGCGAATGGTGGCCAGCGGCCCGCTCGAACGCATCATAGCCGAGCGGCCGCAGCTCGATGGTCTGGGGCTGGAGGCGATCTTTCTGGCGCTTACCAGCGAGCCGCCGGCGGCGGGTCGCTAGCCGGGCAGATGTCTGCCGCCAACGCTCTCGGCTACCTGCTGGCGCACACGTTCAGAAATCGCCTGACGAAGCAGGCACGGCGGCTTCGCTCGCCGAAGGCGGCGATCGCGCTGGTCATCGGAGTTTCGTACCTGGCATTCGTATTCGGAAATCCGGCCGGCCGTACCGCTTTCTCCGGAAGGCCGTTCGGCGGGGTCGGGGTGGAGCTCGCGGCGATCCTGCTGCTCGCGTTCATCGCTCGCTGGTGGCTTTTCGGTGCTGATCGTCAGGCACTGACGTTCTCCCCGGCAGAGGTATATTTCCTCTTCCCTGCTCCGGTCGGGCGCCGCACGATCGTCGCCTATCGCATTGCCAAGTCGCAGTTCGTGCTGCTGATGAACGCCGCGATCTGGACCTGGCTGTTTCAGTCCACCGGCGGTCCGGCACCCGCTCGCTTCGTCGCTTTCTGGCTGCTGTTCGGTACCCTGCACCTGCATCAGCTGGGCGCGTCACTGGTTCGTGCCGGTATGCTGGAGCACGGATCAGCAGGCGCCCGGCGCAACTGGATGGCCGTGCTCGCCCTTCTCTGCATCGCGTTGGCGATTGGCGTTTCAATCGCTGCGGGAGCCGGGGAGATTGCCGCGACAACGGGAATCATGAGCTTCCTGCGCGCCGTTGGCGCTGCGCTGCAGCAGGGGCCGGCGCACGTGGTGCTTGCGCCACTGCGCATGCTCATCGAGCCCGCGCTGGCTGTCTCGTCAGGGGAATGGGCAGCGGCGATTCCATTCGCACTGTTGGTAGCGGCAATTCATCTCGCCTGGGTTCTCACCGCGGATGTGGCGTTCGAGGAAGCCGCGGTCGAGGCGTCCGAGCGGCACGCGCGCTTGCTGGAAGCGCGACGGGCTGGGCGCGGTCGCGGGGACGCTCCGAGGGGTGCCGTTCGCACCCGCCTGACGCTCGCTCCACACGGGCATCCAGCTGTCGCAATTCTGTGGAAGAACGTGATCGCAATGATGCGCAGCTTGCGAGGCGCGGCACTCACCACTCTGATTGCCGTGCTCCTCGCAATCGTCGTCCTCAGCTCGATAGAGGGCCGGCGCGAGCTCAGCGAGATGCTCGGCGTAATGCTGGTCGTCTGGGGGGGATTGCTGGTGGTGGCGGGTCCACTCTGGGTTCGCTTCGACTTTCGCCGCGACCTTGCAAGACTCGACATGCTCAGGGTGCTGCCTGTGTCAGGCACCGCGGTAGCGGCAGCAGAGATCGCCGGATCGGTTTTCGGGCTGACGGCGTTGCAGCTTGCGATGGTCGCGGCCGGCGGAGCTCTTCTGTCCGCTTCCGGAATGGCTATTCCCGTTCCGGCCGGCAGCGGGATCGCACTCATCGGGGTGGCGCTGCCGCTCAATGCGATCGTCGTAGGCGTGCACAATGGCTACGCGCTCACATCGCCCGACGCCGGCCGCAGAGCAGCACCGCGTGCCGCGGGAATCGAGGCGCTCGGCGTACACATGCTCGTCATGCTCCTCTCTCTTCTGGTGCTGGCAATCGCTCTCCTGCCCGCCGCGTTGCTCGGTAGCATGGCGCGGCTGGCTCTGGCGCCGTTGCACGAGAGCGGTGCATTGGTGGTAGGAGCCATGATTGCCCTGCTCATCTTGTGCGGAGAAGCGTGGCTTGTAGTGATGTGGGTGGGACGCGTGTTCGCGCGAAGCGGAAGCTAGACGATCGAAGGCGCCCAGATCAACGTGTCCTGGCGCGCGGAATACTGCAGCAGCGGCGGGCGGTCAGGCAGCGTTATTCCGTGCGCCTGCGGAACGGTGTTCACCTCTATGTGCGCCTCGGCAGGCTGCAGATCCCATATTCGATGGTGGATTTCGCCTCGCGCCAGAAATCCGCCGGGGAACACCGTATAAAGGGCGTACCGCTCGGTGAGAAAGTATTCGATCGTGCCCGGGCGCGGCTGGACTGGGGCACCAGTTGCACGATACCGTCCGATGAACGCCGGATTTGGCCTGGCATTGCGGCGGCTGGAGTAACGGACCCAATCGGCCTCCGAGACGATCTCCATATCGGAGTGGAAATAGGGCAGCCTATAAGTGGCACGCGCGCCCATCACTGCCAGGCGGCTACCGGCGTCCAGACTGAAAAAGAAGATTCCCGGCTTGCTGCCGGCGCGCACGTATGTCCGGAAGTTCATTTCGGGGAATTCGGAGGCGAACGGCAGAGGCGGCAGGAAGCGCGCGTGCAAACCGGTCAACCAGAAAGGGGTAATGGACACCCATGCGGTCCCGTCGAACTCCTCGATGACCAGCGATGCCGGCACCAGCGGGCGCAGCATCTCGATAGGCACGGGCCAGTGGGCAAACAGCAGGCGCTGCCAGCTCTGGAACATGATCCAGGGTGCCCGCGGGAGCGGCCACGGCCGATGTGAAGCATCCCCTTCAATGTCGTCAGTCACTGACTGCGCTCCTGGTCGAGTCATTTCGTAACGCCTACTGCTCGGCTCGTAACTCCTACTGCTCGGCGTGCGGATGCAAATAGCGGCGACGGGATAGAATCCCGCCGCCGCCAATCTTCGGCCAACTGATTCCTGATTCCTAGTTCCTAGTTCCTACCTGGTCCGCGTTCAGCGGAGCGACACCATCTCCGTCGCCTGGATCGTGAGGACTGTCCCAACCGGGAGCGTGCCTTCCACGTCGCCGGCACCAAGCGAGATCGCCGTGCCAGCCGCCGCGCCGACCGCCGCGCCGATGAGGATGTTCTTCATGTCCGCGTCACCAAGTACCGCGCCGAGCACCGCACCCGCCGCCGCGCCGATTCCCGCCTTCTGGATCGTTTCCTGACGAGTGTCACCCTGCTGCTTCAGGTCGGTCGCTTCGATTCGCGCTTCGAACGGATAGTTGCGGCCGTTCATGGACAGCTCGTTGAAGCTGAGCTTGATCACCGCGGCGTCGGTTGCATCGTCGGAGCCATCGACAGCGGTCACCGTTCCACGTACGGTGGATCCCGAAGCGACGGCGATGCTTCCATCGCCCGCTCGCACATCGTTGATCACCGTGGCGGTGAAAGTGTCACCAACCTTGCTCGACCCGGTGCCGAGCTCGTTGTCGAGCCGCACCTGCATCGTGGTGCCAACCGGCAGACTGGCCGATGTCGATGGCGTTGCCGTCGGTTGCGGCACGACATCGCCGGTGGACTCGACCGTAGCGGTGCGTGCACACGCCGACGTTGCGAGCGCGGCCATTGTTAGGGCGGCAATTCCGTAACGCATAACTTCACCTCTTCGTTTGCTGCATGGATAGTGTCTGTGAATGGAGACTGGTGGGGGCAAGCCTCGGGCCAAAGACGAGACAAATGCGTTAACCGCCACGTTGGCGGTTCATTCGCAAGGCATCGGATTCCGTGCGTGATGCAGCTCCCTCATGGAAAGTGATCTCGATTCCCTGAGCTCGTTCGGGCGGGGAGCCTGGTGCGGGGCGTTTCGGCACGAAGGCCTGTGGAGCTCGAGAAGGCTCATCGTCCTCCGTTTCAGTCCGGTCTCCGTGCGGTCCGCCAGTTGCGCTACTGTTATTCATGACACCCACCAAGCACAAAGCGGAGCCCGTGACGGCTCCCGGATTCGCCGCCCTTGGGCTCGACGAGGAATTGATCCGAACCGTGGCGGAGCTCGGTTACGAGGAGCCGACGCCGATCCAGCGGGAGGCCATTCCGGCGCTCCTCGCCAACCGTGATCTGCTTGGGCAGGCCGCAACGGGCACGGGCAAGACGGCTGCGTTCGCCTTGCCGATCATCCAGCATATAGGTGCGCTCTCCGCCGCCGAGCGCAGAACTCCAAGCGCGCTCATTCTGGTGCCGACGCGCGAGCTGGCCATGCAGGTGGCTGAAGCGGTTCACAGATACGGAAAGTCGCTCGGGGTGAGTGTGCTCCCCGTTTACGGCGGACAGGCGATGCAGCAGCAGCTCCGCGCGCTCAGGCGCGGCGTGGACGTGATCGTGGCCACTCCGGGGCGCGTGCTGGACCACATCCGGCGTACGAGCGTTGACCTGAGCAAGGTGCGCATGGTCGTGCTCGACGAAGCGGACGAGATGCTGGACATGGGATTTGCCGAGGATCTCGAGGCGATTCTCGCGGCACTCCCCAGGGAACGGCAGACCGCGCTGTTTTCGGCGACCATCGCGCCGCGCATTGCCGCTATCGCACGTTCGCATCTGCACGACCCGGTCCGCATAGCGATCGCGCGTGAGGCGGTCGCGGCCGGGAAGAAGTCACACGTAAGGGAAATCGCGTTCGTCGTGGCGCGACAGCACAAGATTGAAGCTCTCGGACGTGTGCTCGACATGGAGAGTCCCGCCTCGGCGATCGTCTTCTGCCGAACACGTACCGAGGTCGATCAGCTTACCGAAGTGCTCGGAGCGCGTGGCTACAGCGCCGAGTCGCTGCACGGCGGCATGTCGCAGGAGCAGCGCGATCGTGTCATGCGGCGGTTTCGGGACGGGACCACCGAGCTGCTCATTGCGACTGATGTCGCGGCGCGCGGGCTCGACATTGGCCACCTGTCCCACGTGGTGAACTTCGACATCCCGTCGGCACCGGACGCCTACGTGCATCGCGTCGGGCGCACGGGTAGAGCGGGCCGGGAAGGCGTGGCGATCACACTGCTCGAGCCGAAGGAGACCCGCCTCCTTCGCAGCATAGAAAACGTTGCCAAGCGCAAGATATCAATCGAGTCGGTGCCGACCGTCGTGGATGTGCGGGCCCGCCAGATGGAACAGACCAGTGCGGCCGTGCGCGAAGTTCTGGATAGCGGCGATTTCTCGCCTTACGCCGTGATCGCCGAGGCGCTGGCCAGCGACTTTGCGCTGGTAGACATCGCCGCGGCATCGATCAAGCTGGTGCACGAGATGGGCGCACGCGAAATGGAGGATGTGGACGTGACGCCGCCGCCGCGCGAACAGCGCACCCGCACGGCACGTCCGGCCGAGCATCGAAGGGGCGATACGAGAGCTACCCGAAGCGGCTCCAAGCCCGCGAAGCGAAGCGGCCGCGGCGACTCCAGGGACGACGGCGACTTCGTGCGGATATACGTGCCGCTCGGGCGGCGCTCGGGCGTGCGGCCCAGCGATCTGGTGGGCGCGATCGCCAACGAAGCGCGCGTCAGTTCCCAGAACATCGGCGCGATCGACATCGCCGACAGTTTCAGCCTGGTCGAAGTCAAGGAGCGCGATGCGGATGCGATCGTCGCTGCATTACGCAAAACGACGATTCGCGGCAAGATGGTGAAGGTGCGGCGCGAACGGTTCTGAGTCCGTCAGCGCGAATCACACGGGAACGGAGTGTCGTTGGCTCCGTTCCGCACCACCATGCGCCGCCCGGGTTACGGCGCGACCGCCGACACCTGCTCCGGCCGCCACCGCTCGGCCATTGCCTCGTGGATCTCGCGCAGGGTCGCCGGTACATCGTACTTCTGAACCCATTGCGGGTAGTGCTCCGCGAACCGGCCGTTGTCGCTGATCCACCAGATGTGATCGCCGACGCGGTTCGTATCGGAGTAGCTCCACGTCATTGCGCGCCCGGTAAGCTCTTCACACTGCGCGATCGCCTCTACCATCGAGCAATTGCTGAACCGCCCGCCACCGATGTTGTACACCTCGCCACACCGCGGTGCCTTGGCGAACTCGTGGAAGGCGGCGATCAGGTCAGCGCTGTGGATGTTGTCGCGCACCTGCTTGCCCTTGTAGCCGAACACCGTGTAGGGCGTGCCGGTGACCGCGCACTTCATTAGATAGGCGAGGAACCCGTGCAGCTGCGTGCCAGAATGGTTGGGGCCGGTGAGGCATCCACCGCGAAAGGTGGCCGTCTTCATCCCGAAGTAACGTCCGTACTCCTGGACCATTACGTCGGCGGCGACCTTTGATGCGCCGAACAGCGAATGCGTTGTGTGATCGATCGACATGTCCTCGCGAATGCCCTGCACGTACGTGTGCGCGGGATCGATCTCCCACCGGGTTTCCATCTCGAGAAGCGGCAGCCTGTTCGGCGTGTCGCCGTAGACCTTGTTGGTCGACGTGAAGATGAACGCGGCGTCGGGCGCGTGGAGCCGTGCAGCCTCGAGCACGTTGAGGGTGCCGTTCGCATTCACGGTGAAGTCCATCTGCGGGTCGCGAGCTGCCCAATCGTGCGACGGCTGCGCCGCGGCGTGGATCACGAGGCCAATGTCGCCGGCAAAGCGGCGGAAGAGCGATTCGACCGCTTTCGCATCGCGAATATCCGTTTCGTGATGCTCGTAGTTTGCGCCGAGCCGCCGGGACAGCCGCTCCCGGTTCCACTGAGTAGAAGCTTCGTCGCCGAAGAACACCCTTCGCATGTCGTTGTCGACGCCCACGACGTGCATCCCCTGCTCAGCGAAATAAGTAGCCGCCTCGGAGCCGATCAACCCGGCGGAGCCGGAAACTATCGCAACCGTCACCTTGAGATTCTCCTTGTGTTACCGGCACTGCGTTCGCTCGGTTCGTCCGAGGTCACGTGCCATGCAGAATAAAGGGGACGGCACTCGCCCCCGGCCCCGGGTAATGCAAGGTTCGGGCGTACTTAAAGCAACCGCCCCCCGTCCAACGACATCCGGAATTGGCACGGCGTAATCTGCACGAGCATCGCCCCACCACGATGTAAGCTAGTGCCGTTGCGCTATTTGCGTCATTCTCGCCGAGTTCGTTCGCCATACCGCCGCAGGAGCCGGGTAGCCGAGTATCCGCTGCGGCGGGGGCGGCAGCCGCCGACCGTTGCACGAGCACGACAGGCTCAGAACCACAGCAGCGCCCCCGTGCCACGAACGCAAGGGCGGAAAATCACGGAGCCCATGTGAACACCTCCGTACCGACGCCGAGCAGGGTCCGGCAGGAGATCGCCTGGCCTCGACGCTGGCGCTTGCAATGCCCGCGCTTATGATAGGCGAGCCACTACCACTAACCAACGGCTTCCGGTGTACCCAGCTATCGCCGCCTTCCTTCGCCGCAACGCCCGCACATCGTTATGCGTGGCCGGCCGGCGGGTATCGACCAGCCGGCAACCCGTGCGGGCTTGCGCGGTGATCGTGGTGGGCGGCCTTCTGGCGTGCGGCGGCAGCACCGAACCCGCGCCGGAGATACGCGGCACGTACCAGTTGGTAACGGTCAATGGCTCGCCGCTTCCTTACCCATACATAAGCCGGGTGGTGGACGGAATGCTCATCGAGCATCGGGTGCTCGACGGGCGGATCGAGTTCCGGAGCCGTTACCGCGTTTTCGACATTCGCTCCCTGACTTTCATCAGCACGCGGCCCGATACGCTCGTCAGCGGATACAGTGTCGATGGGACTCGTCTGCACTTCTCGCGGTCAAGCACCGTACCCTTGCCCGCGTACACCGATACAGGAACGCTCGAGCCACCGATTCTCACGATGCGCATGCAGCACCTGGCCGGCGCGCCGAACGTCGGTGCGACGTTCGTTTATACGCGCACGGCGCAGTAGCCACTGGAAAAATACCGCCAATCCGGATTGACGCATCGCGAAGCCTCACGACACTACTTTCCGTATATGAAACTCGTATTGACGACCGAAGCACCGGCTCCCGCCGGCCACTACTCGCAAGGTGTGGTTCACGGTGGTCTCGTCTACGTCGCCGGCCAACTCCCGCTCGATCCGGCTTCCGGCGCGGTGGTGGCGCCTGGCGACATTGCAGGGCAGGCGGAACGGACGCTTCGCAACGTGGAGGCGATCCTGCGCGCGGCTGGCAGCAGCCTGGAGAACGTGTGCTCGATGACCATTTACATCACCGATCGGTCGTTGTGGCCCCAGGTCAACGCCGTGTACGCACGCGTACTGGGCGATCATCGACCAGCCCGTGCGGTCATCCCGGTGCTCGAGTTGCGCGAGGGGTGCCTCATCGAGATACAGGCGGTAGCGGCGATTGTGGAATAGCGTGACGATACCGCAGGTTGCCGGCCACCTTTCCGGCGGAGGGTGACGTTGCTGAAGGCGTTAGGTCGAACTGTGCTCCTCGTGAGAGAGTACGATGAGGCGCTCGCCTTCTACCGCGACGCGCTCGGCTTCATCGTGCTGTACGATCAGACCGCCTCGACCGGCCAGCGTTTTCTGCACATCGGCGTTGCCGGTCAGGGCGGTACGCCGCCGGTCGGGCTGTGGATGCTGCGGGCGACGGGCGAGGACGCCGAGCTGGTCGGTCGTCAGGCAGGGAGTCATCCGCTGTTCGTGGTTTACACGGCTGATTGCCGGGCCACTGCCGCGGAACTGGCGCGGCGCGGCGTGCAAGTCCGCAAACCGCCGGTGGAAGACAGCGGCGCGGTATCCGCCCACATCGCCGACCTGTACGGCAACGAGCTGGTGCTCGTCGAACGGCTCCCCACGGGCGGCCCGGTCACCTCCGATGTCACAGTGCCGCTGCCGACGGCCGATGCGTTCCGGCTCTTCACCGAGGGCATGCACCGCTGGTGGCCGGCGGCATACACCTGGAGTCGCGACGGGCTCGAGTGGATCGGACTCGAGCCTCGCGCCGGCGGGCGCTGCACCGAGCGCGGGCCCGGCGGGTTCCACTGCGACTGGGGCCGCGTCACGACATGGACGCCGCCGCACGACGTCGAGCTCCTCTGGCAGATCAGCCCGCGACGGGAGCCGGTTCCGGATCCCCGGCAGGCGAGCCGCGTGCGGGTGCGGTTCGGCCCGGTGGGCGGAGGCACCCGGCTGGTGCTCGAGCACGACGATTTCGTCCGGCACGGCCCCGCGGCCGACGCCTATCGCGATGCCCTCGCGGCACCCGAGGGCTGGCCGTACATCCTGGCGCAGTACGAGGCCGCCGCCAGACACCCCGATTCCCCCGCAGGTGGCACATGAAGATCGTGAAGAACGGGGTCGCGCTCGAGACTCTCGAGGACTGGCGGGCGCACGCGCCGCCAAAATCCAACGATCACTGGGCCCGGGGGCGCCGCG
>CAZPCC010000394.1:0-23968 GCA_964584905.1 uncultured Gemmatimonadaceae bacterium | reverse complement strand
CGTGTGTCGTCAGGCGCCAGTGGGCAGATCGTCGCCGGACGGGTGCTCGCCGCGCGCAAGGTAGTTCTCCACGAACAGCAGCCCGTTCTCGCCCGCTCGCCGCACCATTTTCAGAAGGGTGTCCATGCTCGACACTTCCTCGCGCTGTTCACCGATGAACCACTCGAGAAAATTCTTGGTCATGTGATCGTTCTGCGCAATGGCCAGATCCATGATGGCGTTGATCTGTCGAGTGACCTCGACTTCCCAATCAAGTGACAGGCGTACTGCATCTTCAGCCGAGCTGAAGGCGCTCTGCGGCGCCGGAATGGCTGGAATTTCTATCGCGCCGTCGGCGTCGAGCGAGTAGCGAATGAACCGCATCGCGTGCTCGCGCTCTTCCAGTGCCTGGCGATAGAAGTGCTTGGCGAGCGCCGGCAGGCCTTCACCGTCGAAGTACGCCGCGATGGAAACGTATTGGAGGGAGGCGCCGAACTCGTGTCCGATCTGCTGGTTGAGCGCCCGATTTACTTCCTGGCTGATGAGCATCCGGGTTTCTCCCTAATGGCGAACGACCTCTTGCATCCGCCAAAAGGTAGCACACCGGAAGATCAGCTCACAGCGCGTCAGCTCCAAGCAGTCCGAGCATCGTCATCGTGTCCTCGGCAATGCGCTCGATGCTCTTGCGATCGTCGTCGACAAGCAGCGTCTCCGCTACGCGATGCTGCCGCCCCGCGATGTAGCCATCGAGCAGCCGCCGCACGAGCGCCAGCAGCATCACCCTCTCCCGCTCCGCCGAACGGCTTGCCCGGACCGTGTCCACGCGCGCGCTCCGCAGCAGCTCGAACCGGTGCGCGTTGCGCAGTGCATTGGCCGTGAGCGACGCGATCACCTGGCAGAAGCGCACGTCGCTGTCGCCGAACTCGATCGCATCGCGCTCCGTCCGCAGGAAAATCGCGCCGATCGTGTTCCCCTGCCACCGAATGGGAGCGACGATGATGGAGCGGACGTTGCGAGACTCGAGTTGGTCGCGAACGGGGAAGAGGCGGGGATCGTTGGCGGCATCGGGAATGAACACCGTATTGCCGGATTCGAAGGCCTGCTCCAATTCAGGATACTGCTGCAGATCGACGATCAGGTTGCGGATGGACGGGTCTTCGTACGTCGCCATGAGCCGCACTTCGCGATTGTCCGTCGCGAGATAGATGGAGCACCGGTCCAATCCGTAGGCGTTGCCCAGTTTCTCGGCGATCGTTTGCAGGATTTCCTCGAAGTGGAGCGACGAGGAGATGCCCTGCAACATGTCAATTACGGCAACGAGTTGGTCGCGCTCGCGCTCCAGCTCCAGAACTCGCTGGTGCAATCGCTCCGGATCATCCCCGTTCCCGCGCACGCGCGGCACTGCTGCCACTTTCGGCATGCTCATGGTCGTCCTCGAAATGGGCACGGAACTCGGCGCTGTCGAACCGCACGACGCGGTTACGGCCCAGAGCCTTCGCCACGTACAACGCATCATCCGCAGACCGTACGAGATGCTCGCGGTGCTCGATGCCGGGGTGTGGCCACCCCGCTACCCCGCAGCTGACTGTCCGTCGAAGCGTTGCCCCCTCGATGCGGAACAAGTGCTGCTCCACTTCCAGACGCGCGCGTTCCGCGAACGTCACGGCGGAATCGAGCACAGTACCTGGGAGGATGACCATGAACTCCTCCCCTCCGTAACGCCCTACCCGATCCACCTCGCGTGCCACGCCGGTTATCAGCTCGGCGAACTGCTTGAGGACCGCGTCACCGGCCTGGTGTCCGTAGCTGTCGTTGACGGCCTTGAAATGGTCCAGGTCGAACATGACACAGCTCAATGGCTCGTGAAGCCGTAGAGAGTGTTCGAACATCTCCCGAAGGCGCTCCTCGATGTGCCCCCGGTTGAACAATCCGGTCAATCCATCCGTCGTGGCGAGCCTCGTAAGCTGTGCATTTGCCGTTTCCAGCGCATCCTGAAGGCGCTTGATGCGCAGCATGGAATGCACCCGCGCCTCGAGCTCGGGGAAGTTGATGGGCTTGGTGATGTAATCGTCGGCCCCCGCAGTGAGGCCTTCCACCTTGTGCTCGACGTCGTCGAGCGCGGTCTGGACGATGATCGGAATGAACGGCAGATCGGGGTTCGACTTGATCCGGCGCGCGACTTCGAAGCCATCCATGCGCGGCATCATCAGGTCCAGCAGCATCAAATCGGGCGCGCACTCGGCTACGCGCTCGAGCGCTTCCTCGCCATCGCGTGCCGACACGCAGATATAGCCACGTGATTCGAGGCGCGCGCGCAGCAGCTCGACGTTGTCTTCGTGATCGTCAACTATCAGAATGCGCGCCGCGCGGGCCGGCTCACTCGTCATGCCCCCGCCCAATGAACCGCGAAACCTCGCTAACCACCTGCTTCGGCTCGCATGGCTTGGCCAGATAGCTGTCGCACCCCACTTCCATTGCCTTGTCCCGGTCCGACGCCAATGCGTGTGCCGTCAACGCAATGATCGGTATGTTGCGAGTGGCCGGATCGCGCTTGAGCACCTGCGTCGCTTCCCAGCCGTCTATAATCGGGATGGAAATGTCCATCAGGATCAGATCCGGTTGCTCCTCACGCGCTTTGGCAATTCCTTCTTCGCCGTTCAGCGCCTCCGATACCGTATAGCCGAAGTGCTGAAGAATTGTCGAATAGACGATCCTGTTGTCTTCGTTGTCCTCGACGAGTAGAACTGTCTTACCATTCTTGCTCATTCAATAACCTTGGCTGGTCGGCTGAGGAACTGGCGGATTGTCAGAAACCGGCGGAGCGAATCTTGAAGTTCGGAAGAATCCGGCCGTTACGGGGCCGGACGCAGGTACTATCTTTTCGACGGCCACTGAGGCACGCCGCTCACATTTCTACACGGATTCTGCGGCGTCGCAATTTTCCTACCAGCAGCGTGGAGGGGTGATATGCCCAATGATCGGGATTTGGACGAGGTAGAGCTAGGGGCCGGCGGAGGCGATGAAGGCGAAGAGACCTTTGACGATGTTTCCGACGCCGACGAATGGGAAGAGGACGAGGAATTAGAGGGCGACGAGGATGAAGAGTGGTTCTCTGCCGATGCCTGGCGCCAGACGGGCGCGGCCACGGCGGGTCTGGTATTGGGGCTGGCGCTGGGAGCGGGTCTCGCCCTGCTTTTTGCGCCACGGTCGGGCGACGAGATGCGGGAGTTGATCGGGGAGCGGACCCGCTTGCTGCGTGGGCGAGCCGGAGACCACATCGACGACCTGCGCGAAGAGCTCGGGCACTCGGCGAGGCGCGGCAAGCGGCGTGTTCGTCGCGGGATGACCAGGGGCATGGCGCGCGGCCGTTGGGCGGCCGAGGATTTCCTGAGTCGCGCTGGATGGTGATGCGGGGCGTTCAGCGAGGGTGCAGGTAACGCGGGTTCCGATCCGGACACCGTGAGGCCGCGTGCGGTTGCGACGAGCGAAGCGTGGTCCCGCGTTACAGCGCCCTGCCTGACGTATCGGTCAGCCGATTTTCTCGAGCAGCGCTCCGGCTTCCCGCTGGTAGTGAGGGTCGTTGTAGTCGCTGGCGGCGCCGTTGACCACCAGCGACAATTGCTCGCGTGCCTTCTCGTTCTCCTCGAGATCGAGATATATCTCGGCCAACCCGAGGCGGTGCACCAGTCGCTGGGGATCCACGGCGACCGCCCGTTCCAGGTACCGCCGGGCATCGTCCCAACTCGCCTCCTCGAACACCTTGCCGCCCAGAAGGTTCTTGGCAAAGAAGCGGGTGAGGCCGCTCAGGCGCATCACCTCGGCGTTCCACCTGCCTAATACGTGTAGCGCTCCGGGATGATCGGGATTCAGCTCGAGCGAGCGTAACGCGCTCGCCCGAACCTGAGTGGCATAGCGTACGCGATCACGGGCGCCTTTGGTCAGCGCAACGCGTCCCAATGCACGAGCCATGGCGAAGTGACCCTCGGCGTCATCCGCGTTCACCGCCACCGCGCGACGGGCATGGCGCTCGGCCTGCTCGAACAGCGCCTGCTTGCGTCCGGCATCGGGCTCGTATTCGGCAAGATCCACGGCCGAGCGCGAGGCCTTCCAGAGCGCCTCGTAATGTGTGCTGTCGGCGGCTACCGCCGATTCGAACTGAGCCAGCGACGCGGCGACCTGCTGCTTCTCGTACGCGCGGTCGCCGGCCACGACCAGGGCTTGGGCGGCGTCCTGCTGCGCGACGGCGGCCATTGGTGTAGCGCCCAGAAGGGCGGCGAGAGCAAGGTAGCGGAACCTCATCCGATCTCCGACATTAGGGCCTTCACAGCTCCCGGCCGTCCCTCTGGCGGCCGCGGGTGCGTTCGAAATCCATCTCAAAGTACCCCACTGCGCACCGAATGCTCGCCTACCGCCTGATCGAGCGAAAGCGTGATGGCGGCCGGCTCGAAGCCGGCGAGTGGCGTGCGCTCATGCGTGCCTATGTAGCTGGTCACGTTCCGGACTATCAGATGGCGGCACTGCTGATGGCGGTGTTCTGGCGCGGCCTGGATCGTGGCGAAACCGCCGCACTGACCGAGGCGATGCTGTCGAGCGGCGCCAGGCTGGTGGCGGCTCCCGAGGGCGCCCCTCGTGTGGACAAACATTCCACCGGAGGGGTAGGTGACAAGGTTTCGCTGGTCCTGGCACCGCTGGTAGCGGCCTGCGGCGCTCATGTGCCAATGATTTCGGGAAGGGGTTTGGGGCACACCGGCGGCACCCTCGACAAGCTCGAGGCTATTCCGGGCTTCAGAACCGCGCTCTCAATCAGTGAAGCGGAAGCGCAACTGGAGCAGATAGGCTGCGTGCTGATGGGCCAGACTGAAGAGATTGCCCCAGC
Organism: uncultured Gemmatimonadaceae bacterium; assembly: GCA_964584905.1. Lineage (GTDB taxonomy): Bacteria > Gemmatimonadota > Gemmatimonadetes > Gemmatimonadales > Gemmatimonadaceae > JALZIF01. The sequence continues at coordinate 19,113 of CAZPCC010000394.1, read as the reverse complement.
CGACCGCCGGCTCTACGCGCTTCGAGAGGCGACAGCCACCATAGAATGCATTCCGCTGATTGCCGCGAGCATCATGAGCAAGAAACTGGCTGAGGGACTGGATGGACTGGTGCTCGATGTCAAGCGCGGCTCGGGAGCTTTTCTCTCCGAACTGGAGAGTGTGATCGAGCTCGCGCGTGTGATGATCGATCTTGGCGCCGCGCACGACACCGAAGTCATCGCACTGGTCACGGCAATGGACCGGCCGTTAGGTCGCGCCTGTGGCAACGCTCTGGAGACCGAGGAGGCAATTCATGCCTTACGCGGCGATGGCCCGCCGGACCTGATGGCGCTCACTTACGCGCTCGGCGCGGAGATGCTGCTCGCCGCGCGGGTGGCAATGAGCGAGGATGAGGCGCGCCGGCGCATGGAGATCGCCATCGCCACCGGTTCGGCGGCGGCGAAGTTCGCCGAGATCATCGAGGCACAGGGTGGCAATCCCGCGGTGGTCGAGGATCCATCCGTACTCCCGCAAGCCCACGAATGCGAGCTGTTCACCGCTCCGCAGCGGGGCTTCGTGGCCTCAGTCGATCCCCGCATCGTCGGCCGCGGCGTAGTGGTGCTAGGCGGCGGCCGTACCAGAGTCGAAGATACGATCGACGTCTCGGTCGGCTTCGTCATCACCGCCAAGCCCGGAGATTGGGTCGAGGTGGGTGAGCCCCTGGCGACCGTGTTTGCCAGAGACCCGGCCGGTGTGGCCGCGGGACGGGTGGCGCTCGCACAGGCCATTCGCATCGCCGAGGAAGCCGATCTGCCATTGCCCCTCATCTCGCACCGGATCACAGCCGAAGGTGTCGAGCGCTACGCGCGCTCGTAAGGCCAGCTACGGTCCGGGAACCTCAGATGTCGAGATTGCGTACGAACCGCGCCTTCTCCTCGATGAAAATTCGCCGCGGCTCCACCTCGTCGCCCATCAACCGCTGGAAGACGAGCTCTGCCTCCAGAGCATCCTCCATGTCCACCTTGAGGAGCGTTCGCGTCTCCGGTTTCATGGTCGTCTCCCACAGCTGCTCCGGATTCATTTCACCCAGGCCCTTGTAGCGCTGCAGCGTGAGTGAGCCACGGCCATCGCCGTTGCCGAGGCGGTTCATTATCAGCTCGCGCTCGGCGTCGTCGTAGGCATAGTGCTCCTCCTTACCCTTGGAGATTCGAAAGAGCGGCGGCTGTGCGATGTACAGGTAGCCGGCGTCGATCAGCTCGCGCATCTGCCGGAAGAAGAAGGTGAGCAGCAGCGTACGGATGTGAGCACCATCCACGTCTGCATCCGTCATGATGATGATCTTGTGGTAGCGCGCCTGCTCGATCTGGAATTCTTCCTTGATACCTGCACCGATTGCCGTGATGATCGTGCGGATTTCCTCGTTGGAAAGCACCTTGTCGATGCGCGCCTTTTCAACGTTGATGATTTTGCCGCGCAGCGGACGAATGGCCTGGAACATACGGTCGCGCCCCTGCTTCGCCGATCCACCCGCCGAGTCGCCCTCCACCAGATAGAGCTCGCACATGTGCGGATCGGATAACGAGCAGTCGGCCAGCTTGCCGGGTAGGTTGCCCACGTCGAGCGCACTTTTCTTGCGCGTCAGATCGCGTGCCTTACGCGCGGCCTCGCGCGCGCGGGCCGCCGACACCGCCTTCTCCACGACTATGTTGGCCCAGCGCGGGTGCTCGTCCATGTATTGCGAGAGCAGTTCCTGCACTACGCTGCGCACTATCCCTTCAACTTCGGAGTTGCCCAGCTTGGTCTTCGTCTGCCCCTCGAACTGTGGCTCACGCACCTTGATCGACAACACAGCGACCAACCCCTCGCGCGCATCATCTCCGGTGAGCTTGAAGTCCACCTTCTTCAGGAAGTTGCCCTTCTCCGCGTAGTTCTTGATGACGTTCGTAATCGCCGTCTTGAAGCCGGTAAGGTGCGTTCCGCCTTCAATGGTGTTGATGTTGTTGACGAACGAAAACACGTTCTCGTTATAGCCGTCGTTGTACTGCAGCGCGAGCTCGATCTCGACGAAGTCGCGCGTCGTCTCGATGTACGGAACGTCGGGGTGCAGCGGCTTGCGTGTAGTAGTGAGGAACTCCACGAACTCCCGGAGCCCGTTCTTCGCCAGGAACGTCTCCGCTTTCTCGTGTCCCAGGCGCTCATCCCGCAGCGTGATGGTCACGCCCTTGTTCAGAAAGGAGAGCTCGCGGAGGCGGGTCGCAAGCGTGTCGTAATCGTACTCGAGCACGGTGAAGATCTGCGCGTCAGGCTTGAACCAGACCTTGGTGCCCCTCTCGGACTTCGGGACCTTGCGGAGCACGCTCAGCTGCGTTCGCGTGCCGCCGCGAATGAAGTCCATGTAGTGCTCCTTGCCGTCGCGCTTCACCCACACCTTCAGATGTTCGGAGAGCGCGTTGACCACCGAGACGCCGACGCCGTGCAGTCCGCCGGAGACCTTGTAGGTGTTCTTGTCGAACTTGCCGCCGGCGTGCAGTACCGTCATCGCCAGTTCGAGTCCAGGGATCTTCTCGGTCGGATGCAGGTCGACGGGGATGCCTCGCCCGTTGTCCTCTACCGTCACCGCATCGTCTGCGTGAATGATCACTTCCACCCGGTCGGCGAACCCGGCCAGCGCCTCATCGATCGAGTTGTCCACAACCTCGTACACCAGGTGGTGGAGCCCGCGGGCCGAGGTGGACCCGATGTACATGCCCGGACGTTTACGTACGGCATCCAGACCCTTGAGGACCTGGATTTGGCCGGCGTCGTATTTGCTCATTTCACCTTGCGGAGAATCGGTCGCATGCGCGTCTGGAAGGGCCGGAATGACGCGCGCCGTAACCTGATAAATTTAGCTGACTGCGCCTCCGGATGCGACGTGCGGTCAGTCGCGCATCAGCCGCCAATGGATCCGCTTGATCGGCGCGCGTCCCTCCACGCGGTTGAGCGCGGCAATGATCTGAGGCTCCATTAGCGACAGCTCGCTCATCCACGCATGCGACTTTACCTCGACGAACAGAGTTCCGTCGCGCGTGACCGCGTGCGGGGCTGTGACCCCGGCGATCTGTGCCCCGACCAGTGCATCCCAATCCGGTACCACACGAGCCTGCTCCACCCGTTCCGCGATTCCCGAATCGCTCAGGAATCGCGCGATCGCCTCGCTAATGAGCTTCGGCCGGCCCGCTCTTCGCCCGCTCATTTCCCGGCCGGCTGAATGGCGCCATGAACGACCCGGAACCGCTCGAGCCGGGTGAAATGCGCGGGCACTTCGCTCTCCCGGGGTACGGCCAGCACCGTCTGCCCTCGCGCGCCGTCCGCGAGCAGTTCGAGAATCCGCCCCGCTCGTCGCGCATCGAGCTCGGCAAAGGGATCATCGAGGAGTATGAGCGGCTCCGAATCTTTCGCCGCTCGGAGCGTCGCCCCTTCGAGCAGCCGGAGTGCGATCGCCGCGGTGCGGTGCTGCCCAGCCGAGCCGTAGGTGCGGAGCTCACGGCCATCGAGCTCGAGCGCCAGATCGTCGCGGTGCGGGCCGTCGAGGGTGACGCCACGCCGAACGTGGAGGGAGCGGCGCCGTTCCAGCGCCGCGCGGAGCGATCCCTCCACATCTTCGGAGCCGGCGAAGGTGGATTGATAGCGGAGCTCGACGATGCCGCGTTCGCCGATCCGCTGGCAAAGCCGGCTGAAGTTTTCCGCCGCGCCAAGCGTCCACGCGCTCCGGTCCCTGTACAGGGCCGCACCCGCCTCGGCGAGCGCGGGCTCCCATGCGGCAACGGCGTCCGGATCTCCACCGCGCTGCGCCTCTCGTAAGGCGATGTTGCGCCTTACGAGAGCTGCCCGGTAGCGCTGGAGCGTTCGCAGATACGGCCGCGATGACAGGGAGAGCATGACATCCAGGAATCGGCGCCGCTCCGACGGCCCTCCCCCGATCATGGCGGCGTCGCGCGGCGCAAACAGCACAGCGGGTATGACTCCCACCGCATCGGCGATCGTGTCGGGCTCGCTCCCGTCAATGCGAATGCGCTTCCGTCCGCCGGAGCGCTGCCCCGGTGCGCACTCGAATCCCACCGCGACCTGCGCGGCCGACGCCCCGTGCGCGGTCGCACTTACGTGAAAGGCGCGTGCGCCGAACCTGACGAGCTCCGTATCGCGCGCGGCGCGAAAGGAGCGGAACAGCTGCAGGTAGTAGAGAGCCTCGAGCAGGTTGGTCTTCCCGTGCCCGTTTTCGCCAACCAACGCCATCCCCTCGCGCGCCGGCGAGAGATCCACCGACGCCAGGTTGCGAAAATCCCGCACCCGCACACTCTCCAACCAGATGCGCCGCGTTACCGTTTCGGCGGCCGGCGCCGCCGATGTGCTCACGGCACGACCCAGAGGGTGTCGGTGACTTCGACCATGAACTCCTGGTCATCGAACGCAGCGGCGAGCAGCGCGACGCGCGATCCGACGGGGACTACATCCGCGATGGGAACTGCAAACGGAAGCTGTACGGACGTCTCTTCCGACAGATCATAACGGAACCGCAGCGTGTCGACGAACGGCGTCAGCGCATCACGTCGGTACACGGCGAGCAGCCGCACCAGGAGAAGCCCGCTGGCATCGGTCGCGCGCAGTACGCCGCGAATGGTGTCGCCGGGGCTGATGGAATCGACGTCAGGCAGGAGCTCGAGCACCGGGACATCGAGCCGCTCACGGTCCCGGTAGCAGCCGAGCGCCACCGACAGCAGCGGCAACGCAAGGCAGGCGAGCAGCGCGAGCTTTCGCATCATCGGCCCTGAAACGCCGGCGCCCGCTTCTCCAGGAACGCGGCCGTTCCCTCCCGCATGTCGTCGGTAGACGCGAGTATGCCGAAGTGATTCGCTTCCATTGCCAGTCCCTCCGCCAGTGGCATCTCCACGCCGCGGGTTACGGACTCGATGCTCAGCGCGACGGCAAGCGGTCCGCGCTCCAGTATCTGCCGCATCAAACCTTCTCCCGCTTCTCGCAGCTCGCCTGCCGGGACCACCCGATTGACCATGCCGATTCTATGCGCCTCGACGGCATCGATCATCTCGCCACTGAGAATCAGCTCCAGCGCTCGGCCCACGCCGACCAGCCGGGGCAGGCGCTGAGTACCGCCATAGCCGGGGGCGATCCCGAGCTTGGTCTCAGGCAGCCCCAGCCTGGCCGTGTCGGCGGCGATGCGCATGTGGCATGCGAGCGCGAGCTCACATCCGCCGCCTAGCGCGTAGCCGTTAATGAGCGCGATCACAGGCTTGGGCGACCGCGAAAACATGTCGAACACCTGTTGGCCACGGATCGACCGCGCCCGGCCGTCCACCGGTCCCTGTCCCGCCAATTCGGAGATATCCGCTCCGGCGACGAACGCCTTGCTCCCGGCGCCCGTCACGAAAATCCCCGCTACATCCGAACGTTCCCTCAGGGCCATCGCCGCCTCGCCCAGTTCGCCGATGGTGACATCATTCAGGGCGTTGAGCTTATCGGGGCGGTTGATCGCGAGAGTGGCGATGCGGTCGGCGACCTCGATCGTGAGGCAGGTGTAGGACATGCGACGGAGTGGGAAAGTGAGCTTGTAAACGGTGCCGTTCGGCACAGGCGAGCGGGCCGCGCACCGGGGCTCCGCCCTCGCCGAATCTACATCGCGCGCACCGTTTTTGCCCTCTGGCAGGGCATGCCCCGATGGATAAAGCGAGTCGGTACCAAGACACGTGGCTTTCGGTACATGCTGCCCGCCGGCACGCCTGTCCGGTCGCGGCGTGATCTCGACCGCATCGACGCGCTGCGGATTCCGCCGGCGTGGCGCGATGTTCACATCGCGGTGTCGGCCCGCTCGGCCATCCAGGCGTTCGGTTGGGATGCGCGCGGACGCCGCCAGTACCGCTATCACTTGGCGAGTGTGGAACGGGGCGAGCGTCGCAAGCACTATCGCGTGCGACGGCTGGCGATCGCCCTGCCGCGCATCCGCGAGCAGCTCGTCGAGGATTTCGAGCGCGGCGACTGGTCACGGGAGCACGTCGCGGCGATCGCGGTTCGCCTGCTTGGCGAGGGGTTCTTTCGCGTAGGCAGCGATCGTTATGCATCCGAGAACAAGACGTTCGGCCTGACGACGCTGCAGCGGCGCCACGTGCGGGTTGAAGATGATCTGATCACCTTCCAGTATCCCGGCAAGCGGGCGATTCGACAGTGGCGGGTGATAGAAGACGCGACACTAGCGCAGGCGATCGACCGCCTGCTGAAGGCGCCGGGGGCGCGGCTGTTCCGCTACAAGCAGGGCCGCGAATGGGTGAATCTCACGGCGCGCGACGTGAACGAGTACGTTCGCGCCATTACCCGGCGCCAGTATACGGCGAAGGACTTTCGAACGTGGGGGGGAACGCTGCGGTTCGCCACCGTGCTCGCCGAGCTGGGTCCCGTAAAGACCGAGCAGGCGCGCAAGCGAAACGTGGCACTGGCGTTGCGGCTGGTGGCGGCAGAGCTCGGCAACACCCCGGCGATCTGCCGCAAGGCATACGTGCATCCGATTCTCATCGCGCGTTACATCGACGCGGCCGAGACGATCACGCCATCCAGGCGGCAGCGGCATGCGGCGGGACCGATTGCCCATCAGCCGGAAGAGCGAGCGCTGATCCGGTTTCTGGACAAGCATTTTCCCGAGCGGCGGAGCCGGACACGCCCCGAGGAGCGAACAGCCGCGTAGCCTGCGCCGCGCCCCCTTCGTAGCTTTGGCGCGTGCCTACCTCGAACTCCAGTCCGCGCAGATGACCCGGCACGTGCTCGCCATCGACCAGGGCACCACCGGGAGCACCTGCCTCGTAATCACTGCCGACGGGGCGGTGGCAGGGCGCGGGTATCGTGAAATCACGCAGCACTTTCCGCGACCGGGGTGGGTGGAGCACGATGCAATCGAGATCTTCGATCGCACGGTGGACGCGGCGCGCGAGGCCATTGCGCAGGCCGGCGTACAGCCTGACGCGATAGGCATCACCAACCAGCGCGAGACCGTGGTGGTCTGGGATCGCGCCACCGGCACGCCGGTCGCCCGGGCCATTGTCTGGCAGGACAGGCGCACGGCTGCGCGATGCGCCGAGCTTGCGCCACGAGCTTCATGGTTCGCCGAGCGGACGGGGCTGGTGGTGGACCCATACTTTTCGGCTACCAAGCTGGAGTGGCTGCTCGGTTCCGACGAGCAGCTCGCTGCCCGGGCGGAAGCCGGGGAGCTGGCGGCAGGGACGATCGACAGCTGGCTGGTGTGGAAGCTGACCCGGGGAGCGGTGCACGCCACGGAGCCGACGAACGCGTCGCGCACACTCCTGTTCGACATTCGGTCGTTAGGCTGGAGCGATGAGTTGTGCGGCGTGTTCAGCGTGCCTCGAGCCATTCTGCCGGAGGTGCGTCCTTCGGCCGGAAACTTCGGCACGGCGGCGGCGGAGTTCTTTGGTTCGGCAATGCCGATCACCGGGATTGCCGGAGACCAGCAGGCGGCGCTGTTCGGCCAGGGGTGCTGGAGTGCGGGAGAGGGAAAGAACACGTATGGAACGGGAGCCTTTCTGCTCCTGAATACAGGCGCCGCGCGCCCCGCCGCGGGCGAGGGTGTGCTGACCACCGTCGCCTGCGACGCCACGGGCGCGCCGGCCTACGCGATGGAAGGGGCGATATTCATCGCCGGCGCCGCCATACAGTGGCTCCGTGACGGGCTGGGCATTCTCGAGAAGGCATCGGAGAGCGAGGCTATTGCGAAGTCGCTGGATTCGAACGACGGCGTCTACTTCGTGCCGGCGCTGGTGGGGCTGGGCGCGCCGCACTGGGAGCCCGCGGCGCGCGGAACGATCGTAGGGCTCACTCGCGGCACCACGAGCGCGCATCTGATCAGAGCCGCCGTGGAAGCGATGGCTTACTCGACCGCGGACATCGCCGGATTGATGCAGAGCCGGGCTGGAGTCGCGTTCGAGCGGCTCAGGGTGGATGGCGGTGCGTCGCTCAACGACTGGCTCATGCAATACCAGGCTGATGTACTCGGCCTTCCCGTCGAGCGTCCGGACATGGTCGAGACAACGGCGTTAGGTGCGGCCGGGCTGGCCGGTCTGGCGGCCGGAATCTGGCCTGACGCGGGACGGTTTCTCGCAACCCGCACGTTCAGGCAGTTTGCTCCTGGAGCCGGCCGGCGGGCGGCAAGCGAGGCCGCAGAAGGGTGGGCGCGCGCCGTGCGCGCCACACTATCATGGGCGCGGGACAGCGCATGAGTGCCGCCCTCGACCGTGCGCTCGCCAGGCATCGCAGATCGCTCGGAGCCTGCCGCCGGTGCGCGCACATGGATCCGGCGGTCGTGCCGATTCTTTCCCTCGCGCGCGCGCCGCGCGCCGTGCTCGTTGGACAGGCACCCGGACAGGTCGAGTGCGGTGACCGCCGGCCATTTGCCGGCAGGGCCGGCCGCACTCTTTTCCGCTGGCTCGAGCAGGCGGGGATGGACGAAGCCACCGCACGCGACGCGATCTACATCGCCGCCATTACGCGCTGTTATCCGGGACCGAGTCCGACCGGACGGGGCGATCGTGTGCCCTCGCCTGACGAACGCGAGTCGTGCGCTCCGTGGCTGGATGACGAATTGCGACTCATCCGCCCTGCGCTGGTAATTCCGGTGGGCCGTCTGGCCATCGACCGATTTCTCGGACCGCGCCCTCTCGCCGATGTCGTGGGCAGAACGTTTACTGTCTCCCATTCCGGCGGCGAATCTGCCGCCATTCCATTGCCGCATCCCTCCGGTGCCAGCAGCTGGCCAAATCAGCCAGGCAACAGGGATCGTCTCGATCGGTCGATCCTGCTGCTCCGGGAACGCTTTGCCGCCTTGGGGATAGGCGCGGCTGTTACGCGGCGCGGTCGGCGGTCGGCGTGAAGACGCTTTCTCTTCTTGGCTTCGTACTGTTGCTGGCGCCAATGCACTCCGCACGGGCACAGTTCGCTCTCGAGCGGCCGGCCGCACTTCGCGCTGAGCATCGCGCTCTGGTCACCGCGGGATGCCGGTGTTCCACCAACATGCCGGATGACAACGAGATAGCTCTTGCCATGCCTGCTAGTCAGGTCGAGGAGGATCTGTGGTTCGGCACCGACAAGGTCCGCCACTTTTTCGTTTCAGCCATGCTGCAGAGCCTCGGCTACGGCGCACTGCGGGCGTTCGATGCAAGACACGGCTTGGCCCTCGCGGGCGCTAGCGTGATGACTGCCGGTTTCGGTATCGGAAAGGAGCTTAGCGATCGCCGGAATGGGCGCAGAGTGAGCGCGCGCGATCTGATCTGGGATGCAGCGGGAGCCGGAGCGGCGACACTGCTGCTGGTTCGGACCGAACGCTAACTCCTGTAGAGAGCATGTGACGACGGTATATTGCTGAGGCACCGACCCACACCCATCCATGACAGACGAACTCGAGCGACTGGAGCGTGAGCGCCGCGCGAATCACGCGTTGCGCAACCTCATCGATGAGATGCTGCACCGCGTGAGGCATCTCCACCGGAACACCGTGCTATGGGATGCTGCGGACCGGTCGCAGGCGGAGGCGGAGCTGGCGGAGATCATGGCTCGCGTGCGCCTCGAAGCCACGCGCGGCCCAACTTCCACGCGGGGCGCAACTTCCGAAGCCACGCAAGGCTCGTCTTCCGAGCCAGCGCCGGCGACCGATCGGAAATCCAGGTAAGCTCGCACCAGGTGCCGTGAGGTCGCCGATCGAATGAATGCGCGCTCCAGGTTTTTCGGCGCAGCTCTGGCCGTCGTACTTACCGAGCACCGCGACATCCGCGAGCTACCGGCCGAGCCAGCTGGCGCCGGCGCATGACGCTGGCAGGTGAGCTGTCGTTGTGGGTCGCGGTGCTAATGGCGGCCTGGGGTACCATCGTGTCCTTTGCCGGCGGAGCGCAGCGGAACCGCAGCCTGATACTGAGTGGCGAGCGAGCAGTATATGCCACACTGGCGTTCGTCGTGCTCGCCTCGATCGGCCTCTGGTCGGCGCTGCTTCGCTCGGATTTCGCGTTCAGGTACGTCGCCTCGTACACCAGCGCAAATCTGCCTGCCGCCTACAAAATCAGCGCCTTCTGGGCCGGCCAGTCGGGATCTCTGCTGTTCTGGACGTTGATTCTGGCGATGTACGCGGCGACCGCCGTGTGGCTCAATCGCAACCGGCTCCCCGATCTCGCGCCTTACGTGGCCGGCACACTGTCAGCGGTGACGCTTTTTTTTCTGCTGGTCACCGCGTTCGGGTCCAACCCTTACGAGCGGCTCTCCTGGCTTCCGCCCGATGGGCGCGGGATGAACCCGCAGCTCCAGAATCCCGGGATGGCCTTGCATCCACCCAGTCTTTATCTGGGCTACGTGGCGACCACGGTGCCGTTCGCCTTCGCGGTGGCGGCGCTGATCACCCGCCGGCTGAACGCCGAATGGCTGAGCGCCGTAAGGGGCTGGGCGCTCCTGTCGTGGGTGTTCCTGACCACCGGAATTCTGCTCGGCATGTGGTGGGCGTACGTGGAGTTGGGTTGGGGGGGCTACTGGGCGTGGGATCCGGTGGAGAACGCCTCACTCCTTCCATGGCTGACAGGTACGGCGTTCCTGCATTCGGTGATGGTTCAGGAGAAGCGAGGGATGCTGCGGAAGTGGAACGTGACGCTGGTCATCGCGACCTTTCTGCTGGCGGTGTTCGGCACGTTCATTACGCGAAGTGGCATCGTCTCCTCCGTGCATTCCTTTGCGCAGTCGTCGGTCGGCTACTGGTTCGCCGGATTTCTCGTGATGGGCATCGTCGTCTCGGCGTACCTGGTCGCCACACGGCTGCCCGACCTTCAGGCCACCGCGCATCTCGAGAGCGTGGTGAGCCGCGAAGCCAGCTTCCTGTTCAACAACCTGCTGCTGGTCGGCATCGCCTTCTCGGTGCTCTGGGGCACTCTCTTTCCAATCATTAGTGAGGCGTTGCACGGCACGAGGATCACGGTGGGAGCACCGTTCTTCAACCAGGTAAACGTGCCGCTGGGTCTGGCGCTGCTCGCGCTCACCGGCATTGGTCCGCTGATCGCCTGGCGGCGCGCGTCCATGACCAATCTCCGACGGCAGTTCACCGGCTCGGCCATCGCCGGCGTAGTCGCCGGAACGCTGCTGTACGCGCTGGGTATGCGCGATGGATACGCGCTGATTGCGTACGCGCTCGGGGCGTTCGTACTGGGAACCGTGGCCCAGGAGTTCGCCAAGGGCGTGCGCGCGCGGCGCGTGATGTATGGAGAATCCATCGGCCGGGCACTGGTGCAGCTGGTGGCGCGGAACCGGCGGCGTTATGGCGGCTACATCGTACACGTGGGTATCGTCGTGCTGTTCGCGGCGTTCGCCGGTCTCGCATTCAGGAAGGAGTTGAACGTATCGCTGTCGCCAGGCGAGACCTTCGCCGCAACCGATCCGTACGGGCGCGCCTGGACGTTCACCAGCAACGGCGTATCGAGCTACGATCAACTCAACCGCCAGGTAATTGCCGTTGCGCTGTCGGCGACGTCGGGAGAGCGCCGTGCCGGACTTATCACCAGCGAGAAACGGCAGCACGTGGACAGTCGCGGTGCGCCCACCTTCGAGCCTTCCACCGAGGTAGGCATCCTCGAGACATGGCGGCAGGACGTTTACGTCGTGCTTGCCGGTGTGAGCGCCGGCGAAACGGCGCAGATGCGTATCACCTTCAACCCGCTCGTCAGGTGGGTGTGGCTGGGCGGGGTCATCATGATAATCGGCGGGCTGGTCGTCATGTGGCCGCAGTCCCAGCGGCGTCGGGCCGGGAGCGGCTATCGCGCCATGCTGGAGCCCGAAGCCGTAGCGGTGGGGGACTGAATGCCGTCGCGACGCGCCTTTATCGCGCGCCTTGCCGCGGGTGCCGCCACGCTCGCACCGGCCGGCGTGCTCGCCTCTCAGGAGCTCAAGACCGGGATGCCCGGCGCGACAATGAGCGGCGAGGGATATCTGCCGGTCAAGCGGCCGGCGAAACCGGGTGCCGTGCCATCGATGACGCCTGACGAGCGGGACGCGCTCGAGCGCACCATCTCCTGCCCGTGCCCATGCACGCTGGACATTTACGCCTGCCGTACGTCCATGCCGTGCGAGTTCGCGCCGGCGATCCATCGGGATGTGATGGCACTGGTCGAAGGCGGCTATGAGGCACGGGAGATCGTCGACGCGCTGGTCGGCACCTATGGCGAGTCAATCCTGCTCCTGCCGCGCAAGCAGGGATTCAACTGGGTGGCCTATCTCACGCCGTTCGCGGCGATCGGGGGAGGCGCTGTGCTCATCCTCGCAATGCTGCGACGGTGGCGCCAGCAGGAGATCGCGGCGGATGCGCCGGTGGATGAGGTACAGGCCACGCCTGACGAGCTGGCCCGGCTGGACGCTGCAGTACGCCGCGACGGGAGGTGAACACGGCGATGCTGGCTCTTCTCGTCGGTACTGTACTCGCGCTTGGCGCGCTCGCTTTCGTGCTGTACCCGATTTTCGCCGACTCCGGCGCCCGACCCCCCAAGCCGGTCATCAGCAGCGAGCCTACCGATATCGAACGGGCCGTCGATGCATTACGAGAAGTGGAATTCGACCGCGCAACGGGCAAGCTGTCCGATACGGACTACGCGAGGCTCAAGGCTGCGTATACGGCGGATGCGGTACTGGCTATGCGCAGCGACGATGCTTCCGGTGCGCGGGGCGATGCAGCCGAGGCGCTCATCGAGCAATACCGCCACTCGGCGGGCAACTGTCCGAACTGTGGCGAGCGTGCGGATCCTGCAGCGTCGTTCTGCTCCAACTGCGGGCGGAGATTGAGTGATTGAAGGCAACCGGAATCCGACAGGCCAGTGGACACGCAACTTTCGGCCTGGACCTATCGGTGGCGTTGGAGTTTCTTGTCATGGTAGGCGCGAGGCGGTTTATTCGGGTGCCTTGTGGTTCGATGCAGATCACGCCGCCACGATCCTTCCGCTACACGCCCACCGCTGCGAGTTGGCGCGACGGCGCCTCCGAGTGAGTAACGACGCTTGACCGAGGCTACCAGGGGTGAGATAACGCAGCTTGTCCGCCAGTGGAGCGGGGGCGATGCGGGCGCATTCGACCAGCTCATCGACCTGGTGTACGATGATCTGCGCCGAATAGCGCATTATCATCTCCGGGCCGCCCGTGGTGGCACGGTCGATACTACCGCCCTTGTGCATGAGGCCTACCTGAAGCTTGCGCGCGTGCAGGGTGGAAGCTGGGATGGACGTGCGCAGTTCTTCGCGTTCTGCTCCAAGGCCATGCGACGCATTCTGATCGACTACGCCCGGCGCCGGGCTGCCGTGAAGGCGGGCGGCGATCAGACCAGGATTCCGCTTACCGAGAACACCGCTATCGTCGAGGCGGAAGTGACGAGGATGCTCGGCGTCGAGGATGCTCTGCAGGAGCTCGAGAAGCGCGATGAGCGCATGGGGCGGATCGTGGAGTGCCGCTTTTTCGGCGGCATGTCCGTGCCCGACACTGCGGAGGCGCTGGGGACTTCGCCGCGAACGGTGGAACGCGAGTGGGCGCGTGCGCGGGCCTATCTGTACGCGGCGCTCCATGAAGATCACGTCGAATGACATAACGAATCTCGGAGCGTGACCGCGGCCGCACACAACCTCGCGCCTGACTACCGATTCCCGCCGCTCGGCTGCTCGTGCGGCTGGAGGAGCGCCCCGAAGCGTTCTTCCTCGGTCTCAAGCTCCAGATCCCTCAGGACGTATACGAAGGGTTGCATGAGATTCAGGAATGCCTGTTCAGCCGTCGGATCGCCGATGGCTCGCCGCTCATCGACTCGGCGCCGATAGAAGCCATCCAGATATGGCTGGTTCTGCCCGGCCTGCCCATTTGCGACGTATCCAGCGGCCAGCGTTGCTTCGATGTAGTACGTCCACAAGTGGCTCTCCCCGAGCAACCGGCTGTAGACATCGTGCGCCTGACGCAGGTGGATGAACGCGTCGTCGAACCGCCGATACCGCAGCAGCGCGCGGCCCAGCGAGGCATGCGCGGCGCCGACTCTCCAGTGACCGCCGGGCCACTGTGCATTTGCCGCAGCCACGTTTTCTCGAAGCAGAGCTATTACCTCCTCCGTCTTGCCCTGCTCGTGCAGGACGGAAGCCAGATTGGTGCCGACATTCGACGCCCTTGGATGGCCTCGCCCGTACAGCCTGGTGCTGATCTCCAGCGCCTCCCTGTAAAGCGGTTCCGCTCCCGAGTAGTCGCCGAGAGTTCGCAATAGATAGGCGTAGTTGTTGAGCTGGGTGGAGTAGTCGGCGTTTTCCGAAGCGCGAATCGTCGGCATTGCTTGCTCGTACAGGCGTGCTGCGTCCTCGGGGTCGCCCAGCATGCGGCGTACCTGTGCCAGGTCGGTGAGAGTGGTAGCATAACGCCGATCGTCATCGCCGGCGCGCGCGCGGTACATGTCGAGCGCCTCCCGAAGCAGCGGCTCGGCCGAATCAGCCTCGTTGCGCAAGACCCGCACGCGTGCAAGCTCCACCAGCGCTGAAGCGACCGCCGTGTCCCCCTCGGGCCGCGTCGCGCGCCGAATTGCCAGAGCCTCCCGGGCTATCGGCAGAGCGAGCACGGAGCTTCGATTCGTTCGGTGTGCACCCGACAGAGCGATGAGACGGCTCGCGACCTCCGGACTCCGGTCGCCGTATACGGACCGTGAGAGCTCCACCGATCGCGTGTGGTGGCTCACGGCCTCGTCGGTGAGCCCGATGTTGTTATAGGCGCTGCCGAGGACACCCAGCAGTTCGGCACGGAGGGCGGGCCGGTCGGCGAACTCCGTGTCCACTCGTTCGCTTCCCCAGGCTAGCAGGTCACGGGCCGTGAACGTGTCCGACGGCGCCTGCTCCGGGTTGCGACCTCGGAATACATCGGCCAGAAAATCGATCACCAGACCCGCATTCTCTGCCTGGGTAGCGGCCTGGTCGCGTGCCTCCGCCGTGGCAAGCTGCTGGCGCCATAGCGTCAGGGATGAGCCGGCCAGTATCGCGACGATCGCCACCGTCGCGACCACACCCACCCGGTGTCTGTCCACGAACTTGCGGGCGCCGTATGCCCGGAGTCCCGTGCGGGCCTCCACGGGGAAGCCGGTTCGATGCCGCTCGATGTCCTCCGCCATTCCCTGCACCGAGGCGTAGCGCTCGTCGGGCTCCTTGCGCAACGACTTGGCGACGATCGCGTCGAGATCGCCCGTCAGCCGGCGGCGGAGACGATCCGGAAGGGTCCCTCGCGCGTCGGCAACGCTCGTCGAGGCCGACACGGCCGCGGACAGGCGCGTGGGAAGCTGCTCGCAGATTGCCAGGTCGAGGTCGAAACCAGAGAGTGTCCCGTCGCCGAACGGGCGCCTGCCGGCGAGCAATTCGTAGAGCAGAATACCAAGACCGTGCACATCTGTTGCCGTGGTCACCGGCCGACCGAGGACCTGCTCGGGCGATGCGTACCCTGGTGTCATCCATCGCGTTGTTGGCCGGGTTTCCATCATTGCCGGCCCATCCGGCTCGAGAAGCTTTGCTATTCCGAAGTCGAGCAGCTTCACCTGCCCATCATGTCCTACCAGTACGTTCGAAGGCTTGAGATCCCGATGGACGATCAGGTGCTTGTGGGCAAATCCCACCGCGTCCGCTACCTGGGCGAAGAGATCGAGCCTGGCGTCGACGTCCAACCGATGGCGATCCGCCCATGTGGTTATGGACTCGCCCTCGACCAGTTCCATAACGAGATAGGCCTTGCCGTCCGTCGTGGTCCCACCATCCAGGAGGCGCGCGATATTTGGGTGCGCCAGCCTGGAGAGGATCTGTGCCTCCACATTGAAGCGGCGGGCGATGTCAGCGCTGTCCACACCGCCACGGAGCAGCTTCACGGCCACGCGCTGCTCGTACGTCCCTTGCGCGCGCTCTGCCTCGAAGACGGTGGCCATGCCTCCCTGTCCGATCGCCCGAATGAGCCGGTAGCGGCCGATCAGGTCACCGGGCGCCAGGGCCGGCACCGTGGCACTTTCGTCAGGCGGGCCGCTGAATACCTGACGCAATAGCGCTTCCGCCGGCGCCTCGAAGTCCAGCTCCGCGCTTTCACTCGCCGCGACCAGGTTGGATACCGTTTCGAGCAACGCCCGGTCGCTGCCGCACGCCTCGGCCAGGAACGACCCGCGCAGCTCGGGCGGGCGCTCGAGCGCCTGTGCGAACAGCTCGTCGACTTCGCGCCATCGTTCAAGGGAGACTTGGGTGGGCATGTTCTATCTGTGCGGGGGCTGGATGAGTCGGCTCGGAGTCCGACCGCGAGTGCCGATCGCGGCAGTGCATACAGTGGTGCCTAACCGCGCGCCACTGCAACTGTCCTCCATTGGGACGGCTGGGGATCCTCCGGGCGGTTTGCGTGGTCCGTCAAGCATCCCGCCCATCCGGCGCTTCAGGGGGGACCCTCGTTGATGCGGATATTCACCACGTCAATGACCGTTTCGAAGAGGGAGCCATCGCCGGCGGACATTCGCTCCATCTGTTCCATCGCCGGCTTCATGCGGCCCTCGATCAGCCGGCGCTGCGACTCAGGCATCGCGGCCAGCTGCGCCTTCATTTCCTTCATCTTCTCCTGCGCGCGCTCCATCTCGGCCTGCTGCTTGGGATCCATCGCCGCCTGGAGTCCAGTCATGCGCAGCACTTGCCGGTGAGGTTCGTAGAGCGGACCCACGCGCCGATAGTCCTGATCGAGCTTGTCGATGCTGATGGGCGTCACTTTGCCCTCCGACTGGACCTCACCATCCATCTTCAGACGGAGCGGCACGTACTCGGTGACGTCGATCCACATGCTCACGGAATGTATCGTGAACTTGCCATTATCGTCAGGTTGATCGATCTCGATATCGGAGAGATCGTCCGCGCGAATCAGGAATGCCTCACGACCGTCGACCGTCTCCCGACCCACCAGCCGCGCGCGCTCCGTCAACCTGGCCATGTCGGCGGAACGCCCCTCTGCGTCCGAGCGCCCGTCGTTGACCTCAGCAGTCTCACCCGCCCGAAGAAACCCGGACATGTCCCTGAGCATCGGAGCGGTGCTCATCCCGAGCGCCCCCTGGCCTTCCATCGAGTCGGCCAACATCGCGTAGGCGTCCGCCATACCGGCTACCGGCTGCGCACCGCCTTGCGGGCCGTACTCGCTGGGCGGCACCACTCGAAAAGCCGGCCGGCGATCCTCTCCCACCAGGATCTTTTCGTAGTACGTAGGAACCTCGTTGCCAAGCACGGATTGAACGACCGTGTAGTTCTCTACCGTGGACCAGCGCTGTTCCTGCCGCTCGCGCGCGGTTTCGAAAATCTGCTGAGCGCTCTGTTGCGGGGCCTCCATCACCATGGCGGCCACCAGGGGAAGAGCGGGCGGGAGCAGACTGCCGAACATTGGGCCTCCTGGAATGCGGTGGTTGGCGGCTGTAAGGGGGTTCGAAACGGCTTGACCGATCAACGGTCCAGCCTTACGAGCTCCACGCGACGGTTCTGCTGTTTGCCTTCGGGCGTATCGTTGGAGGACACGGGAGCCGACTCGCCGAATCCAGCCGTCGCGAGCCGCGCCGCATCGACGCCATGCTGCGCGACCAGGTAAGCTTTCACCGCGGCTGCACGGCGTTCCGAGAGCGACTGATTGAAGGCATCGTCTCCATCGGCGTCCGTGTGCCCCTCGATGGAGAGCCGCAAGCCGGCATGCTCCTCCAGCATCGTCCCAATCTCCTTCAGCGTCGGAGTGGACTCGGGGCGGATCCGATCGCTGCCGCTGGCGAAGAGAATTCCCTGGGTCGAGACACGACCGTCGCGCGCCAGGCGATCGTACAGATCGAGCCCTCCACCGGCAATGCGGATCGGGCCGATCAGGATCGGGTACTCCGCGCTCGCCCAACTGACGGCTATGAAAAGAGTGTCGGAGCGCGGAAACACCGCGTTAGGCGCATTGGCAATGCGCTGCTCGTCGAAATACATCTTCATGTGACTGCCGTCGGCCATGAGGCGCACTGGCACGACGCGGGACTTCATCGCCTTCGGATCTATGCTGGAGAGGGTCCGGGGACCGGCGTTCCTGACGGACTGCAACCCGGCCTGGGAGTAATGAATCGATGGCGCCGATCCCTGGTAGCTCGCTGCCCGGCCCGTCATGACACGGACGTACGCGTTGCCGTGGTTGAGGCTGACGCTGTACTCCAGCGTGAACTTTTCGGGCAGTGTCTTGGGAAGGGGAATGGCCAGTACTCCATTCGCGGTCGCCCGCACGTAACGGCCCCCCTCCCACTCGATTACCTCGAAGTTCCCCTCTATCAGCTCGAATCGCCGGGGAAAGTCACCGACCTTGTCACCCGTGAAGTCGTCGTAGACGAGGATCTCGTCGCCCGGCTGAAAGTCATAGTTGGCCCACGCGCCTTCGCCTGGCTTGGAGAGTCGGTCGCTGGACGCGACCTGCTTCGCATCCTCGGGATTGGTTACCGGCTCGCCCTTCTCATTGACGAGGATCTCTCCACGGTCATCGGTGAGTACGGCCCCCTTGCCGGACGCTTCGGCCTTCTGGATGCACTCCAGATCGTCAAAGACACAGCGTACCTTGCCGCGCACGAGCCGGTCGACATTGTTCATCGTTTCATCTTCGGCGGCCTTCTTGACGGTTCTCTTCAGGCGATCGAAGACCTGGGCATCGGCCTCGGGAATGGCCATCGATGACACGAGCGCCAATCCTGCGGTCATGAGCAGCAGGCGGGGTACGCGAGACATGAAACCTCCTTGGAATGCGTGCGGCTGTTCGCGGCTAACCGTGCAAACGCATTCGAAGGCGCAATGCCGCCATCACCAGACCTTGCGGGGCGGCCGCTCGGTGGGAGCTCAGTGGCTGGGAGGCTGGGAGCCAGCGCGGAGGAGCCGGCACCTTGCGGTCGAGACGCTACCGGTTCCGGCTAAGGGTTTTAGAGATTTTCTTCACCCTGACCTTCAGCGTAGGTCGATTCTACGGCGCGTCGACCAGCACTAACGCTCATGGTATGAGGATGAGGCGGATCTGAACGGATTCTGCGGATTCGATCGCGAAGGTTTTCTTGCGCT
>CAZPCC010000393.1:0-1940 GCA_964584905.1 uncultured Gemmatimonadaceae bacterium | reverse complement strand
CTCTCATCGAGACGGCCGTCGATCTGAAGCGCCGCCTCGCGAGCTACCGCAGTCACGGCCGGACGCTCGAACTGACCGGATGTGCTCTGGGCACGTGCCCCCGTAGCCGCCGCACAGCACAGCAGGATGCAAATCGCACTGCGCACCATGTTCACCTCCGTCGCTCAGCATCGTGCCGCACCGGCGGACGGCCACATTGGCGGCCGAACGCGTCATCTCATCCGCCTCCTCCTGCGAACGTTCGACAGGACGGGGATTCGAACGGTTACCGGTGCGTGCGGTTCTTGCACGTCCATCGGGACGGAACCACCCGGGGACGTGACGAAGGAGGGGGTAGCAGATGGCGCCAACCCGCCGCCGAACATCCGGCCGACCGCGCAAGTCCGGCAGGCAGTCGGGTGAACCTCTGGCCGAATACCGGCGCAAGCGCGATTTCGACCGGACACGTGAGCCTTCTGGAGGCACTGCGAACAAGCGGAAGGGCGATCTGCAGTTCATCGTCCAGAAGCACGCTGCGTCGAGCCTCCATTACGACCTGCGCCTGGAGCTCGATGGCGTCATGCGCAGCTGGGCGGTACCGAAGGGGCCGTCACTCGACCCGGCCGTGAAGCGGCTCGCGATGCAGGTGGAGGATCACCCCATGGAGTACAACACATTCGAGGGGACGATACCGAAGGGTGAGTACGGCGGCGGCACGGTGATGCTGTGGGATCGTGGCACGTATTGGCCGGACGAGCCGCGGAAGGGAGAGGATGCGTCGAGCGCGGTCCGCCGCGGACTGAAAAGCGGCAAGCTGAGCTTCACGTTTCACGGGGAACGACTGCAGGGCTCATTCGCACTCGTACGGACGGATACCGGTGAGAAGCCGAAGTGGCTGCTGATCAAGCATCGCGATGATGATGCGAGCGATGTCGCGGACATCACCGAAGAAGTCCAGACATCAGTCGCCAGTGGCCGAACGATGGAAGAGATCGCAGCGGAGAACGAGCGCGTCTGGCGCTCGAACCGCGATGGCCAGGCGGGCGGTGAGCAGAAGGGGAAGCAGGAAGCCGAGCGTGCGCCCATGATTGCACCCATGCGGCCGAAGCCCGCGCGCACCCTGCCCGCTGAAGGCGACTGGACGTACGAGCCATGGCGTGGCGGCGAACGCGTCCTCGCCTACGTGACCGCAGAGACCGCCCTGCTCATGAACGAGCGCGGCGGCGATGTGACGAAGAAGCATGGAAGTATCGCAGAAGAACTCGTGTCACTCGCGGATCGTGTTGGCAGGCCGTTTGTGATCGACGGCGAACTTGCGGAGGTGACCGCGAAGGGTGCTGCGCGCAACGCGCGGTCGAAACGGGAGGGGCCCAGCCTGGCGTTCTACGCGTCCGACCTGCTGCTCGATGGCGATAACGTGCGCATCGGCGAGGCGTGGAAGGATCGCCGTGCTGCTCTGGAGACTCTGTTGCGGCGCAGGCGACTGAAGCAGATCGCCCTGCAGCGGATCGACTCGGACTCCGACACCGTTCTGCGTCGCGCTGCACGGGAAAAATGGCCGGGCATTCTTGCCCGCAGGTCCGAAGCGCCGTACGACCCGGGCAAGCGGTCGGATGCGCTCAGACGTGTGACGATCCGATGAGTCCGTTCACTCGAGATCGTTGACGGCAGCACGCGGCAGCCGCAACTTTTCCGCGTGCAGCCACATTCGAGTCCCGTCGTCGGGGAGAGCGTCGCGCACGCGTCGAACGTCGCGCGATTCGTACGCATTGCCGCACTGATCGCGTTCGCGGCCTGGGTGTGGCGTTACATGCGCGAGGTCGAACCGCTGCTGCACGGCTCCCTTCTCATCTTCCACGAGGCCGGACACGTTCTGTTCATGCCGTTCGGCGAATTCATAATGGTGCTCGGCGGATCGCTGTTCCAGCTGATGGTGCCGGCATTCCTCATCGCGTATTTCA
>CAZPCC010000392.1:0-1616 GCA_964584905.1 uncultured Gemmatimonadaceae bacterium | reverse complement strand
CGCCCTTCGACCTTGATGTCAGTGCGGGCGAGTCCCTTCCGCTCCGGGGATGTAGGCTCGAGCGAAGGTTGAGCC
The DNA here is from genome assembly GCA_964584905.1 of uncultured Gemmatimonadaceae bacterium. Taxonomy (GTDB): domain Bacteria; phylum Gemmatimonadota; class Gemmatimonadetes; order Gemmatimonadales; family Gemmatimonadaceae; genus JALZIF01. Next base: position 1,541 of record CAZPCC010000392.1, on the reverse strand, counting down.
GGCATTGGCCCGGTCTAGGGCACGAGCCACTCATCGCGATGCTCGGCAACGAACCTTTCGTCGGTGAGATGCGGGTACCGTCGCACCACTCGATCCAGCTCATCACCCTGCCCAGGCGATAGGCACTCGTCAGGATCCAGACACCAGGTGCCCTGCATCAATCCCTGGCGTCGCAGCACCTCGTGGACACCCGGAATGCACCCGGCGAACCCGTGCCCAACATCGAACAACGCGCCATTCATGTCCGTGACCTCGGCCGCGCGCTGGAGCAGCTCGACCGGAACCGCGCCAAGTACGCGCGCACGACGGATCTCCTCGAAGAGCTCGACCGCGGCTCTCGTCCATACCGCCCAGTGCCCCAGCAACCCGCCGTGCATCACGAGCGGTGCGCGGCCATTCTCCGCCGGGAAACGGGCGAGCAGGTCATGAACGATCGAGTCGTCGTTCCCGGTGTACAGAGCAACGTCGCGGCGGCCGGATTCCCCCACCGCACGAATCACATCCAGTGTCCTGTACCGGTCGAACGGGGCGATCTTGATAGCTACCGCTTCCTCGATCTCCACAAAGGCCCGCCAGAATGCCTGATCGAGCACGCGGCCGCCTACCACAGGCTGCAGGTAGAATCCGAACAGCGGAATCACTTCGCCGACTGCCCTGCAATGCGCGATCAAGTCGTCGGTTGTGGCCGAGTTAGGCATTGCGGCAAGACTTAGCAGTCCGGCATCGTAGCCAAGGCCGCGCGCCATTCGCGCTTCGCCCACTGCCTGCTTCGTGTCACCGGTCACGCCGGCGATCATCGCGAAGGGCCCCGGTGGGTCGCCGAGCCTGACACGCACCGTGTCGGCGGCCAGGGCAAGTACCGGTTCGTAGAGACTGTATTTCGGCTCCCGGATCGCGAACTGCGTAGTGTGGACTCCTACGGCGATTCCGCCGGCACCTGACGCCAGATAATAGCGTGTTATCGCCCGCTGGCATCGCTCATCTAACCGGCGCTCGGCGGTCAGCGCAAGTGGGTGGGCAGGAATCACCTGTCCTGCCAGCAGGTGCCGGCGCAGGTCGTCAGGCGTCACTGGCCGGGCAATCAGAATCCGCCATCGCGCGCCTGGAATTTCGTCGGCTTGCCTAGCGTGGCGCTTCCGCCGGCGATCCATTCGGCGGTCCAGTCAATGAGCGTGCGGGCGGGAACACGCGGTGGGCCGAACAGCGCCACCGCGCGAGATGAGTTGCTGAGCAGCGCGTCCGGCGCTTCCGTACCGACGAACTTCGGCGCGCGGCCCAGTCGCTCGCCGAGGGTGAGTGCGACATCGCGCACGCTCAGCACCTCAGGCCCGGTTACGTTGATCACGAACGGCGGTTGGCTTGCGTGCGTGAGAGCGCGGAGCGCCATCGCGTTGGCGTCACCCTGCCAGATGACGTTCACGTATCCCATCGTCAGGTCGATCGGCGTTCCGTCCCGGACGGCGATCGCGAGGTCCGTGAGCACGCCGTAGCGCAGCGCGCAGGCGTAGTTGAGCCGTATCAGTCCGAGTGCCCCGCCGGAC
>CAZPCC010000391.1:0-13147 GCA_964584905.1 uncultured Gemmatimonadaceae bacterium | reverse complement strand
GTCCCGCTCGGCCTTCAGATGGCGCATCGCGCCCTCGAGATCATCCTGAACAAGCGTGGCGTTGGGGCCGACGGACTTCAACGAGCGCGAGACGACCCATTTTGGCTGGCTGCGCCATGCCGAGGCGAAGGCGCGTTCCTCCGCATCCCATTCAGGATGATCGTCGTCCCAGTAACGCATGACCTCATACATCTTGCGACCGTAAACACTGCCCGCCTGTCCCTGAGCCTCCTCGATGAAATGGCGGAAGAGCGTGGGGCTCGGCGCAAACGCCATATGATCGACGTAGCCGTCCAGGGACTGGTTCATTCCGAACACGAGCTTAGCCATACCTCTTTCCTCCCACGGCCCATCCGACGATGTGTGTTGGCGACTAGAAGATATGACCGGGCTGGCCCCCGCTTTACCCGTGGATTAGCTCCTCGGTGTGAACCGGAATTGCCACCATCGCGGTCCTCCCCCATTGCACGATGGTATCGGCGGCTGGCTTCAGCGAGCCTAACGAGTGCGGTCACACCGTCAATCGTGTTGGTCGTCGATGAACCACCATTCGTGTCCGTCCGCACCGGCGCTTTCACATTGCCTCCTCAGCCGAAGGTGAACGCGAATGCCTCGACTCCGGGATCGAGAAACTCGATCTCGAGCTGCCGGTCGACTATGGGCTTAGGCTGCCGTATCAACTGATACAGCCGCTGGTCGTCGACCATCCCGTTGCCTTGCTCGTCCGCGTCGACGCCGTGCGCGGAGCCTGGCGGCTGTCCGTCGACGCGCAGACGAAACCGCGCGGGCGTTCCTCGCGCCGTCGGTCCCATTACGAGATGGGCATCGCGAGCGTGGAAGCGGCACACGATCCGGCCGTTGGCCCTGTTCAACACCACCGCCTGACGCTTCATTGTCCAGTCGCCAGAAAGCGCCCACTGGTTCAGGCGCAGCCGCAAGGGAGCGGCATACACTCGCCGCTCGTCGAGGGCCGGGTTGTCGGACGCGAAGCCCTCGGTACGCTCATAACCGACGTAGTTCTCCGGCGAACGGAGGCTCGCCCAATCGGCTGCCGCTTCGATGCCCTGCCCCTGAACAGACACCAGCGCAGCACCGACGGCACGAGCTCCCGCCCGAACCAGTTGCCGTTTGATGGCACGTTCCGACCTCTCGTATTCTCCCTCACCGAAGTGGTGATACTGCGTGCGCCCCTGTGAATCCACGAGATAGAGAGCCGGCCAGTACCGGTTCCGGAACGCACGCCAGATCGCGAAGTCGTTGTCGATCGCGACCGGATAGTCGACCCGCATCTCCTTCGCGAAACGTCGAACGTTGTCCAGGTCGTGCTCGAACTCGAACTCCGGCGCGTGCACACCGATCACCACCAATCCAAGAGCCTTGTACTTCTCCGACCACGCTCGCACGTACGGCAGCTGTCGAAGCCAGTTGATGCACGTGTACGTCCAGAAGTCGATGAGAACGACTTTTCCGCGGAGGCTGGTTGCCGTAAGTGGCGCAGAATTGAGCCACACGCTCGCGCTGGCGAGCGACGCCAGCTGGCTCTCGCCCGGATTCTCGCTCGGCAGCTGGGCCATCGTGCGAGTCACGGGTGGCTCCGCCGGGGGGAACAGGCCAAGCCGCGCGCCGGCAGTCATCAGCGTCACGGCGCTCAGCAGGCGCCGGCGATCGCGGTCGATGGGGTCGGACATGGTTCGCTCTCCAGGAGTCGGCCAGCGTTAGGCCGGTCGCAGCGGTGGCGAGGCGATTCGAGTGACGAACCTAACGCAAACGCGCGAGCCCTGACACGTGCGGGCCAACGCAGAGCGCGATCGATGAGTACGGACGACCCCGCGCGAGTTGGCCATGTGATTCACCGGCTGACATACGTACGTGAACGTACCGAAAAGAGCGCCCGCCGCTCTATTGGACGATGGTATCGGTGCATTGGCCAGGCGTTAGGCGCGACGACCGCTACCTCCGCTGCCCGTGGGATGAACTCCACCACCGTAGGCGCGCCGGTCCCGGTCGGCGCGCCTCGGCGGCAGCCCCCCGGGCAATGCCCTCCTCCCCAGAGGACCAATACTTAGGTATCATGGATGTTGGGCTGCGCACTGAGGCATCATGGGACCGCGTCCCGATTCAGGAGTTCACCATTAAACTGCTTCGCAATGCTTCGGAGGCGACGAGCAGCATCGACGATCGTTCGTGGGTCCTTTTTGCAGGCCGAATGATGAGCCCGGCGACACCGTCTCGTTCGCGGCCTCGTGCGAACGGCACGTCGCGGCCGACGCCAACCGGTCTCGTGCCTTCGGGACGGCCGACGTGACGCGCGAAGGAGCACGCAATGGGCACCGCGCGGTGACCGCGCGTGCGCTCGTGTCGGTCGTCGATGACGACGTATCTGTCCGCGAGTCGCTGCCCGACCTGCTGAGAGAGTTCGGGTGCGCCGCTCGGACGTTCGCGTCCGCGGAGGAGTTTCTGGCATCTGACTGCGTCAGTGAGACCAAGTGTCTGATCCTCGACATAGTGATGCCAGGGATGACAGGCCCGGCGCTTCAGCTCGAGCTGTCCCGCCGTAAGCGGGTCATTCCCATCGTTTTCATCACCGCCATCCGAAACCAGAGCATTCGCCCGCGATTGCTCGAGGCCGGTGCGGTGGATTGTCTGTTCAAGCCCTTCAGCGAAAGAGCTCTGCTGGACGCGCTCGGTGTCGCTCTTCAGAGAAGCTGAGCGATGGACGACTTGATCATGGTGCACTCATGAGATCATCGACATTGTCTCACGCCGCAAAGGCGCCGACCGATTCGGGCACCGCACCGATCGTGTTCGTGGTCGACGACGATGTCTCGGTGCGAGAATCGTTGGATTCGCTGATCGGCTGCGCTGGCTGGCGACCGCAGACGTTCGCGTCGGCACAGGAATTCCTCGCGCACCCGCGCGCCCTCGCCCCGTGCTGCCTGGTACTCGATGTCGGTCTTCCGGACCTCAATGGACTCGACCTGCAGACGCGCATCGCCGATGATTGGATCGGCATGCCAATCATCTTCATCACGGGCTACGGTGACGTGCCGATGTCGGTCCGCGCGATGAAGGCGGGCGCCGTCGAGTTCCTGACGAAGCCGTTCAGCGATGACGTGCTCCTGAGCGCAATCTCACAGGCGATCGACAAGAGCCGAGCGGCCCTGAGCGATGATGCCGAGCTGCGAGCGCTGCGGGCCAACTACGGGTCGCTCAGCCGACGCGAGCGAGAGGTCATGGCGCTCGTGGTCTCGGGGCGGTTGAACAAACAGGTCGGTGGCGAGCTCCACATCAGCGAGATCACCGTGAAGGCGCACCGCGGCCACGTTATGCGGAAGATGAAGGCCGAGTCCCTCGCCGATCTGGTGACCATGGCGGCGAGACTCCGCATCACCCCTGTTCGCAGAGCGTGACGCGCGTTCTGCAGGCTGCGCTCCCGTCCGCGCTAATCTCTGGCGAGAAGCATCTACTCGAGATGGTCGCCTCCGGGCATCCGCTCCCGGTCGTGCTTCAGGAGCTGTGCCGACTTGTCGAGGAGTTGGAGAGCGGCTACCTGTGCAGCATCCTTCTCGTGGATCCGCGCGCGGCGGCGTTCGAGCATGGCGCGGGGCCGAGCCTCCCGCCGGCGTACTACGCATCCAAGGCCGGCCGCCCCGTGCAAACCGAATCCGGTCCATGCGGCGAAGCAGCGTTAGGCAAACGACAGGTAATCGTCCCGGACATTGCCACCGAGACTCGTTGGGACGCGAGCGGCTGGTGCGCGATCACCATGTCGCACGGACTGCGCTCCTGCTGGTCGTCGCCGATCCTGTCGAGGGCGCAGGAGGTGCTCGGCACCTTCGCCATCTACCGCCGCGAGCCGGGTGCGCCGACATCCGACGAGCAGGACCTCATCGCACAGCTCACGCACTTCGCGAGCATCGCCATCGAGCGCGCGCGGAGCGACGCCGCGCTCAGACGCACCGAGTCGTTCCTCGCCGAGGCGCAGAGTCTCAGCCTGACTGGCAGCTTTTCATGGCGAGTGGCGACCGATGAGATCACGCTGTCGGAGGAAGTGTATCGCATCCTCCAGCTCGATCCGAAGGTGCCAGTGACGCTCGCCACGATCGAGCAGCGCATCCACGCGGAGGGGATACCCTCGCTGGCCGACCTCGCCGCCCGTTTGCGCGCGGACGACCGCACCTTCGAATGCGAGCCCCGGATTCTGATGCCTGATGGCTCGGTCAGATACCTGCACCTCGTCGCCCACTGCACCCGCGACCATCAGGGCCAGCTCGAGTACATCGGCGCCATTCAGGACGTGACGCAGCGTCGGCTGTCGGAGGAGGAACTCGGCAGGGCGCGAGCGGAGCTTGCCCACGTGGCGCGTGTCACGAGTCTCGGAGCGTTGACGGCGTCGATCGCGCACGAGGTGAACCAGCCGCTATCCGGCATCATCACGAACGCGAGCACGGGCCTGCGAATGCTGGCGTCGGATCCGCCCAACGTCGAGGGTGCCCGTGAGACACTCCGACGCACGATTCGCGATGGCCACCGGGCTGCGGAGGTGATCGCGCGGCTCCGCGCGCTTTTCAGCAGGAAGGAGCCGGCGAGCGAGCCCGTGGACCTGAACGAGGCGACGCGTGAGGTCGTGGCGCTCACGTTGAGCGAGCTGCAGCGACATCGCGTCCTTCTCCGGATGGAACTGGCCGGGGACCTCCCGGTAGTCATCGGCGATCGCGTGCAGCTCCAGCAGGTCGTCCTGAATCTCGTGCTCAATGCCTCGGAGGCGATGAGCGACATCGACGATCGGCCGCGGGAGCTGGTGGTACGGAGCGGACCGGACGGACCCGACAGCGTGCGCCTCGATGTGCAGGATGCCGGGATTGGAATCTCAGCGGAGAACGTCCCGCGAATGTTCGACGCATTCTACACGACCAAGAGCGGCGGCATGGGGATCGGCCTCTCCGTCAGCCGCTCCATCATCGAGAGTCACCACGGCCGACTCGTCGCGAGGCCCAACGACGGTCCGGGCGCAACGTTCTCCTTCTCGATCCCGCGTGGCAGCGAGGTCGTGACGCGCCCGTATGAACGCTATGCCGTTCGAGCGTCCGCCATGACAGGTGTCGCGTGAGGAATCGGTGAGCGACGCTCGCGACCTCGTGTCCGTCCTGACGAACGTAACGACCGTGTAAGGCGTCCACCGCACGCTGGCGCGGCATCCTAGTGCGGTATAGTATCTGCTGCCCGTCGGTACCGGCGCTCATCCCGCGCACGACGGGGGTGGCGCTCGCGAGGTCCGTCGTCCGCCGGATCCCGCGGTCGCGATGCCCGGGCATCGCCATGCGAGACATCGACGTCGGTCTCCCCAGCCGTGTTCGACGCGCGCTCTGCGTGCTGTTCCTCGGCGCGTGTGCGAGCGCCGACAATCCGGCGGCGACCACGATCCGGGTCGGCTGGCAGGTGTCATGGGCGACCCAGGGGCAGATCGCCCAGACGCTTAACCGGACGAATGCCCTCGCGCTGAACGGGCTCCGCGGAGAGTTCAAGGGATTCTCGTACGGGGCACCGCTCAACGAGGCAGCGCTCGCCGGCGAGGTCGACGTGCTGTTCACGGCCGACCAGCCGGCGGCCGCACTCCTCGCGCGCGACGATCGGTGGAAAATCATCTGCCGTCTGATGCACAGCCGAGTCGCCCTTTACGTGCCGCGGGACTCGCCGATCCGCACCGTCGCCGACCTTCGAGGCCGGACCATCGCGATGCCATTCGGCGCGGCGTCACAGCGCGAGGCGCTCAAGGCCCTCCGCGCGGCGGGTCTCGATCCGATGCGGGATGCGCGCATCGTGCACATGGACATCGCCGAACAGGCGGGCGTGATCGAAGCCGGCAGCCCCGAGAGTTGGGGAGCGGTCGACGCGATGGCCGGCTTCGATCCGACCGCGGCGAACTTCGAGCAGCGCGGCCTCGCGCGCATGCTCCACGTCAGCGAGGTGACGTCGGTCGTCATGCTCTCCGCTGACTACCACGAGCGTCACCCCGGCGCGGCGAAAGACTTCCTCAAGGCATTCATCGCGGCGTACCACTATTACGCCATGCACCAGCGCGAAGCGGGCGACTGGTTCCTGTCCGCATCACGGCTCCGCTTCGATCCCGCCGTGCTCGACGTGGCGGCCGCCGTCGAGCCGAACGTTCGAGCGATCGCACTCCAGGACATCGACGTCCGGCTCACCGCCCGCGACGAGGCGCGCCTCCAAGAGGCGGCGGACTTTAACGCGGACAACGGAATCGCGAAGCGTCGTGTGGCGATGCGCCTCTTCATCGACGCGAAGCCGTTGGAGGCTGCGTTGCGCGAGCTCGCCGTCGATCCTGCCCGGGTCGCGACGGCGAACCGCGCGGAGCGGGCGCCTCGATGATCCGGCGGGCGTGGCTTCCGCTCGGCCTGCTCGCGGTGTGGGAGATCGGCGCCCGCCTCGGCTGGATTGGTTCGACGATCCTCCCGCCCCCCGGTGAGATCGCCGCGGCCACCGTCGACTGGGCGCGGGACGGCGTGCTGATCCGCGACGCGCTGGCCAGCGTGGGTCGCGTGGCCGCCGGATTCGCACTCGCCGTGATCCTAGGCGTCGGTGTCGGAACGCCGGTGGCGCTCCTGCCGGTGGTGCGCCGAAACCTTCTTCCGCTCATCGAGTTGCTGCGTCCCATTCCGCCCATCGCCTGGATCCCGATGGCGATCCTGTGGTTCGGGATCGGCAGCGCCAGCGCCGTGTTCATCGTCTGCGTCGGCGGCTTCTTTCCCATCTTCACGGCGACGATGCACGGCATCGCCCGTGTGCGCCGTGAGACGATCCACACGGCGCGCTGTCTCGGGGCTGGCCGATGGCTCACGGTCACCGACGTGGTACTGCCGGCGGCGCTCCCCGACATCCTCAGTGGAGTGCGGACAGGACTCGGCTCGGCGTGGATGAGCCTGATTGCCGCCGAGCTGGTAGCGAGTCAATCGGGCCTCGGCTACCGCATCCAGCTCTCCCGTCTTTTCTTGCGGTCCGACAGCGTCGTCGCCGGCATGCTCGTCATCGGTATCCTCGGCGTCGCGATGAGCGTGGGACTGCGCGCTCTCGAGCGGCGGCTGACGATCTGGAACGGCGCGACGCTCGGAACGGACGCGACGCTGGGAGGGCGTCCGGTTGAGCGACCCTCGGCTGGTCGTTGACGGCGTCTTCAAATCGTTTCCCGCTCCCGAGCCGCACCGGACCCAATGGCCCGTGCTCGCGGGGATCGACTTCGCCGCTGCGCGTGGCGAGTTCGTCGTGGTCACCGGTCCCAGCGGATGCGGCAAGACTACGCTCATCGACGTCATCGCCGGCTTCGCCGTATGCGACCGCGGCCGAGTGCTCATCGACGGTCGCGCCGTGACGGCGCCGGGCCGCGATCGAGTGGTGGTCTTCCAGACGCTCGCGCTCTTCGAGTGGATGACCGCGAGCGACAACGTGGCATTCGCCCTCAAGGCGATGGGAGTCCCGGCCGTGGAGCGCCGTCGCGTCGCCGACAGCTGGCTCGACCGGGTGCGGCTCGGCGGCTTCGGTGATCGCTACCCTCACGAGCTGTCCGGTGGCATGCGCCAGCGGTTGGCGCTCGCCCGCGTCCTCGCCGCGCAGCCCTCGTGCATGCTGCTCGATGAGCCACTGGCCGCGCTCGACTCGCAGCTCCGCCGGACCATGCAGGACGAGCTGGTGAAGCTGTGGCGCGAGCACGACCGCACCGTCGTTATGGTCACGCACGACCTGGACGAAGCCGTCTTTCTCGCCGATCGGGTGGTCGTGCTCTCCGAGCGCCCGTCGCGTGTGCGCACCATCATTCCGATCGACCTTCCGGCCGAACGCGAGGAGCGAAGCCGCGCGTCACCCCGGTTTCGCGAGTGCGTTGAGCAGATCTGGGAGTCGCTGCGAGCGTGAACCGCCACAGCTCAAATCACATGATGTGTCGCGCTCATGTGACGCACTTTCCTCGCCCGCGATCGTCGGGCGATGGACGGCGGCCTTGAGTCGTTAGGCTGGGCTGCTCGGACCCAGACCGATACCATCGTCTGATGGGCGATCGCGCTTCGCCTGCACATCTTTTCCCATGCCTGTTGCCCGTCAACCCGGATCACGTCGCGAGCAATTGGAACGCCTGACCGCTATTGGATCGACACGGTTGCCGGCGAGGAGCGAGGATCGACGGGAGAATGAACTTGCCGATGTACGCACAGGCTGCATGCTGGGGACTGCTGGCAGGCTCCGGGCTCATTGTCGGCGCAGTGATCGCGGTCGCCTTCGCCGGTCGCCTATCCCATCGCATTATTGCCACTGTCATGGGCTTTGGCGGAGGCGTGCTCATCGCCGTGCTATCCGTCGATCTCATGGATTCGGCATTCACCGACGGTGCGTCCCGTGGTGGCCACGGTCGGCTTCTTGTTCGGCGCTACGGCATTCAGCGCCATCAACTGGCGCCTCGCACGATACGGGGCGAGGCACCGTAATCGCTGCGGCGAATGCGTCGCGCAACCGTCGGAGGCGGAGCATAGAGGAAGCGGACTGGCATTAGCGTTATGCGCCGTCCTCGACGGAGTCCCGGAGGCCGCCGTGATCGGCCTATCGCTGGATGGTGGGACAACCGGTCTTGGTCTGGTCGCCGCCTTTTCTCTCGTGAACGTCCCGCAGGGACTCTTCGGGCGCTTCCGGCATGAAGAAGGCTGGTCGCTCCAGCCGATACATCTTCGCCCTCGGGACCGGGGTCCTGCTGATCAGCGCACTGTCAGCGGTTGCCGGTTACCTCTTGCTGGGCACCGCTGCACCGACGCTTCCCGCCACAATTCTCGCGTTCGCGGCGGGCGGCGTGTTGGCGATGCTCGCCGAGTCCATGATTCCCGAAGCGTTCGCGGATGCGCAGCCGTTTATCGGCCTGGTCACGGTCGTCGACTTTCTCGTGGCGTTCTTGATCATGAGGATGGCTGCCTAACGTCATCCCTCGAGCCGTTCGAGGACATGACGGCGTCCGACCTGCTCGCGGCACATCGTCGTGCGCAGCGACGAGGTCGGCACGGAACGCCCCGATCACAGACGAGGAGCGGACTCTTGAATACCTTGGAACGGCCTGCGCGGAAATCGGGACGACCGATACCAAAGTGTTATGGACATTCAGTTATGGTGTGGCACATTTCAACCAGGGAATTGCGCCCAGGGAGGGATTCCTAGGGAGATTGAATGCGCGTGCGCTATTCACCCTCCCTGATACGTGTCCGGAACGCCGGAACTTTTGTCTAGCGCACCGAGCGGGTGGAGGTGTCTCGTGGCCGAGTTCGCTGAAGCACGAAGTAGTGTTCCGCTCGATAGTTCGGTTCCGGCTGGCGCGGCTCCTCTGGAGTCGATCCTGTGTACCGAGGATCTGCATCGCCGCCCATCGCGTCCGCCGGATTATGAAAACGAGAACCGGGCGCTCGTGACGCTGGTGAGCGCATTGGCCGATTCGCCGAGCACCATTCTTCAGACGCTCGCCGAAACGATCCTGGAAATTGCGCAGTGTGACTCTGCTGGCCTTAGCCTGCTGACGACGGATGGCAAAACGCCGGACGCTGGCGGCAAAAGGTTCTATTGGCCAGCCATCGCCGGCATGTGGAATCCGCACGTGGGAGGTGGTACTCCACGCAACTTCGGCCCCTGCGGAGACGTGCTCGATCAGAATCGTACCCTGCTGTTCAGACATTTCGAATGGCGTTACCCCTATCTGCTGCCAGTGATTCCGGCAGCCGAAGAATGCCTGCTGGTCCCGTTCTACGTCGCCGGCCAGGCGGTCGGAACCATCTGGGCGATCATGCACAGCGACCGTCGCAAGTTCGACGCAGAAGATGACCGAGTGATGGCCTCGCTAGGGAAATTTGCGTCTTCAGCGTATCAAGCACTGACACACATAGAGGACCTCAAAGTCCAGGTGTCCGAGCGCGAAAGGGCCGAAGCAGAAGTCCGTGAATTGGCAAAAGGGCTCGAAGCGAAGATCCGGCGTCTGGTCGACGCCAATGTTGTGGGAATTGTCATGTGGAATCTCGAAGGTGCGATCACTGGGGCCAACGATGCATTTCTCCGTATGGTGCAATACGACCGTGACGATCTCGCCTCCGGTCGCTTGCGCTGGACCGACCTGACGCCAGCCGAATGGCGTGACCATGACGAACGGGCAGTCGCCGATCTAAAGGCGACCGGGGTGTGTCCACCCTTCGAGAAGGACTACGTCCGGAAAGATGGGAGTCGAGTGACCGTACTTCTCGGCGGCGCCCTCTTCGAAGGGAGTGGGAACGAAGGTGTCGCTTTCGTACTCGATTTGAGCGACCAAAAGCGAGCCGAGAGAGCTTTGCGGCGCAGCGAGGCATTCCTCGCGGCAGGCCAACGTCTCAGTCAAACGGGCAGCTTCTCCTGGCGCGTGGCCACGGACGAAGTCACGTGGTCGCAGCAGCTGCATCGCATCTACGAGCATCAAATCGGCGTGACGGTGACGCCCGAAGAGATCAGTACTCGAGTCCATCCGGAAGACGTCAGTTTGCTCGAGAAGATGAAAATGGTCGACCAGACGCAAGGCGGCGCCAGCGACTTTGAATGGCAGTATCGCCTGCTCATGCCTGACGACTCGATCAAGTACCTGCATGCAGTTGCTCATGCGACCCGGGACGAGGATGGTCAACTGGAGTACATCGCGGCGGTTCAGGATGTCACGGCGCGTCGTCTGTCGGAGGAGGCGCGCGACAAGGCTCGATCAGAGCTGGCGCACGTCGCCAGGGTCACGAGCTTAGGCGCGCTGGCGGCATCCATCGCGCACGAAGTCAACCAGCCGCTGGCCGGCATAATCACCAACGCCAGCACCTGCCTGCGTATGATGAGCGCTGACCCGCCGAACGTCGAAGGCGCACGCGAAACCATGCGGCGTACGATTCGGGACGGCAACCGTGCGGCCGCTGTGATCACGCGGTTGCGCGCGCTCTTCGGAAGGAAGGAAGCGCGCACCGAACTGGTCGACCTCAACGCGGCGACACGGGACGTGATTGCGCTGTTGCTGAGCGAGCTTCAGCGCAGTGGAGTGGTTCTTCGCGCGGAGCTCGCCGACGACCTTCCCGCCGTCACGGGCGACCGTGTGCAGCTTCAGCAGGTAATCCTGAACTTGTTGCTGAACGCGTCCGAAGCGATGAGCGGCGTTGAGAATCGGCCGAGGCAACTGGTGATCAGAACCGAACGAGACGGAGGCGGCAGTGTGCGCCTGACCGTGCAGGATGCGGGGGCAGGATTCGAGCCACAAGCGGTCGACTCACTGTTCGAAGCTTTCTACACGACGAAGGGAGGCGGCATGGGGATCGGCCTCTCGGTCAGTCGCTCCATCATCGAGAGTCACCATGGCCGCATCTGGGCGGCGCCGAATGACGGCCCGGGAGCGACGTTTGCGTTTGCAATTCCGTTCGCAAGCGACGGTGCGTTCGACGCAGGTGGTCTCGGCGCTGGTCGGCCGCCTGTGTTCACTGAGGCGGCATTTGGGCTGATGAATCCGGACGGGTCCTACTAGCGCCGGTGTGGGTCGTCGGTGACGACGAGTCCGTACGGGAGTCGCTCCCCGACTCGCTCGAGGTGCGCGAGAGTGTCGGCTCATGCTCCCGGACGGCTCGGATATCCACGTCCACATCGTCGCGCAGGCGCTCACTTCACCAGCGTTAGGAGCGGCTTCCCCTTTTCGACCACATACGTGGCGAGCTCCGCCCCGGGAGTGCGGCCGACGTTCCTCGCGGCGTGGATCGTTCGGGCCGGGATGAACAGGACATCGCCGGCCCTGAGGGTCACTGGCGGCTTACCCGCTACCTCGTACTCCAGCGAGCCCTCGAGGACATAAACGATCTCTTCGCCAGGGTGGGTGTGCCTGCCGAACGCCACTCCCGGGCCGAACTCGACGAGCACCTGAATGACCTCGCGTCCGGGGACGCCGAGGTCGTGCCGCTGGAGGTCGGTGCGTTTGATGCCCGCCTGCTGGGCCGGCGTCCCGAGTAGAGCAAAGCCGCTTCCGACAATCAGTGTCACCACGGCGACGATTCGTATGGTTTTCATGTGCCCCCCTTTCCTCATTTTGAGATCGTCGGGCGGCGATCGACGCGCCTAACGTTGCGTCGTCCGCCGCCCGACCATGCATTAGCGCAGCGACTTGAATGCCGCACGCAGTTCGGCCGCGAACAGCTCTGGATACTGCACGCCCGCGCTAATCGTGTGTCAGCGGATCGATCGCAACGACGTGCGCAGTTCACCCACCAAGAGCTTCGGCTGTTCCCACGCCGCGAAGTGCCCGCCCTTTGGGAGTCTGTTGTAGTGGATGAGGTTGGGGTACGCCGCCTCCGCCCAGCTGCGTGGCGCCTGGTAGAGCTCATCAGGAAAAGCGCTTGCAGCGACCGGGATCTTCACGCCCTTCGGGAGGAAAAATCCGAGCTTGTTCTCCCAGTAGAGGCGAGCCGCGGATACCGCCGTGTTCGTAACCCAGAACAGCGTGATGTTGTCCAACACGTCGTCCCGCGTTAGGCCTTCGGCGACTCCGTCGAATGAACGCGCGATCATCTCGAGGCTGCGCGCGTCGTGGTCGATCATGAAGGTGGCGAGGCCGATCGGGGAGTCTGCCAGCGCGGTAAGGGTCTGAGGACGCGTGCCCATGAAAAACGCGTAGTAGACGTCCTTGTAGAAGGCCGCGAGCTGCTCGTAAGCGCGCTTCTCATCGGCGGAAAGACCTGCCGGCTCCGGCGCGCCGGCAAGGGCCGCGGCATTGATCTCGGGCGGAATGACGCCGGGCATGTTTGTGTGAATGGCCACCAGTCCTTGCGGCGCCTGCACACCCATCATGTCGACGACGAGCGCGCCCCAGTCGCCGCCCTGTGCAGCGTAGCGCGTATAGCCCAGGCGCTTCATCAGCACGTCCCAGGCGCGCGCGATGCGCTCGGGGCCCCAGCCCGTGGTGGTCGGCTTTCCCGAGAAGCCATATCCCGGCATCGACGGAATCACCACGTGAAAGGCATCGGCCGCGGTGCCGCCATGCGCCGTGGGATTGGTCAGCGGTTCGATGAGCTTGAGCTGCTCGATGATCGAACCCGGCCAGCCGTGCGCGACGATGAGCGGCAATGCGTTC
>CAZPCC010000390.1:0-7689 GCA_964584905.1 uncultured Gemmatimonadaceae bacterium | reverse complement strand
ATGGTGGTGTCGGGGCGGGTGTTAAAAACCGGTATCGCGGGAATCGGTAATCGGGAATCGGTAAACGGCTCCGCACCCGGAACTCCGCTCGCCTATTCGGGCGCCATGTCTTTCCGATTCCCGATTCCCGATTCCCGCGATCCCGGTTTTTACCACCCGCCCCGACACCACCTTCGGCGCGACCTATCTGGTGCTGGCGCCGGAGCACCCGCTGGTCGAGCAGCTGACGACGGCGGAGCAGCGGGCCCAGGTCGATGCCTATCGAGAGCGGACGGCCAGGCAGGATCTGGTTAGCCGAAAGACCACCGATAAGGAGAAGACGGGAGTCTTCACCGGGGCGACGGCGACCAATCCGGCGACCGGCGAGCAGGTGCCGGTCTGGATAGCGGACTACGTGCTGATGGAGTACGGCACCGGTGCGATCATGGCCGTTCCGGGGCACGATGCGCGCGACTTCGAGTTCGCGACCGCGTTCGGGCTGCCGATCGTGCGGGTGGTGGCCGCCACTGGCGAGACGGCCGACACTTCGTTAGGCGAGGCGTATACCGGGGATGGGCGGCTGGTGAACTCCGGGCAGTTCGACGGCCTGACGGTGAACGAGGCGAAGGGAGCGATCACCGAGTGGCTGGCCGGGAAAGGAGCGGCCGAGGCGCGGATCAACTATCGCCTGCACGACTGGACCATCTCGCGGCAGCGATACTGGGGCCCGCCGATTCCGATCATCTACTGCGACGCGTGCGGCACGGTGCCGGTGCCGGAGCAGGATCTGCCGGTCGAGCTACCGTTCCTGGAGAACTTCAAGCCTGACGATACCGGCGTATCGCCTCTGGCGCGCGACGAGAGCTGGTATCGCGTGCCCTGCCCGCGGTGCGGCGGACTGGCGCGGCGCGAGACGGACGTATCCGACACCTTTCTCGACAGCGCCTGGTACTTCCTGCGCTACCCGAGCACCGATCGCGATGAAGTTGCGTTCGACGCGGAGCTGACGAAGCGGTGGCTGCCGGTCGATTGGTACATTGGCGGCAACGAGCATGCGGTGTTGCACCTGATGTACACGAGATTCGTGACGATGGCGCTGCACGATGCCGGATTGCTGCCGTTCGAGGAGCCGTTCAGGAAGTTCACCGCTCACGGGATGATAATCCGCGACGGCGCCAAGATGTCCAAGACCAAGGGCAACGTCGTCAATCCTGACGAGTACATCGAGCAATGGGGTGCGGATACCTTCCGCAGCTATCTCATGTTTCTCGGCCCCTACGAGGAGGGCGGCGACTTCCGTGACAGTGGCATCTCCGGAGTCCGGCGATTTCTGGAACGCCTGTGGCGCACCGCGCTCGATGCGACCCCCGACGGCGAGCCTGATGAAGCGGTAATGCGCAAGCTCCATCAGACCATTCGCAAGGTCACCGAAGACACCGCTGCGCTGGGATACAACACAGCCATCGCGGCGATGATGGAGTACATGAACACACTGCGTGCCGGCGAGCGTACGGCTCATCGCGATGAAGTCGAACCGCTGGTGCAGTTGGTTGCTCCCTACGCCCCGCACATGGCCGAAGAACTGTGGGAGCGCATGCACGAGGGCACGTCAGGCGTGACGCAGCAGCGCGTGCTCGACAGCGGATGGCCGGTAGCCGATGCCGCGCTGGCTGCCGAGGAGATGATCGAGATCGCCGTTCAGGTGAACGGCAAGCTTCGCGCTCGCCTTCACCTCCCCGCCGGTTCGAGCCAGGCGGACGCCGAGCAGGCTGCACTTGCCGATGCCCAGGTTTCGAAGTTCGTCACCGGCACGCCGAAGAAGATCATCTACGTACCGGGACGGCTGGTGAATGTCGTGGTGTAGCTAGGTAGGCGGGAATCGGGAATCGGGAATCGGTACCATTTCCCCTTTCCTTACGTTCGATTCCCGATTCCCGATTCCCGACTACAACATTCCCCCAACCCACTCCCCGACCAGATACCCGACCGCCGCGACGCCGAGGCCGACGAGGAACATGTCCATGCCGGAGCGAATCACCGAGCGGCCGGTGAACACCGACCGCGCGGCGCCGACCACGAAGTGGGACAGCATGCTGACTACGAACGAGATGATGATGGCTGTCTGCCCGTCGGCGAACAGGAACGGTGCGACTGGAATGATCGCACCTAACGCGGTGGCGGTACCGGTGATCCACCCTTCGCGCATCGGAGACGATGTAGCGTCCTGGATGCCGAGCTCCTCCTGCACCTGCTCATCGAGCATGCGCGCGGGGTCGGCCATCACCTCGGTCGCCAGCGCATAAGCCGCTTCGCCGTCCATTCCCTTCGCTTCGTAGATGAGCGCCAGCTCGTCACGTTCCAGCTCCGGCATCAATTCCACTTCCTGCCGCTCCATCGCGATCTCGTGCTCGTACACCTCGCGCTCGCTCTTCGCGGCGAGGTATCCGCTGGCACCCATCGACAGCGCGTCCGCGATGGTTCCCGCCACGCCGGCAACGATGATCAGGTGACGCTGGTCGGCGATCGTCGCGCCGATCATGCCGGCTACCAATCCAAAGTTCGCCGTCAGGCCGTCGTTGAAGCCGTAGATGACGTTCCGGAGGATCCCGCCGGTCTCAGTGCGGTGCCAGGGCTCTCCCGCGCCTGCCTTGCCCTGGATGGAAGCAAGGTGGCCGGCATGCTCCTTGGATTCCCGCGCCAGCAACAGTGCCTCGCCCTTGCCAGGCGCTCCTCGCGGAGTCGTCTTGTGCATCGAGAGGTACGCCTTTACCTCGCGCCCCTCCTCGGCCAGCAACATCGGCAGGAGCAGCCGCGTCCCGAACAGCCGGCCTAACCACGCCATCAACCGGGCGCGTCCGGAGGGCGAGAACTTGCCCGGCGCGCGGCCGTGCTCGGTGAGTAGCTCCCCCCATATCGCGACGTGCCGGTCTTCCACATCGGCCAGGCGCAGGTAGATGTCCCTCTTGTGGGCGTCGGGCTCGACGGTGGCCAGCGCGCGGTACAGGAACGCGGCGTCCGCCTCATCCTGCCAGTGCTCGCGGAACGATTCGAGATCGGGCGGGGGCGGGGAAGCGACGGTGGTCATTCGTCCAATATGGGCGCGTTACGGGGTGGGACGCGAGACTTGTTGGCCGCGGGGGCTGGAAAAGTCTGTATCGTGCCCGAAGACGCTACCGAGTTCGAATAAGGCAACCCCCTGAGCGTCGATCGGGTCAGAAGTGGTGGACCCCAACGAGAGAGTTCAGTATGCGTGCAACGCAGTGGGCAGCTGGAGCATTTTCAATCGTGGTGCTGGCGTCGGTAGTAGAGGGACAGAGGGCTGAGGCGCGCTCAGAGATAGCGGAGAGCCGCCGCCGCGCCACCGAGGTACTGGCGCAGGCGCGCGTCCAGATGGCCGGCAATCCCGAGGGAGCAGTGATCGGTGTCAACACATCATCGAGCGGTGAGCGCGATACGCTCGGCTTGCTGGTGACCAGCGTGAGTGCGGGGGGGCCGGCCGATAAGGCGGGGATCGAGGAAGGAAATCGTATTGCCGCCGTCAATGGCGTGAATCTCAGGCTGGCAGCCGCAGATGCAGGCGAGCGCGACATGCACGGCATGACCACGCGCCGTCTCGTGCGCGAGATGGAGAAGGTGAACGCGGGCGACGCAGTAGAGCTCAGTGTCTGGAAGGAAGGACGGTTTCAGACGATCCGCGTTCCAACCATCGCGCGTGAGGATCTCCCCGGACAGCAGCGTGTTACGCAAGAGGACAGCGACGCGCGAGCCGTCGTAGGCCTCACCCTCCAGACGACTGGAAGCGTTCGCGACACGTTAGGTCCGATGATCGTGCGCGTCGCGAGTGACGGTCCCGCGGAGCGGGCCGGGCTGGTCGAGGGTGACCGGATCCAGTCGGTCAATGGCACGAGTCTTCGTGTGTCGCGGGAGGATTCCGAAGAGCCGATGGCCGGGAACGCCAAGGTGAACCGTTTCAGCCGGGTGCTACGCGATCTCGCCGCGGGTGACCGGGTCGAGTTGCAGGTCTACTCCGGTGGCCAGACGCGAACCGTTAGCGTGACGACCGGCAAGGCATCCGAGGTTTACGAAGAGTCGAGCAGAGGCACCTTCTTCTATCAGGGCGGCGAAGGGTGGGGTGTCACGCCAATGGCTCCCATGCCGCCAATGAGCCCGCCTAGCGTGATTCGCCTGCGCAGCAACACCCCGGAGTTGATGCCGGCCCCCGCTCCGCGCGTTCAGGTCTGGAGAATGGGCGGGGTGATTTGAATAGGGAATCGGGAAACGGGAATCGGGAATCGGTCGAGCCTGCAGTTACGAGGTAACCAGCACGTTTCCCGTTTCCCATTTCCCTTTCCCATTCCCGATTCCCGATTCCCTATTCCCGATTCCCGACTACGACGCCGGCCCTACAATGACGGCGTTCATTACGAGCCGGTCGAGTGCCCGCCACCAGCCCCGGAACATGGGCTCATTGGCAAACATCACCACGTGACCATCGCCGAGCGACTCGTGAATGAGATAGGCAGTCCCGCGTAATAGGCGCTCGGTGTTGTCGGGCCAGATCCAGCCTGAACGGTGCAAGGCGCCACTTTCAGGAAAGACGCCAACGTTCGTGCCCTCCTTCGACAGCCCGAAAAAGTCATTGCCGCCCAGGAGCACGGTGATACGCGGCTGCTCGAAGCCGAACGTGAGCCAGTGCGTGCGATCCAGTGCCACGTCGAAGTGGGAGCCCGGGAGGTAGACGGGTGCGGTGTTGCTCGCCGAGGGCGAGCGGGTCGCCACCAGCATTTCTGCTCCCGCCTGGCGAGAGGCAGTGTCCGCGGCCGCGCCGACCGCTCCGGCCGAATCCTTCGCATCACTGGCGCCGACCGCTCGGGCAGTCGTCAGGTTTACATCGGTGCCAGCTGCCCAGGCGGAAGCTCCTGCCATGGTGACCAGCGTGCCCCCACCCCGCACCCACTCGCGCAGACGGTCGGTGCCACTCTTGCCCAGCCGGGCGTTGAGCGCTCCCGGTGAAGCATCAGGCATGATGATCACGTTGACTTCAGACAGGTCGCCCCCCATCAGGTAGCCGATCGTGAGTGGAAGGAAATCGATTCCGTAGCGGCGCTCGAATGTCCACCACAGCGCACCGTACGACGTCTGGCTCACGCCCTCATCCCCGAGGATCCCGACGCGCGGTCGCTCGAGGGTTCCGACCACTCCCGACCCGATGCCGAACTGGCCTTCGTCGGTGAACGCCGAGCCGACTCCCGTCACTTCGACGCCGCTCTCCCGCGCGAGGGAGTCGATTCGAGTGTGAAGAGTCGAGTCGTTGCGAGTGACGAGCGCGATGTACGTCCCGCGCGGCCAGCGCTGGCCTCCCGCTTCTATGGGGCGGCTGGCAATCGACAGGCGCACGCCCGCGTTAAGGAGGTGATAGGCGAGCCGTGGCGCACCGTTCCGCTCCGAGGTGAAAAGATAGGCCGAGCGCGCCGGTGCTCCGCGGATTACTCCACCGGAGACCTCCACTGCCAGCATCTGCCCGCCCACCCGCCCCGCCTGACGCTGCGCCTGCGGCAGCGCGGGCTCCTCACTCGGCAACGCCAGGAGATCGCCGGCAACGGAGGCTGCATCTTCCGTCCAGTACGCCTCGACCCCAAAGGTGACAGGCAGCGACCACGCCGTCACGTCGTAGAATTCGTACCCCTCGGCTGCGGATGCCCGTAGCAGGTTGCGACGGTAGCGATCCAGCTGCTCCTGTGCGAACACCGTGTCGAGGCGGGTCACCGGTTCAAGGAATGCCTTGGCCATGCGGCCCTGCGGCTGCGCGAGATCCACCACGTACGCACCGGTCTCGAACCGTCGCGGTCCGGCCGCGTCGTCGGAGTAGGCGTGTGCACGGCTGCTGGAGAACCCGGCGCTCGCGCGTCGCACTTCGATTCCCGACCTGACGAGCGTGGAGACCAGTTCGGCGGCGCGTCCCGGATCACTTCCGGGCACTATCACCACCCGCTTCATGCGCCCGGTGCGTCCTTCCGACACCGCGCTCTGCCGGAACGACAGGTAGTCTCGCACCCGCTCCGCCCGGTTGTGCGCGGCGGTCTGGATGGTGGCGAGCGCGCTGACGTAATGCTTCGCGATGCCATCGCGAAAGGTGAGTATCGTTCCATCGTCGCGACGCCAGCGGATTCCCTTCCAACCGCCGCCATCGGTCTCGTAAGTCATGCCGGTGGCGCCTGTCAAACCGGGCCAGGTATCCCAGTAGAAGGGACCATACAGATCGAACTCGTCCCGCACGTAGTACATCCACCCATACCGGTCGAAGGCATCGGCATTGCCGCGGCCGAAGGTCGTCAGCCACTTGGTCGGGTCGGGGCCGAGGTTCTCGTTCACCGGACGCGCGGCAGGTGGAAAGTAGTAGTTCGGCGTCTGGCCATGCTGGTCTATCGCGACCATTGGGTGCCACGCAAGCATCGCGCGCACCAGCGTCTGTGCCTCACGCTGCGTGGTGGTCATCACGTCGCGATTGAGGTCGAACCGGTAATGGTTGAAACGCCCCTGTATGCTCCACGGCTCCCGGTGCTCCATCGCTCCTGGGTTAGGGTGCGCCACATTCACCGAGTTGTACCACACCGTGAACCGCTCATGGCCGTCCGGATTGGACGAAGGGTTGAGGATCACCAGTGTGTTGCGCAGCGCGTCGACGGTTGCCGGCTCCTCGCTGGCGGCGAGTTGATACAGCGTCTGCATTGCGGTCTCGAATCCCGGCGACTCGTTGCCGTGTACCGACTCGTTGATCCATACGACGATCGGCACGCGGTCCACGATCGCGGTGAGCTCGGCCGCGGGCACCGATCGTGGATCGGCGATCCTGTCGAGGTCGGCACGGATCTCCTCGAGCCGCGCGATGTTTTCCGGCGCCGAAATGAAGAACAGCCGCATCGTCCGGCGCTCGTAGCTGCTGCCGATCTCGTGCACCCGCACGCGGTCAGGCGCGGCGTCGGCTATTGCGAGCAACGTTCGCTCCTGCGCGGAATACTGGGTGTTCATCGCGCCAACGTCGTACCCGAGTATGGTCTCCGGCCGCGGTACGTTAGGCCGGTACGGGCCCCGGTCGTAAAACGAGAACGCGCGATCATCGCGGATCTCATCCCGCGCCGCGGGCTGAGTGGACACTGGCGGTGCCAGCGACAGAACGAGGAGCGTCAGCGCCAGCAAGCGGCTGACGAAGTAGCGAGGCATGTATTCGAGGTGTGTGGGAAGTTGTTAAGGGTTGTCGGGCCAGCCGGGAAGGTGTGTGGGAGGGCAAGTCGGCGCAACCGCGGCGGATCAGTCTTAGGAGGCGCCGGTCACGCCGGCGTACCGAAGGCAACCCTTCGAGCCTCGAACGCGTATGAGCAGATCTGCGCGGCGGAAAAGGTGTCCGTAGGAATCGGCGTTGTTCGAGTACTTGCTTCAGGTCCCAGCCAACCGGATCGGCTACACCGTGCTTTCGCTGGGCCAGCTCAAGATTCTGCAGGAAGCCATCACGCTGACCGTGTTCGTGCCTTTCGCCGTGTTGCACATGAAGCAGCCGCTCAAACTGGACTTCCTGTGGGCGGGACTGTGCCTGATGGGCGCCGTATACTTCATGTCCGCTCGGCGGCAGCGATGCCCATCCCGGTCGAACGCCAGTAATCGATCACCTTTTCTGAATCATCGCGGCCGAACGCTCCGCGCACATTGAACAGC
>CAZPCC010000389.1:0-3877 GCA_964584905.1 uncultured Gemmatimonadaceae bacterium | reverse complement strand
TCGATCTCGACTTCGTGCACGCGCATGGCGATCCGGATCCAGCGCCGCCGCTCGGGTACGTCGAGCTGCGCCGCGGCGTGCAGCGACTCGAACGGTTCGCGCGCGTGCCGGTCACGTGGAAGCAGCCGCGGAGCCACACCTTGACACGCCGGTTGCAGCAGGTATGGCAGCGTGATGAACGCTAGCCAAGCCGGGTCGGGGAGCGAGTGTGGAGGGCGCGCGCGACCGCGCCTGCTGCTTCTCGGCGCCTGGGCAACTGGCCGGGTTGACGAGTACCAGCAGGCGTTTCCGACGGTTTGGCAGGCGAACTCGTCCCACGAGATTGGCGACCGGGTGCCCACGTTTGAGGAACTCGACTTGATCGTGGCGGGTCGAAAGGTTGACGACGTTGATGGCCTGATTCGTCGCGCGCATACGATTTCCTTCAGCTCTCACAGCCCGGTGAACCTACCCACCGGATTCAATCCCATGGACCTCCCAAGCACGGCGGACAAATCGGTCGCGGCCGGACTCGTTCGGCGGAAGGGCGAGGAGTACCAACGGCCAGCCATTCACCCATGTCTACGCGGTTTGCAGCGGGACGCGGAGTCCTACGTAGCAGAAGGTCGTTTTCCAACAACCATTCACTTTAACCAGGTGAAGTTTTTTGGCGCCGAACAAGAGGGCATCACAAGGGCCATGATTTCCGACGCGGCCATCCTAGTCAGCAGGAACCCCGTCGGCGCGATCTGCTACGTGAAGTCGAGCCCTCCCCCACACCGATGCTTCGCGTGGCTTCCGGGCTGCGAGCCCCGGTTGGATTGGATTCGCGCGATAGTGCATCGGTGGAGTGAGGAGTGGCCGGAGAGCTTTCCTGGCATCACCGATTGGGATCGTGACGCCGACTGGTTCACGAGCGACGAAGCGTCCGCGCACAGCGCGCTCGAATCTCATCGAGAGACCACGGAAGCGATCCTGGCTGAGCGTGCTGTCGAGGCTAATCGCCTTGAGGCTGCGCTGAACGAAGCTCACGACGCAGCTCAGCAGGGCGTGAAGCGCCTGCTCACGGCGCAAGACGATGTCTTGGTCAGTGCTGTTGCGGACGCGCTGCGCGATCTGGGGTTCGACGTGAAGCAAATCGACGAAGAACTGAAGCCCAACCAGCTAAAGCGCGAAGACTTGCGACTGCGGCACAGGTTGCAGGCCGCCAATTGGGAGGCGATTGTCGAAGTTCGCGGCTACGGCAGCAGCGGAGGGAAGACCGCCGACCTTGGGAGGCTTGATCGGTTCGCACAGATGTACCATCAGGAGGTCGGCCGGTTCCCGGCCAAGCGTTTCTACATCGTGAACCAGAGACTCGAACTGCCACCGTCGCTCCGTGGAAGGCCGCTGCCCGGCGCGACCGAGGACGTCGAGGTATTTGCTCAGTGCCCGGGTCTGGTCGTGTCCACTTGCGACCTGTTTCGGCTTCACCGTGATCGGGACAAGTTAGGGACAGAAGCGGCGGGCCGGATGCTCTGCGACCTTACTGGCGTGCTCGAGTATCCACCCGGTCCATCGGACTGACGGGCAAGCCGACGATACGCTTGGCGCGTCTGCCCGCGCGTGCTAACTTTGTACTCACATGGCGACCGAGCAGGCGACGGAACGGCTGAACGTGCGGATCCAGCCTTCCGAGGTGGAGATGCTGCGGCAGCTGTCGGAGGTGAGCGGGCTCACGATGAGCACGTACGTCCGACAGCTGATCCGTAGGGAGCATGCGAGGCAGTTCGGCCGGCCGGCCCCGAAACGCGCGACAAAGAGGGGACGACGGCAGTGAGTGACGATCACTGGTATGTGCTCGGCCCGGGCAAGCAGCCGCAGGGACCGTTCACGTCGAGCGACATCGCGCGGCGATTCGCAGCCGGTGAGCTGTCCGCAGCGACCCGCGTGAATCGGGCGGGCACTGATGATTGGGTCCTACTTGGGACCGTGGCGGGCCCGACGGCCCCCGCGGCACCGCCACCACCGAAGCAGGGTCCCATCGACACGAGCTTGCGTGCCAACCTTCGGAGCCTTGTCGGGCTGGTCGTCCTGCTCGTGGTGGTCGGAGCGGGATACTGGGCGTACACGGGGATCGCCACGGAAGGGAAGCCGTTCGCTGGGCCGTCGCCCATCTCTGGCACCTATTGCACGGACGGCTCGCCCGGCGGATGGGAGCTGGACTTCGTTCGCGCCAAGGCAACCATCCTTCTTGGCAAACATCGCGGCGGCGAGTTTCCGCTGGAGGTGACGACCAGCGGATTCGTCATCAAGTTCACCGGCCACGACATCGTGGTCGGCATCATCGACACCGACGCGATCGAGATCCGCGCCGGGACCGAAGGCACGCCGTCGCAGTTGCGGCGGAGCGCATGCAAGTGAGGGCGCGCCGCGCCAACGGCCGCCCTCGTGACCCACAGGAGCAGTACCTCCCATGAGCAACAGAACCGTATCCATCGCCCGCAGGGGCGTCTACAGAGTCGCCGTGGCGTCCGCCCGGGCGGATCGCGACACGTGGCCGCTCACCGCGAGCGGGCGACATGATCCGAGCGAAGGGAGCGAGCCATGACGGAGCGACGCAAGGGCGGCCGGCCACGCACCGGCACGGTCGAGACGATGAAGGACGGGCGGCTGCGGCCGATCGCGGTGCTGGCGGACGGCTTCCGCGCCCGCCTCAATCCGCTGCCGCCGGGCACCAGCAAGGCGAAAGCGAAGGAGTGCGCCGCCTACTGGACCGAGAAGTGGACCGCCGAAGGCTACACGCGCGCGGACTATCTGCGCGCCAAGGGGCTCGAGCCGAAGCCCGAGCCCAGCGAGATGGCCGACGACACGCCGAGCAACGTCCCGCGGGCGATGGCCACGTGGGTGAAGGCGTGGCTTGAGGACCGGCGAGCCCGCGGGCGCGGGCCAGCGGCAGGTGCGCACTGGCGCAACCACATCGCTCCCGTGCTCGGCGCCACGCACATCGCTTCATGGTCACCCGCCGAGCTGCGCATGATGGTCGCGCATCTGGACGACAGCGTGCGCGACGGACGCATGGCGTGGAAGAACGCCCAGAACATCTGGGCGACCGTTACGAGCATGTGTCGCGACGCTTGCCGGTCGAAGGTCGACGCGCTGCGCTGTCGCACCGACAACCCCGCGAGCGCCGTCGAAGGGCCTGACCGCGGCGCGAAGAAGATCAAGGTCTACCTCTACCCGAGCGAGGTGGCGCGGCTGCTCGCGTGCGACGCCGTGCCGCTGTCGTGGCGACGCTGGATCGCGATCTCCATCTACACCGGCGTGCGCGCCGGCGAGTTGCGGGTGCTGCGTTGGGCCGACGTCGATCTCGAGCACGCCAGCATCCACGTGCACTCCGCGTGGAACGCCAAGGCCAAGTGCGTGAAGGCGACCAAGGGCATGCTCAATCGTCGCGTGCCCATCGAGCCGGCGCTGGCGCCGCTGCTCGAGTCGCTCAAGAGCGACGCTCCGAGGGAGCTGATCGCCGCAGGTCTGCCGGTCGAGAGCGAGCTAGCGAGCAGCCTGCGCCGTCACCTGCAGCGCGCGGTCGTGATGCGCGCCGAGCTGTTCGAGGTGAGCGAGACGCACAAGCGGCTCACCTGGCACGACCTGCGCGGCACGCACGCGACGTGGTGTGCGGTCCGTGGTGATGAACCGCTCAAGATCCAGCGCCGCATGGGTCACAAGGAGTTCAGCACGACGCAGGGCTACATCGTCGAAGCGGAGAACGTGCGAGCTGGCTTCGGCGACCCGTTCCCGACCCTTCCGCACGCGATTTTGGGGGAGGAATCGTCCACACCAATCGTCCACGCGTCGGTCGCCTCCGCTCGAACGCTGCGACATCGCGACGGAAACAGGGCGTCCCCAGCGGGATTTG
>CAZPCC010000388.1:0-3332 GCA_964584905.1 uncultured Gemmatimonadaceae bacterium | reverse complement strand
ATGATGCAGCCGGCGATGTACTGGTCGGCATCCGCCGTCGAGATCCACGGGCTGAACAGGACGCGGAAGAAGACCCACGCGATGAGCGCCATCGAGAACGGCTTGACCAGCCAGTTCACGAACAGCGTGACGAACAGGCCGCGCGGCCGGCGACCCACGTTGCGGATCGCGCCGAAATCGACCTTCATCATCATCGGGGTGATCATCAGCCAGATGAGGATGGCAATCGGGATGTTGATCTGACTGCCGTCGCCGAACTCGAGGCCACGCAGAGCGTCCATCAACGCCGGCGCCAGCAGGCCGAGGGCCACGCCGGCAACCATGCACAGTCCCACCCACAGACTCAGGTATCGTTCGAACAGGTTCAGTCGCTTCGGCGTCGTCGCCATCACATCGCTCCCAGCAGCGCCTTGAGCCGCTTCAAGGCGGACGGGACGATGCAGTAGCCAGCGCGCGGCCCCGTGTCGTTGACCTGCACGAGGCCGGCGGTGCGGAGGATGCGCAGGTGCTCCGACACCGTCGACTGCGCGAGCGGCAGTTCGTCGACGATGTGGCTGCACATCCGCGCGTCCTTGCGCGCGAGCATCCGCAGGATCCGCACCCGGACCGGGTGGCCGAGCGCTTTCGCGAAGGCCGCGAGCTCTTCGTCAGCGGCTCGGTCTTCCATGTGCGCGCCCAGCCAGTCGAGCGCTGGAGGACTCTCAGGGGGGCAGCAGGCCGCGGGGTCAGGAGGAGCTGAACGTTTCTGCTTCGGTGTCGTGGTCGGCATCGTCAATCGTCGATTAACGATAGCACGCGCACACACTTCTCCGTGCACCATCACCCACGCCGGAGCAGCCGGCGCTCAAAGAGCGCCGCGGCAACGCCGATCGCGAGCGCGCCGACTACCGTCCCAATCGCAAGGTGCAGGCCGAAGCCGTCCCCTGCCGCTGCCGACCAGAGCGCGCGCATGGGCCAGTAGGCCGGAAGGACCCCGGCGGCGAACTGGATTGGCAGGGGCAGGAAAAAGGACGCGATCGGCAGGAGGCTGACCGAATTCAGCACTTTCATCACCGCGAACCCCGCGACCTTGTTCGGTGCGGCTGTCGCGAGCACGAGCGCGAGCAGTGGGGCCCACAATCCGGCCACGACGGCGATGGGCACCAACGACGCGAACGGGAGCGGGGTGATCCCGACAAGCGGATAGCCGGCAAGCGTCGCCAGAGTCCCGAACGTCAGCGGCAACGCGATGCGGTACGCGAGGTACCGCCGCATGGAAAGCGGCGTGACACGCAGGGCCATGAGCGTCCGGGCATCCCGCTCGTCCAGGAGGAGAAAGCCGATCACCATGCCGACGATGCCCGGCGCGGTCATCAGGTAGCCGCCCATGATGAGGGGGTGGTACGGCGCGAGGTCGAAGCCGTTCGCAGCAAGGAGCGCGTCGCCCGCGCTCGGGACCAGGACGCGCAACAGCAGTGCCACTCCAAAGGGCAGCAGCAGGACCCAGCCGAGGAGCGGATCGCGCCACAGCAACCGCGAGTCTGCTTGCATGAGCGCCCTCACCGCGGCCGCTGTCATCGCCCGCCTCCGGCACGGGTGTCGCACATCAGGCGGCCCACGCGCCTTGTTCCCCAGAGGAATGCGATGGCGCTCCAGACCACCGAGCCGGCGACGCCAAACGCGAGATCGGCGTCACCAGCCACGCCGTAGCCGGCTCGAATCAACGTGAGAGCCGGCTCGATCGGGTGCAGCAGGAAGGGCCAGCGCGGCCCGAGCCCGACGTGCGGAAGCAGTGGCAGGAGCAGCAGCGTCACGACCATGGATGCCGGCAGCAGAAGAGCGTTCACCGAGGCGTATCGTGCGGCCACTGCTGCGCCAAACCCTGTGTAGATGGCTCCGAGCGCCGCCGTCCCCGCCATCATCAGGAGCCATGCGCCGCTCGTGTCGAACGCAATCCACACGACCGCGACCGTCTCCACCGCGGCCAGCATGGTCAGGGAAGTCATCCGCGCCGCGAGGTAGCCGCCCGGCGAGAAGGGCGAGACCGCAAGCGCGGCGAGCGTGCCCTCGTCTCGCTCCAGCAGCATCAGGCCGGCCACGAAGAAGAACGTCGTGATCTGCAGATTCACTGCGACGACGACGGGCACCCAGACCGCCGCGTTCGCGCGCGCGGTCTCCGGAACGGCGAGGAGAAGCCCCCCCACAACGAGAACGAGGAAGGCGGTGGCCCAATAGAACCCGTTCCTGGCCTGCACGACGATGTCCCAGCGGAGCGCGGTGACGAACGCGGTCATGCGAGCGCCCTCCCCGTCACCTGGATGAACACATCCTCGAGCGTGGTCTCGAGCGTGTGAATCGTCTCGATGCCACCGGCGCGAACAAGCGCGATGAACTCGGGGTTGTCCGCGAGTTCGTCGAGGGCAAACTCATGCCTGGTGGTCGACCCATCACGCATCGTCTCGATCCGCACGACGCGCCGGCCGTGTGCCAGCCGCAGGGCTCGCGGAGCATCCAGGGTCGCGATCCGGCCATCCACCAGGAAGGCGACGCGATCGCACAGTTCGTCCGCGGTCACCATGTCGTGCGTAGTCAGGAAGATGGTCGCGCCCGCGTCCCTCGCGTCGCGAATGACGTGTCGAATCAGCCGGGCCGTGACCGGGTCGAGCCCCGCCGTCGGCTCGTCCAGGAACAACAGCTCTGGTCGGTGGAGGAGCGCGCGGGCAAGCGTCAGCCGGCCCCGCATGCCTTTCGAGAACTCGCCGACGCGCTTGTCGCCGTCCTCCAGCAGCCCCACGCGTTGGAGGAGCGTATCGGGATCTTCGGTGCGGCCGGCATGGAGTCCCGCGAACAGGCGCAGGTTCTCTCGTGCGGTGAGCTTCAGGTAGTGGTTCGGGGACTCGAATGCGACGCCGATCTTCCGGTAGTAGCTCCTGTCCCAGGAACGCAGGTCCCGCCCGAGGACCGTGACCGAGCCTTCGTATCCGTCGAGCAGACGAATGAAGATGTTCTGCGTCGTGCTCTTGCCTGCCCCGCTGGGCCCGAGGAACCCGAATATCTCGCCCTGCTCGACCGCGAAGGTGAGGTCGCGCACGGCGGCTCGAACCGCCCCGGGATACGCGAAGCGAAAAGACTGGGTCTGTATCAAAGTGTCTTCAGGCGCATCGCTCGCGAAGTCGACAGCCGCCTCACGCCGCAGTCAGCGCCGCTCCAAATCGCGGATCAGGCGCTTCATTTCCTCGATCTCGCGTCGCTGGGCCTCGATGATCTCGTCCGCCAGCTTCCGCACCCGCGGATCGGCGATGCGCGCCCGCTCGCTGGTCAGAATCGCAATCGAATGGTGGGGAATCATCGCG
>CAZPCC010000387.1:0-3043 GCA_964584905.1 uncultured Gemmatimonadaceae bacterium | reverse complement strand
TCCCGATCCCGCCCACGCGGCGCTCGTCACCCGCGTAGCCACCGCCGGTCCAGGTGCTCATGAGTGGACCGGCAATGAAGATGATGCCGGACATCATCACGCGCTTCTCGATGCGAATGAAGTGCCTTGCTTTATTTCGCTTTACTGGCGCTCGAAGCAAGCTGGCCGAACCGTTCACGTCGGCACCTTCAAGCTCAATCTTCGTCGGCTAGCAAACGCGGGATATGCTGCTGAGAAGCCCGGAAAGAAGGTCCGACTGCGTTTCGTTCGCGACAGGGATGGGACGATCGCTATCCGGCTGAACGAGTCGTCGCCGGGCTTGCCGGTCGGCAGAGCTGAGTTTTGAGCGGACATACGATGTAAGGAACAGCTGGAGAGGGTGTGATTGCGGTGGGGCGCGAGTGGCGCTAGCATCTAGCCGTCGTTCCCCACCCTTTTGCTCTCCAGGAGTCCACATGCGTTCTGCAGCTCTCGTTCTTTCCTTCGCCCTGCTCACCGCCTGCGGTCAAAGCGATGAGGCGCCGGCCGCTGACCAGGCCGCCGACGACGCCGCCGCTCAGGCGCGGACCCTCGCCGAGGTCGCGGGCAATTATGCGCTGACGACGTACATCGGTACGGACACGGTGCAATCGACCATGATGATCACGGCCGATGGCGCCGGTTCGACACTGTCGCTGGAGGGGCGGCCGAACATCCCGCTCACGGTCTCGATGTCAGGCGACACCGTGGTCTCGCAGTCGGCGGAGTATGAGAGCGTGTTGCGCGCCGGGACGATGGTGACGGTGCGGACAGTGGCCGTGCACGGGGCGGATGGTTCGTCGCTGAACGGCAACATGGTCGCGACGTACAAGACTGCGGAGGGGGATCAGATGGTGAATGGGACGGTGGTGGGGAGGAAGGTGCAGTAGGCTCTCTACTCCGGCGGGTGTGAGAAGAACGGCGAGGCCCTCGAGCGGAATGCGTTCGAGGGCCTCGTTGATCATCGTTCATCGCGTATCGGATTCTCCCCTACGGGTGGAGATCTTCGTCGACCGTGCGCTGCAACTCGAGTCCCGCGGATGAGGCTGGCGCCTCCGCGACCCGCATTGCAACTTCGGCTGCGCCCATTCGCCACTGCACCGGAGTCTCGTCATGCGCCATCGTCCCGCGCTACTCGTTGCCACGCTCGTCACCTCTCTCAGCGTCACCCCACTCACCGCGAGCGCCCAGTACATCGTCGGCGAGCGCGATTCCCTGGCGCTGCGCACCGACAGCGTGTTCCAGCGCTTCGACCGCACCGACTCGCCGGGCTGCGCGCTCGGCGTGTACCAGGACGGAAAGATCAAGTACGCGCGAGGCTATGGGATGGCGAGCCTCGAGCATGGCGTGGCGCTCTCGCCGCGGTCCGTGCTCGACGTCGGGTCCATCTCGAAGCAGTTCACCGCGATGGCCATGCTCATCCTCGAGAAGGAAGGCAAGCTCTCGCTCGACGACCCGATCCGGAAACTCATCCCGGAGATGCCGGCCTATGCGGACCGGATCACGTGGCGCCGAGCGCTGAGCCAGACGAGTGGACTACGCGACTTGTACACGATGATGGGGCAGACGGGGCGGAGTTTCCGCGGAGACACGATCGACGCCCTTCGCGTCATCACGCGGTCGGCGGAGCCGAACTACGAGCCCGGCGCGCGGTACCTCTACACCAACTCCGGGTGGATCCTCGCGGCGCAGGCGGTCTACCGACTCACGGGGAAGACGCTGGCGCAGTTCGCCGATGAGCGGATCTTCACGCCACTCGGCATGCACGACACCCGCTTCCTCGACGACAACGCGCTGGTGATCCCGCATCTCGCGACGGGATATCGCCCACAGTCAGGAGCAGCGCGAGGATTCCGGGTGGCCCGGTCGCCGTACGACGGCTCGATCATGGGCGCCGGGGGCGTGCACACGACGGTCGAGGACTTCCTGCGCTGGCTGAACAACTACGAGTCGGCCACCGTGGGCGGGCGCGACATCGTCGAGCAGATGACGACGGCGACGACGCTGAACGACGGCTCGCCGGCGAAGTCGGGAGCGACGCAGGCGTACGCCATCGGGCTCAGTGTCGGAACGCTGCGCGGGCTGCGCGTCATCGGTCACGGCGGTAGCTGGGCCGGGTACCGCGGGCACTTCCTGCGCTTCCCCGACCAACGCTTCGCCGTGGCAACGTTCTGCAACCTCACCACATCGGGCCCGGATTCGCTCGCGCGCAAGGTGGCGGGGATCTATCTCGCCGACCGGATGCAGCCGGACAGTTCGGCGCTGTGGATTGCGACGCTGCAGGGAGCGGCTGTGTCCGACGCGGTTGCCAGCAACCTGCTACCGTACACGGCCGTCTGGCGCAACGTGGAGCGCGGCGAAGTGCGTCGCACGCGTGCGATCGGTGACACCCTGTTCTCGATCGGTGGCGGGGCGGGACGCACCCGCATGGAGCCCCTTGGGGGTGGCCGTTTCCGGTCAGCGTCAGGCGCGGAAACACGCTTCGAGGGCGGCGCTCCTCCGTCGCTGATGATCGTCCGCACGGCTGGGAATGAGGTGACCTTCACGCGCGCCGACACTGTGGCGCTCACACCGGCGCAGCTCGCGGAGTATGTGGGCAGCTACCGAAGCGATGAAGTGGAGGCGACGCACGTCTGGAAGGTCGAGAAGGAGCAGCTGGTGCTGTACATCAATGACCGGCGTGTCGGCGTACTCGAGCCGAGCTATAGAGACGGATTCACGCGCGGCGGCTCGGTGATCGACGTGCAGCGTGACGGGCGGGGGCGCATCACCGGGTTCATCGTGGAGGCCGGGCGGGTGCGGAATCTCCGGTTTGCGAGGACGCGGTAGCTTTCCACGCAGCCGCACGACACGGCATTGGCATTGGTCATTCCCTGGTGCTCCACGACCCACCGGGATCGTGAACAGCCTTGCCGGAGGCGTCCACCATCACCGCACGCGAGAGGTGCACGAGGAGGCACAATGCGGAGTTCCCGAGTCAGAATCATGCGCACATTGCGCGCTTCAACTACCATTACCCCGCAGC
>CAZPCC010000386.1:0-2324 GCA_964584905.1 uncultured Gemmatimonadaceae bacterium | reverse complement strand
TGGCGCGCGCCGATTCGAGAACTGGGAGTTCGCCTATGCGCTCGTCCTCGGCCTCGGCGCAGCCGCCCGCTATGCCGTCGGCGCGGACGTAGCCGCTGCCGGAGCCTACTCCGCGCACCTCGCCCGTCTCACCCGCGAGGGTCTCGAAAAGATTCCCGGGGCAAAAGTCCTCGACCGCGGCGCAGACCTCGCCGCGATCGTCACAGTCTCGCTCCCCACCCCCGCCCGCGAGGTCGTCCAGGCCCTCCGCGACCAGGCCATCAACACGAGCGTGAGCGGTGTACATGGCGTCGATACCGTACGGATCTCCCCCCATTACTACAATACACCCCGCGACGTCGCGGTCGCACTCGATGCGCTGGAAGCCATTTGCTTTGCGGGGTGATTTCTAACGGCGGACTGCCGTTCCGGGGCCGGGATGGAATTGTCTGCGGTGTCCTCCCAGGCGGGTTGCGCGGTGAACCCTGCCCCATGTGGGCCCGGAATGGCGTCGGTGGAAGATTGCCCGCGCCACACGCCGTCAACTCGTTCCCAGCCGCAAGCGGCGTACGGGGGCGGGAGCCCGTTGACGGCAATATGAGCCGGCAAACGCTCCCCGCGTGACTCCACGGGGCTCGTGGGGCGGGGTTCCCGGCGGTCCCGCAGTCACCCCAGCCCGATCCCATTCCCGATCCCATTCCAGATCCCATTCACGATCCCATTCCCGATCCTACATCCCACTCCCATACCGCCTTCTCGAGGATTCCCCACCCCATGGAGCGAAATGCCTCAATCCGGGTATATAGCCAACCGTGAAAAGCATCATCTCCATCCGCAATGCGCGGCAGCATAATCTGAAGGGCGTCGATCTGGATATTCCTCGGCGCTCTCTCGTCGTTATGACGGGTCCGAGCGGGTCGGGGAAGTCGTCGCTCGCGTTCGATACGCTCTATGCGGAGGGTCAGCGCCGCTACGTCGAGTCGCTGTCGACCTATGCGAAGCAGTTCCTCGATCGCATGGAGAAGCCGTCCGTCGACATGATCGATGGGCTGAGCCCCGCCGTAGCCATCGAGCAGAAGAATCCGACCCGGACCAGCCGGTCGACCGTCGGTACGGCCACCGAGGCGTACGACTTCATGCGACTGCTCTGGGCGCGTGCGGGACGCACACACTGTCCCGAATGCGATCGCCACATCGTTCCCGACACGGTTCAGTCTGCGACGGATGCCGTGCTCCGGCTTCCGGATGGCACGCGGCTGCTCGTCACGTTCCCGCTGCCGCGCAGTGCGCGCATCACGCACGAGACCGTGCTCGAGAACCTGAGGGCGCTCGGCTTCCTGCGCGTGATTGCCAACGGCGATCTGCTCGATCTCGATGATCTCGCTGCACCGGTCGACCTTGCTGCCGCGGGCGAGCTGCTGATCGTCGCGGACCGGCTCATCATGCGCGCCGATATGCGCGAGCGCGTCGCCGACTCGATCGGCACGGCGTTCCACGAGGGCGACGGCGAAGTGATCGTCGTCACTCAGCCGGACGGCGAGCGGCTGCTGTTCTCCGAGCGCTTTCACTGTCCCGATCATCCGGACGTGAAGTTCCTGGACCCGACGCCGCGGCTGTTCTCGTTCAACAACCCGTACGGCTCGTGTCCGACGTGCACCGGCTTCGGTGCGACGCTGGAGTACGATGCTGCGCTGATCGTGCCCAATCCGTCGCGCTCCCTGAAAGAGGGCGCGGTCGATCCGTGGGAGAAGCCGCGCTACAAGCGCTATCGCACGAAGCTGCTCGCGTTCGCGAAGGAGAAGGGCGTTCCGGTGACGGAGCCGTGGAGCGACCTGCCGAAGGCGTTCCGCGAGGAGGTCATCAGGGGAAAGCGCCGCGGCTTCCAGGGCGTCGTTCCATTCCTGAAGTCGCGCGAGAAGAAGCGATACAAGCAGTACATCCGCGTGTTCCTGCGGCAGTACCAGAGCGCACTGGAGTGCGTCGACTGCCGGGGCTCGCGACTACGCGCCGAAGCACTGCACGTGCGCACGGGCGGCATGGACATCGGCACGGCGTCGCGGCTGCCGATCCTGCGGCTGCGCGCCTGGCTGAGCGATCTCATCGGTGGCGGCACGGCCGAGCCGCTGACGCCGCAGGAGCGCGGTGTCGCGGAGCCGATCGCCCGCGAGCTGGGCGCGCGGCTCGCATTCCTGGACGATGTCGGCCTGGGCTACCTCTCGCTCGATCGGCAGGCGCGCACGCTCTCGGGCGGCGAGGCGCAGCGGATCGCACTCGCGAATTCGCTCGGATCGCATTTGATGGATACATTGTATGTGCTCGATGAGCCTACGATCGGGCTGCACCCG
>CAZPCC010000385.1:0-2308 GCA_964584905.1 uncultured Gemmatimonadaceae bacterium | reverse complement strand
AGTTTCGGGAATCGGGAGTCGGGAATCGGGAATCGGGGGATCCAGACTCCAATATCCACGTACGAGCCCCCGATTCCCGATTCCCTATTCGCGACTCCGATTCCCGACAACTCACCCGACCCTGAATAGCTCCAGCGCCCTTGCATAACGATCGGTGAGAATCCGGCGCAGCGGCGCGTGCTCGGGACGCGACAGAGTCGGGTCGGCGGCGAGAACGGCACTGGCGGCGTCGCGGGCGGTAAGGGCCAGTTCCTCGTCCCGCATTGGATCGGCGAACCGGAACATCGGCACCCCGTGCTGCCGCTCACCGAACAGATCGCCCATTCCGCGGAGCCGAAGGTCCGCCCGGGCGATCTCGAATCCGTCCTCGGTTCCGGCGAACATGTGCAGCCGCTCGGCCGCATCCGGACTCACATCGCCTAACAGGATGCAGTACGACGCTTCGGCGCCGCGGCCCACTCGACCGCGCAGCTGGTGCAGTTGGGAGAGGCCGAACCGCTCCGGATGCTCGATCAGCATTACCGTGGCGTTGGCCACGTCGATACCCACCTCGATCACGGTAGTCGTCACCAGGACATCGATCTCGCCGTCGCGGAAGGCGCGCATTGTCGCATCGCGCGCAGCGATGGGGATGCGCCCGTGCATGAGCGCCACCCTCCGGCCGGCAAAGGCGCCGGCCGCCAGCGTTTCGTACATCGTCGTCGCAGCTCTCAGGTCGACCTTTTCCGACTCCTCGATGACAGGGTAGACGACATACGCCTGGCGACCGGCGGCAATTTCGGTGCAGATGAACTCCAGTACGCGCGACCTTGCCCGCTCCGGGCGGAGACGGGTGGTCACCGGTTGGCGGCCCGGCGGGCGCTCATCCAGCGTGCTGAGATCCAGATCGCCGTAGAGAGTGAGTGCCAGCGAGCGCGGAATGGGTGTCGCGCTGAGCAGCAGCACGTCGGGCCGCTCGCCCTTGGCTCCTAACGCGGCACGCTGCTCGACACCGAAGCGATGCTGCTCATCGACTATCGCCAGCCCGAGGTTGGCGAACCGCGTACGCTCCTGCACCAGCGCATGGGTCCCGATGGCAAGCACCGGCTCGGTGCTCTCGAGGCGTGACGCGATTTCGCGGCGGGTACGCGCCGACCGGCCGCCAGTCACCAGCTGGGGAATGACGCCCAGCGTGGCGAACAGGCGCTCGGTGGTACGCATGTGTTGCTCGGCGAGCAGTTCGGTGGGTGCCATCAGCGCCACCTGATAGTCGTTCTCGATCGCCAGCAGCGCGGCGAACAACGCGACGATCGTCTTTCCGCTGCCCACGTCCCCCTGTAGTAGGCGGTGCATGCGCTGGGTGCTGCACATGTCGGAGACGATCTCGCGAATGGCGCGCGTCTGTGCGCCGGTGAGCGCGAACGGCAGCTCGCTCCTGAGCCGCGACGTCAGGGTACGCCGGTTGGCGAACGCGATCCCCGTGCGGCGCTCGCGGGCCAGCTCGCGCGCACGGTGCTGCAGGAGGTGCACGAAAAACAGCTCTTCGAACGCGAGCCGGGAACGTCCGCGCATCGCCTCGGCGAGCGTTGCCGGGCGGTGCACCATCCGCAGCGCTTCGGGCAACGGCGGGACCCCGGCACCGGCGACAACAGCCGTTGGGAGGTGCTCCGTCACGTGCGGCAGCAGGGCATCGAGGTTGGACTCGATGAGCGCCCGAATCTGCTTGACCGATATTCCTTCGGTCGCCGGATAAATGGCCAGAACTCGTCCGTTCGCCTGCTGATCCTCCTCCGGACCGAGGTTGACGAACTCTCGTGGCACCAACTGCCGGCCATGAAAGAACCGCACCGGACCGGTGGCGAGAAGCACATCCCCCTTGCGAATGACGCGCTCGAGAAACGGCTGCCCCGGCCACGCCACCTCGAGCAGGCCTGACGAGTCCTTGATCACCGCCTGAAAAATGCGCAGCCCCTTGCGCGTCGGCAGCACGCCGGTGGATACAACCGTGCCGATGACGGTTCCATCCTGTCCCGCTTCGAGAGATGCCACTTTCGAGACAGTGGTCGCGTCTTCGTAGCGGTGCGGTACGTGATAGAGGAGATCTCCCGCGAGCACGATCCGCAGCCGCCGCAGCATATCCGCACGCCGCGGCCCGACACCTTTCAGGAAGGCGATCGGAGTGACGAGGTCGATAGGCAACGGGGTCGGGGGCCGGGGTCGAGGGTCGGGGGTCGGGGGTCGGGAGGCGGAGGATTAAGTGCGAAGGGGGAAGAGGGTCGAGGGTCGAGGGTCGAGGGTCGAGGGTCAATTCCTAACGTTTCGCACTTCG
>CAZPCC010000384.1:0-12170 GCA_964584905.1 uncultured Gemmatimonadaceae bacterium | reverse complement strand
GTCCTCGGCCGACATCATCTACGCGACGTTGAACGCCGCCTGGAGGCCCACCGAGCGCCTGCGCGTGAACGGCAGCTATCAGCACCAGCAGTTCGACCGGCGCACGGACGGTTCGACGGTAGGCATGCGCCGCATTCCGCGCATCCGTATGGAATATCAGGTGTCCCGCCCTCTTTTTGTTCGGCTCGTTGGGGAGTACGACGCATCACGACAGGATTCGCTGCGCGATGATTCGCGCACGAACGCTCCTATTCTCATACACGATGTGACCACCGGCCTGTACAGTCGGGCAGTCGCCACGTCGGCCAACCGGTTCCGCGGCGACGCACTCGTCTCGTATCAACCTCGGCCGGGCACGGTATTCTTCGTCGGGTACGGCAGTACTTCGCTGGAACCGGACGCGCTCCGGTTCTCACGGCTGCGTCGCGTGTCCGACGGCTTTTTCGTGAAGGGGAGCTACCTCTTCCGCTGGTAGCCCAGGGACGGTCAGCGCCCCTCTGCGCGCTGACTCAACTTTCCCATTCCCGCCGTCGATACTCATCAGAGACGAGTGACGCCGGCGACGAGCGGGGTGGGGGATGCGCGGCAGAGAGTGTAACATCCTGCACGCACCGCTCACCTCACGCCTCGCCCCGATCATTCAGTTGTCTCTCCCCAGCCCGCCTGACGATGCGCAGCGCGCATCCGCGCTACGGTGCGATGACTGCGGCGCCGCCTGGCCCGTCGAAGGCTCCCGGACGAGCTGTCCGTGCGGCGGGCTCCTCGAGGTAGAACACCGGTTTCCCGCCGATGCGCACACCAGCCTTCGAGCCCGGTTCGCCGCCCGCACCGACAGGTCGGGCGTAGACTCGTCAGGCGTATGGCGGTACCGCGAGCTCGTCATGCCGGACCTTACCGGGCGCATCGTGTCGTTTCCCGAGGGGAACACACCGCTCATCGAGCGTTCGCCGGTCTCGATATGGGCAGGCGCGGCGCGACTGCAGCTGAAGCACGAGGGGATGAATCCCACAGGCTCGTTCAAGGACCGGGGGATGACGGTGGCGGTGACGCACGCGGTACGATCCGGCGCTGCCGCCGTAGCGTGTGCGTCTACCGGGAACACATCCAGCTCGCTGGCCGCCTATGCGGCCATTGCCGGGTTGCCGGCGCTCGTGCTCGTTCCGGACGGAAGCGTCGCCGAAGGCAAGCTCGCGCAGACGCTGGCATACGGCGCGCGCACGCTTCTCGTTCGCGGCACCTTTGATGACTGTCTTCGCCTGGTCCGCGAAGCGGCCGAGCGGCTCGGCGTCTATCTGGCGAACTCGGTGAATCCGTGGCGGATCGAAGGACAGAAGACCATCGTGCTCGAGTTGCTCGACCAGCTCGGCTGGCAGCCTCCCGACTGGATAGTGCTTCCCGCGGGCAACCTTGGTAATGCGGCGGCGTTCGGCAAGGCGCTGCGCGAGGCGCGGGCCCTCGGACTCATAACGCGGATGCCGCGGCTTGCGCTCGTGCAGGCGGAAGGCGCTGCGCCGTTCGCGCAAAGCGCCGCGACGGGATTCGCCGAGCGCGTTCGGGTAGCCGAGCCGCGAACGGTGGCGTCGGCGATTCGGATAGGCGATCCGGCTTCATACCCACGCGCCGTGCGTGCCGTACGAGAAACGAATGGAGTAGTCACAACGGCAACCGACGCGGAGATCCTCGAAGCAAAGGCGGTGATCGACGCGAGCGGAACGGGCTGCGAGCCCGCCAGCGCCGCGAGCGTGGCCGGGGTGCGCCGTCTGGTGCGGGATGGCACCATCGAACCCGAACAGCACGTGGTTGCCGTGTTGACCGGACACCTGCTCAAGGATCCTGCGGCTGCACTGGACGCGATGCCTTCGTCAGGCAGAGGACAGCGTCGCGGGATCCAGATAGATCCGGATCTCGCGTCGGTGGAGAAGGTTCTGAGCGATCTCCAGTAATCGATACGGTAAGGAAGAAAATGCGGAGCTGGTACTATCGCTGCTTCTGCGTAATCGGCGTAATCGGTGGTTCGCTGTTGTTTGAAACGAGCGGCATTCTTGCCTGACTCTTGCGTCGATGGCGACGACCGTTGCGCCCTTCGGGCGACGACAGAAAGAAACCGCAGATTTCGCAGATTTCGCAGATTGCATGAGCGAAGAACGTGATCTACGGTATTCGGTAAGGAAAGAAGGCGGGCCTGGAACTACCGGTGTTTCTGCGTAATCTGCGGTCCCCGTTAGGGTGCGCCAGCGTTGACGATGGCGTTGAAGAGGAACTTGAACGTCCCGTGTGGCTGCGCCCGCTGAAGGATTTGCGGCCCGAACAGGATCAAGCGACCCTTGCCTAGCGGCGCCTCCACCGCGGCAATCCCATTCTCGAGATGGGCCTGTCCCCACGCCCATCCGCTGCGCAACGGGGTCTCCGAGTCGAACCAGGCGATCGCCCTTACTCCCCGCGCCTCAGCCCCGGCTTTGAGTCGAAACACCGGGCTGTCATCGAAGAACACGTCAACCCGCTCGGGCATTCCGTACGCGACGGGATGCGTGTTGTCGACGCGCACCGACAGCACCGACCCCGGCACGTAGAACTCGGTGCGTGGAAGCGGGGTGCCGTCCTCGACAAGGTGATCCTCGATAGGCAACTGCAGATGCGTTGCGAGATTGGACGCGGAACTGCCTATCGCCACCACCGTGCCTCCGCTCGAGATGAACTCGCGCAGCCGCGGAATCGTGGTCTCGACCGTCACGCTGCCGAAGTGGCCGCGATACTCCTCCGGGAGATCGGAAGGCTCGGTGGTCGCGCCGCCGCGCCGGTCACGCTCGTCGCCTTGCCCACCCGGGATCGCGCCATCGACGAACACGAGCACATCATACTTCGCGTTCAGATTTCCCGAATCGAGCCCGGGCGCGAACACGCGAGTGAACGGAAACTCGAACTGCTCGAGTATCCAGCGGGTCCACCCGGCCGGCATCGAACCCCCGTAGCGGTCCCACAGGCCGACGCGCACGGAGCGCACTGCACTGAGGTTGCCGGGTGCCGCAGCGCGAGTGCCGCGGAAGCCGATGCCTAGCGATGTGAGTGAATCGAGCAACGCGGTGGTGTTGCGCTCCGCATGCACGTAGAACGTCCCGGCGCCCGCATGTCGGCCGCCGATCGTCGCGCTGTCCGTCAGGCGCGATACACGTGCTCCCGAATCGAGTAGCCGGTTGACCGCGGTGAAGGCGTCGTTTGCCTCGGCACTCGTCACAAAACCGCGCGCGCCGTTCGCAGCGGTCACCGCTCCGCGTGGCGGGAGCATGTTCCAATCGGTGACAGGTACGAACGGCCCGGTGAACTGGTCCAGCACGCGGTCGAACTGGATTCCCATCTGGAATGCCCACGTCCAGCCGGCGTTGTCGTAGGGCGGTGTCGGTGGCGATCCGGGGTAGGCGAACACGTCAGGATGCGACTGCGGCTCGAACATGTCGATCACGTGTGGACGAAACGCCTGCGCCGCCATCACGACGAACGAGCCCGCCGGATAACGCTTGCCTTGGACGTTGAACTCCGCGGTTGCCCGCTGAACCGTTATGCCTGTCTCCCGCAGCGCGTTGACGAACTTTACCGCGGTCGGAAAATCGGGCTGGTCAGCGGGAATGATGTATCCGCGCGGATCGCGGAACTCCGGCGCGTGCTGCGCCGCCCACACCAGCGAGTCGGCGCCCTTGACGCGCATTGCCACCTCGGCGTCGCGTCGCGGATTGGCGGTCCAGGTGTCTCTACTGCCCCGCTCGATGGAATTCCTGCCCATTCGATAGATGTTGAAGAGCAGGCTTTCGCGCAGCCGGGACGCGTAATCGATCACCGCCCGATTGAGCGAGATGGAATACTCCACCGACTGCCGGAAATGCCACGCCTGCGGCGCTATCGGCATCGCGAGGTCGCCAACGGGGATCTGACGCTCCTTCACCAACGGTATCCGCATCGGCGTCGGGCTTCCGATCATCTCGGTGAGCACGGCGATCGTGTTGTGGAAGGTGGCGGTGTTGCGGATGCCGCCGTTCCACCAGCCGTCATAACGAGCTCCCGAACGCATCGTCGCGCCCGGCTTCCCTTCGATCGCCAGCCGCATGTGCATCGCGGTACCCAGCGCCTGAATGCCGAGCAGCATCGCGGGGTCGAGATTGTAGTTGTACGGGTCGCGAAAGGGCGGGGAATAGACCACGGTTCCGGCGGGACCGCTCTGGTGGTGGTTGTACAGCAGCTGCGGGAACCACTCGTGATAGAGCACCCGGTTGATGTTCTCCGTCTCCCGCTGGGTGGAGGTGAAGAACTCGCGGTTGTTGTCGTGGCCGATGTACTTCTGATAAAGGCGCGGGAGGCCGGCAAGGGTCCGTTGTTCTGGTACCGGCTCGCGCATGTACCAGTCGGCGACGAGGTCGTTACCGTCGGGATTGGCGTGGACGAAGAGCACTATCACGTCATCGAGAAAGCGCAGCGTCTCCTCGTCGGTGCGGCTGACCATTTGATACACCATCTCGCCGAGCTGTTGCGCGCCGAGCGTCTCGGTGGCGTGAAGCCCGCCGTCGATCCACACCACCGCCTTTCCCTCCCTTGCCAACGCGCGGGCCTCGTCGTCGGTGAGTCCCTCCGCCTTGGCGAGCCGCATGGCGATCGTGCGATAGTGCTCCAGCCGCTTATGGTTCCCGGGCGATGTGACGATCGCCATCAGCTGGTCGCGTCCCTCGGTGGTCTTCCCCATCACGTGCAGCTTCAGGCGCGGCGACTCGCGTTCGAGGGTGCGCCAGTAGTCGCTGATCTGCCGGTATGTAGCCAGGAAGTAGTCGTCACCGAAGTTCGCGCCGACAGCCTCGTGCGGGGTGGTGATTCGTGCGGCCTGCGAATCCTGCGCGCCAACGTCAGGTAGCGCGAGCGTTGCGAGGGCAATGCCGAGCAGAGCGCGGCGGCGGAAGACGGAAGTCGCGGGAGTGGACATCTCGAGTTGCCGGTAGGTTATCCGGTGGAGAAGCAGGGCGCCGCTGAACTGAAACGTGAACGAACGCTGCAAGCGCTACTCCGCTCTTCGCAAGATCGTTCAAGGTGCAGGCACGGACTAGACACCGCGCCCGAACAAGTCGGCCCGCACCCTGCTCCCAGAGGATCGCTAAACTGGACGTTTGAGCCTCACCCGGTGGTCGCGGTACATATCCGGAATACTTGATCGCGGCGCTCGCGCTGAGCGCCCGGACGCGTTCGCAGCGGGTCGGGCGTGAAGTACCGACGGATCGAGTCATTCCGCCGAACCCCGCCGCGCGCCACATTCAAGTTCCCTGCTTCGGAGTCCTGACGATGCGCGCAAGCGTTGTTGTTGCCATCCTCGCGCTGGCCGTCCCATCGGCCGCAGCCGTTGCTCAGTCGGTGCAGTACCGGTCTCCCGACGGAATCGAATACAGATCCGCGATCGACACCGGTGCAGTCGCGGCGGCAGAGTCTGCGCTAGCGGTCAGTCCACGCGATGTGGAGGCGATCATCGCTCTTGGGCTCGCACAATCGAGCGTAATGCAGTATCGCGAAGCGATCGCGACGTTCACCCGCGGCATTGAGATCGCCCCGAATAATGCCGTGCTTCATCGCTGGCGCGGCCATCGCTACCTCTCGGTGCGCGAGATGGACCGCGCACGCGCCGACCTTCAGCGCGGACTGTCGATCGACTCCACGTGTTACGGCTGCCTCTATCACCTGGGCATCGTTCGTTATGTGACCGGCGACTTTGCCGGGGCGGCGGAATTGTTTGCACGTGCGCTGCCGATGGCGCCCGAGCCGGGAGAGTTCGCCGGTTCTGTCGACTGGCTCTGGTCGTCGCTGACGCGTGCAGGCAAAATGTCGGAGGCTCAGGCGGTGCTGGACCGGCTTGCCGACTCGGTGACCGCGGAGAACGCCTATGCACGGCGGATCCTGCTCTATCGCGGTACCATCGGTGCCGATCAGGTCATGACACCCGCCGATACGGCCGGGGTTCAGGTTGCCACATTGAGCTATGGGATAGGCAACTGGTATCTGATACAGGGCGACACCGCGCAAGCGCGTGCGTGGTTCGAGCGTTCGGTCGGCACGCCAGGATGGCCCGCATTCGGATTCATCGCATCGGAGGCGGAGCTGCGACGGCTGCGTTAGGCCAGCTCTCGCGCATCAGCCGTATGCTGCCGTGGGGCGACATCCGGTGAACCGCCGGCCTCAGCGCACGGAAATCTTCGCGATGCGGCCGCGCGGGCCAACGAGCCACACGTCGTCAGGCGAGGCGGCGCCAACG
The DNA here is from genome assembly GCA_964584905.1 of uncultured Gemmatimonadaceae bacterium. Taxonomy (GTDB): domain Bacteria; phylum Gemmatimonadota; class Gemmatimonadetes; order Gemmatimonadales; family Gemmatimonadaceae; genus JALZIF01. Next base: position 5,896 of record CAZPCC010000384.1, on the reverse strand, counting down.
CTCCAGTAGCTCAACGTGTCGAGCACGGTCCAGGTTGCGCCGTCGTCACGCGACAGCGCAGCCCCTCGAGGACCTACGGCGACGACAGTCGGCGTGTTGGCGCCGGGTACGTAGGCGGCGCCGTACACCGCGCCGGTAAATCCGGGCCAGCCGGCGGGTTCCCAGCTGCGGCCGCCATCGCTTGTTCGAGCCACGACGAGCGTCGTATCAGCCGGCCGTCCGATCGGTCCGCCTGACGCCAGTCCGTTCAGCGGGTCGCGGAACGCGACCGAAGCCAATCCCGACGCCTCTCCACCGGCGATCGGGACCGGCGCCGCCTGCCAGCTTCGTCCGTAATCGGCGGTGTGCAGCACGCGCGCGCTTGATGCATTGCCGGTACCGATCCAGGCGTGGCCGCCCGGCTGCGTCGCGACGCACGTCCCGCTCGCCGCGAAAGATCCTTCGCCGGATTGCGCCGCTGGCACTGCCTCGTCAGGCACGCGGGTCCAAGTGGCTCCATCCATCGTCGTGAGAATGATGAATCGGCCATCCACCGCATCGCTGAACGCCACGCCGCGATGGGCATCCCAGAAGGCGAAGCAGTCGAAGAACGCCGCCGAATCCTGATTGACGAACTGCGGCACCCATGTCGCGCCTGCATCGACTGTCTTGTAGATCCGGGAGAGCGAGCCACTGCCGGCGCTAAGCAGATAGGCGGTATCGGCGCTCACCGCGTGAACGTCGCGCCACTGGAGCGTGTCGGCGCCAGGTACGGCCGCCGCGCGCCATGTTGCGCCACCGTCGGTCGTTCGCGCGAATGTACCTCCGTGACCGCTCACCCATACCACCATCGGACTCACGACGCTCACCGCCTGCAGGAGCTGCGCCGTGCCTGACGACTGCTCCAGACGCGCAACCTGCGTCTGCGCGGGCGCGGGCGCGTCCTGCTCGCGAGTTGAGCGCGGAGACGCGCACGCGAGTGCGGCGAGAATCAGTGGGACGATGCAGCGAATGACCGGATTGACTGAGAGAGGAAGAAGAAATGCGAGATGCGAATTGCGAAGCACGTCAATACCGCTGTCAGAAGTCATTCGCAATTCCCCCTTCGCAATCCGCATCTCTTCTTCACCGCTCCGGGCGCAGTGCTGACCGTGCGATTCTAGGGCAATGACGAGCTACCGACCGGAACCGTCGCCACCTTTCGCCGGCGCTGTCATCACCGCCGGCGTTACGGCGCTGCGAAGGAAGTAGGACTCGTTGGCCATGTGGCACGCGAACGCGGCGTTGTGGCCGAACACGGCATCCTCGATCACCGGTTTCTTCGTGCGAACCGCCTCGAAGAAATTCCACAGGTGCGGCTTGACGTCGTCGAAGTCGGCTCCGCGGAACGAGATCGTTTCGGACATCGGCGCTTGGGAGCCCGGCTTGGGATCGTTCTCCTCGTGCCATTGCCTGAAATATTCGTCGCGCATCGCCCGCGGAAAACTGTAGGCGTAGTAGCTGGGCGAGCGATCCTCCCCGCTCTGCGGCGTGAAGGTGATGGTCGAGCCGGTGACCTCGAGAATTCCTTTCGATCCTTGAAAGCGGTACGTCTCCGGCATACTGGTACCGAGGTTGAGCCGCATGTTGACGGGGATGTCGCCGTAGTAGTACAACACGGCGTGGACGTCGGGCATGTTGCGGCCGTCCTTCCAGCGGCGGATGCCGCCGACAGACAGCGCCTGAGCTGGCGGCTGATTGATGCCCGTCATGAACATCATGCCGCTCACCAGATGCACCAGCAGGTCCCCGGCGACACCGGTGCCGTACTCCTTCCAGCAGCGCCAGCGCGCGAAGATATTGGGATCGAAGGGCCGCTTGGGAACGGAGCCCTGCCATGTGTCCCAATCGAGATTCCGCGGCGAGAGATCTGGCGGCGGCGGATATTGCCACGCGCCGGTGGGACTGTTGCGGCCGAGCGATCCTTCAATGAGCATCATGTCGCCGAGTATTCCCTGCGAGATCATTTCTCGGGCTTTCGCGCAGATGCGGGAGCTGACGCGCTGCGAGCCGATTTGCACGATGCGTCCGCTCTTGCGGGCGGCATCCACCATCGCGACGCCGTCGGGAACGGTGTGCGACATAGGCTTCTCGCAATAGACGTCCTTTCCGGCGCTTACGGCGTCCACCACGATCTGCCTGTGCCAGTGGTCGGGCACCGCAGCGATGATGCAATCGATGTCCTTGTCGTCGAGCAGTTGCTGATACCGGCGTGTCACCGGCAGGTCGGCTCGCACGATCTCCCGAGCCAGCGTGTGCCGTCCGTCGTAGAGGTCGCACGCCGCGGCGCACTCGACGCCATCGAGTTTGATGGACTCCGACAGCAGGCCCGCACCCTGCATGCCGACGCCGATGATCCCGAACCGCACGCGCGCACTGGCGGGACCAGGAGTCGCTTGCTCCAGGTAGGTGGGCGAGGTGCCCATCGGATTGCCGACGAGCGACGCGCCTGCGACGGCCGCGCCGACACCGAGAAACTCTCGGCGTGAAAAGTTCTCTCTATTCATGTCGCTCCTGTGGTGGGAGACTCCGGGCACGACCTCTCGAAGACTTGTCAGGGCTGTAACTCTAGTAGCTCGCATCTCTGCGGCGAATACTGGTTAGGCGTCACCCGCACCGGAGTAGCCGCACGCACCCATTCGCGGTGAGTTGACTACCGGAAGGTAGAGCGCCCCGCCGATCAGCCTCGGGGTGTTGACTGGCTGCACACAGTGCGCCCGGAGAGGCTCGAACTCCCAACCCTCAGATCCGAAGTCTGATGCTCTATCCAATTGAGCTACGGGCGCCCATAGAGACGGTCTAATCTAGCGTGCGTACTCAGGGTAAGACGCGCAGTCGCAGACCTTCCCAATCCCTTTTTCCCAATTCCTGTTTCCCCAGTTCTTGTTTCCTAATTCCTGTTTCCTTTTTAGCCACGATTCCAATCTCGTGTTCCCATCCCGCTCAATCCGGCGCGACCCCCCCACCCGCATTCGCCGCCTGTATCATCGCGCGCACATCGGCAAGGAGCTGCTGCGCGTCGAAGACGATGCCATCCTTGATCGTGTACTTCACACCGCCGCGGTGGACCGCTTGACCATTCTCATGCACCGTCATGCCACCGGCGTACAGAAACTTCATGTTATGCAGCGGATTTCCGTCGACGATGGCTAGATCGGCCTCGTACCCGGGCCGGATCACACCGGTGCCAGACAGCCCTAACGCCTTGGCTCCGTTGAAGGTGGCGTTCCGGATTACCTCCAGCGGATGGAAGCCCGCTTCCTGGTGCAGTTCCATCTCCCGGATGGTGGTGAAGCCGTAGAGCTGGTAAATAAAGCCCGCGTCGGAACCGACGGTCACGTTTCCGCCACGCGCGGCGAACTCGCGCACCCACCGCATCCAGATGCGGTAGTTGTTGCGCCACCGCACCTCGTCGGCGGTGGTCCAGTCGAAGAAGTACGAACCGTGCCGCGCCGGATCGGGCTCGAAGTTCTCACGCAAGGCGGGGTGCAGGTAGTCGGCGAACCACGGCTGCGTCTGCGAGCGGCGGAGATCACGGTTCGCCTCGTAGATGGCAAAGGTCGGGTTCCAGGTAATGCCCGCCGCGATCATCGTGTCGATCACCGCCGACAATCTCGCCGAATCCGCCTGACGCCAGATGTCGCCCGCCCACCGGAATCGATCCAGCTCGTCCTCGTAATTGTAGTCCGCGGGAAAATCCTGCGGTCCGACGATTGCCGCATCAGGCACGCCGTACCAGTGTTCGATTGTCCGAATGCCGAACCGCGCAGCGTCGAGCACGTCGTGCTCCTGGATCTTCATGTCGGTGGCGATAGGCAGCCCCTGCGCCCTGGCCTCCTCCGACAACGCCTCCCAGACGTCGGTGCGATTCACGAACACCTTCAACCCCTGTCCTCCCTTCTGCTTGATGGACCTCACCAGCGCACGGGCCTCGGCGGGAGTGTTGGAGCCGACGGTAGCGTAAGGAACGATCGCCGGCGCCGAGATGCTGTTCTCACTCGATAGCCGCGCATGGGCGACCATCGTGTCGACACCCTCGCCCGAGCCCGGCTCGCGGATGGTCGTCACTCCGTGCCCGAGCAGCAGCTTGTATACGTAGTCCCTGGGCATCGATTTGCCGGCCCGGCTGAACTGGATGTGAGCATGCATATCGATTATGCCGGGCATGACGTACAGCCCCGTCGCGTCGATTACCCGGTCCGGTCGGCTGGCTGTATCGCCTCCCACCTGGGTGCCGGAGAACTCGGTTGCCCGAGACATACGGATGGAGCGGATCGTGGAGCCCTCGACGAGGATGTCCATGGGGCCGCGCACTGGATTCCCGGTTCCGTCGATCACCATGGCGTTTCTGATGAGCAGCCGGTTGTACCTTTGCCCGCTCGAAGGGGCGGGTGGCTGCGCGAGGGCACTGGTCGTCGCGCAGAGCGCGATCGTGACGGCAAGGGTACGAAACGGAGGCATGTCCTGATTCGTGGAGGATCGACACGATGTGGCCGCGGCCGCTGCTGTCGGCCGTGGCGTGGTGTCATACATTGCACACGTGTCGCCATGGGAGGAAGTGATGCGGGGTTGGCGTTCTGGATTCGGCGCGCGAAAAGCTTCTTCCTGGGCCGTTCCATCAGGAGATCCCCGGCCGGTGTTGATGGATGAAGAGGCCCTCATTCACGCGCCACCGACATCGTCTCAGTGCTCGCCCAACCGCTCGTCCTCGCTGAGTATCTAATGACCGACGAGCTCTCCGCGCTCACAGAGCAGGAGACGGCGGAGCGCCGTTTCACCGGGCTGTACCGGGAGCAGGCAGACCGGATCTACGCGCTCTGCCTGCGCATGTCCGGCGATTCTGAGCGCGCAGCCGAATTGGCGCAGGAGGCGTTCGTTCGCGTGTGGCGCGGGTTCGACCAGATCCCCGATGTAGACGCCGGGGGCTGGGTTTGGACGGTAGCGCGAAATACCGTGCTCAACGCGCTGCGTGCCGACCGCCGGCTCCGCGCGCGGCTCGAGTTCGTGTCGGAGCCATCGAGGCGGGAATCTCCGGCCACACCACGCACGCCGCTCCCGGTGCGTCAGATGGACCTGTCCGCGGGAATTTCACGACTTCCGCCCAAGGCTCGGGCGGTATTCGTGCTGCACGACATCGAAGGCTATTCACACGACGAGATCGCCACGATGATGGGAGTGGCGACCGCAACCGTACGCGGCCAGCTGCATCGCGCGCGCACGCTACTCCGGGAGAGGCTCCATGACCACGCACCCTAACGATGAGCTGTTGCACGATTTCGTGGACGGCCGGCTGGACGAGATCGACCGTGACGCCATCGCGCTCCACCTGCTCGACTGCCCGCGATGCCAGACGATCGTCGCCGCGACAGAAGAGCTGATTGATACGGGGCGGGCGGCGCGGGAGGAGAGTGCCGCACCCGCCGACCTCTGGCCTCTCGTCGCGGCGACGACGATTCACGAACGCGTAGTCAAGCGGCATGTATTGCGCAGCGTGCGGCGGGAGCTCGCCTTCGCCGCAGCGGTGCTGATATTGTTGTCAGGCGCGGCTGGTGCGTTCGGCATGCGCATCGCCATGCGGGCCGGGGACGGGTTTAGAGCGCCGGGCGCTCGCTCGCACGACACCAGGATTCGCGTGATTCCGGAGATCGTCAGCGTTACTCCGGAATTCAACACCTCACGACATCGCGAGGTCATCGCCCGGGGTGGATCCGGAGGCGGCGGCGGTGCTGCGGTCGCGGGCCCGCAACCTCCGTTCGCCCCCGCGCCCCCCGCGGAGCACCTGACCGCCGTGCAGGAAGAGGCCGCGCGCGCACTCGCCGTCGAGTTCGTTTCGCAGCTCATGCGCCGTGAGACGCGGGAGTTGGCTGGACTCGCGGAC
>CAZPCC010000383.1:0-2367 GCA_964584905.1 uncultured Gemmatimonadaceae bacterium | reverse complement strand
GGGTGTGGATCTCTCACTGAGTGATCTGGTGGATTTCACGCCGCGCTCCGCACCGCCGTCCGCTGGGTCGCTGCGAGCCTGGTCATCGCGCCATCCCACAGGTCGCTGAGCGCGAGCGCCCGCAGCTTGATGACGTGTTCGCCTGTCTGTTGCTTCCACCGCGATCCGGCGCGCTTCATGCGGACGCCGATGAGCGTCTTGCAGCTGGCCTCTACGTTGCCGCTGCCGAGCGGGAGTCCCTTCACGCGTGCTCCGGCGTAGTTCATGCGGTCCGAGTGGTTGCGGAGGTAGGTGATCGCGTCGTGCACGGGCCGGTCCGCTTCGGAGCTGCCACCGATCTCCTCGCAGCCGGAGACCTCGAGTTCGCGCAGGATCTCTCGCGCGGCATCCTTCCTGCGCTTGAGCGACTTCTTCCACCGCTGCGTGACGCGCGCGGCCTCCTTGGCGCCGTGGACTGCTACCGCCGCAGGGTGGAGTTTCTCGATCAGGTGCCAGAAGTCGATGAGCCGGTGCCAGCGACCGAAGACGGCGACGGGCAGGCAGGACTCGAGGAGATTCCATATCTCGTGCGCACCATCGGCGAGGAGTTCGAGCTGGAGGCCGGGTTGCTTCTCGCGAAGCCGATACACCGCGTTGGCCATGGCGTTGCACAGCTCCTCGGGCCTTCCGTCCGGCATCTGCCCGAAGCGAATCGTGTGGAGCGCCTTGCCCTTGCTGTCGTTCATCGTCACGGTCCCGCAGTACGCCTGGCGGAACGCGCGCTGGATCTTCGGCGCATCCTTGCGCGGGCGCCCAGGGCCTCTCGGCACAGGCTCCTCCATCGGCACGCTCGCCCGGTCCAACGACACGGACACTGCACGAGCCTCTTCGGGAATCTCGAACTCGCGCATCAACTCGTCCTCGATGTCGGCCCGGTGCTCCAAGAAGAGCGAGCCAACGAGGTGCGGCACCCGCTCGAAGCTGGCACGCGAATACGGAAGTCGGCCTGTTTCCGCTACCGATTGCTCCGCCTCTCGCGAGGTCGCCTTCTGGAGTTCGTGCGCCATCGCCCTGGCAGTCTGTGGCAACCAACCGTCGCCGATGGCACCGACACGCAGGCTGATCGCGTCCACGGTCGGCGCGTTGCCCCGTCCGAGTTCGCGGTAAAGGGCCCGTTCGACCTGCACGGGGCCGGCGAGCGTGTAGTACGTGCCCTTGCCCCGCCCGACCCTCGTGTACGGCTTGCCGCCGACTTCGACCCGCGCGGTGTCAACCTCCAGCGCACTGAGCGTGCAGTCGTGAGCCGCGCACTCCACTGCGGCGGTCAACTCGCCGATCTCCCGTTCCACCGACGCGTAGTCCACCGCCTCACCACCGCGCTGAGCGCTCGTGGCACGCGCGGCAACCGCGGCGCACAGCGCCTCGATCGAATCGACCATGCTCTTGCAGGCAACCGGCACCTCGACGACGATCTCGTCCTCGACGGCGCCCCTCCCAGGACGCTGGTTTCGCATCCTGTATCCGATAGGGAGGGGCGACGTCTTGTACAAGTCTTTTCTGCACAAGATCTTGTGTCAGAGGTAGATCGTCGCCCTACCACTGCCACCGAAACCCGGATCTCCGCTCAGTGCGAGATCCACACCCGGCGCCGTCGGCTGCTGTGGCTGGTTGGACGCCTACTCGACCTCGTAGTCCGATGGAAGAGGACCGTCCCACATGCCGAAGATGAACGCGTCATCCAGCTTGGCGAACCACTGTGCATCAGAGCCCAGGTCTGGCCCGCCAACATCCAGACAGCCCCATGGATCACCGAACGGACCCCGGCAGTAGACCAGCTCGTAGCGGTCAGCAGCATCGCGGGCGACGACCCAGCAGGTAAACGTTCCGTCGACATACGACGACGATCGAATTTGTGATGTCGGTCGAACGAGAGTCCGCTGAAGCGCTGAACGCCTCGAGGGGTCAGGAACTCTCTCAAGCTCAGCGGCTACGAATTGCTCGATCTCGGTCGGGGTCATAGGTGGGGGGACTGTCGAACCGGTATTAGACGCCGCCACCGGAACCGGACACGTTGAACTCATCAAGGTCCTCCGGGAAGTGGCTCCCGAACGCGTAGATGTCAAGGCAATGGGGCTCGCCTTGGGAGAGCCAGAGAACGCTGCCTCCACCGATGTCCAACTGCGGACTCTCGATCACCGGGCCGTCAACAGGCCGGCGATCCCAGGAGGGTCGCTCTTCATCCAGGAAGACGTAGACTCCCGCACCGGTGTGCTCACGACTCGCCACGTAAACGTTTTTGAGGCGAGGGGCAAGGAAAGGCTGGCGGTCCGCTATCCACTCGAAGATCGCCGTCTCCAACTTCGTGGCTTGCATGCGTCTAACGTCTTG
>CAZPCC010000382.1:0-4271 GCA_964584905.1 uncultured Gemmatimonadaceae bacterium | reverse complement strand
GGGGCCGTGCTGGAGGAGGAGCCGCCAACGCCCGAGGGGTACCGCAGCGCGCTCCGCCGGCTCTACGGCGAGCAGGCGGAGGAGGTGCTTGCGCTCTATCCCGGCGCGACGGAGGAGGAGGTGCTGCAGTCGGCAACCGATCTCGCCAGCGACCGGTTCATCGCCTACGGCACCTGGAAGTGGGCGGAGCTGCACGCACGGACGGGGGGTGGCGAGGCTTTGTTCCGCTACTACTACACGCGTCCCCGGCCGCCGATGCGGCCCGACATGGCGGACGCAGTCCCCGGCCTGGCCGGTGGGGTGACACGCGGGCCGCCGGGGGCCGAGCGCCCGCCTATCCCGCGCGGCGCTGTGCACGCCGCCGAGATCGAGTACGCGCTCGGCAACCTGGAGCGCAACCGGGTCTTCGCTTGGACACCGGAGGACCATCGGGTCTCCGAGATAATGCAGGGCTACTTCGCGAACTTCATCGAGACGGGGGATCCGAACGGACTCGGACTGCCGCGCTGGCCGGCGATCAACCAGGGGCGAACGCCACAGGTGATGCGCCTGGACGTCGAGTCGGGCGCCGAGCCCGACCGCACTCGCGCGCGCTACCAGTTCCTCGACCGGATCTACACCTCGCAGGCCCGGCAGTGATGCGGCGGGGGCGCGCGGCGCCGGCAGCGGGCGCTCGATCGCGATCTTCGTACGCCGCGCCCTGTTCGCTCTCCCACAACCCGCGACCCCCGACCACCTCAGTCGCCCGCGGGCGCCGGGACCACCGCATGATGCTCAGCGGTCTCGGGAGTACGGAAGCCGAACTTGCGGCCGAGCCATTGCTGCCACTCGATCAGGATCTCGTAGAACGTCGGGATCGCAATCAGTGTGAGCAACGTCGACGTGAGCACGCCGCCGATGACGGCGATACCCAGCGGCGCACGGAACTGCGCCCCTTCGCCGCTGCCTAGCGCAACCGGCAGCATCCCGGCGATCAGCGCGAACGTGGTCATCAGGATCGGCCGTAGTCTAATCGCGCCGGCTTCGATGAGCGCCTCACGGAGCGGAAGCCCGCCCTTCTCGCGCGACCACTTGGCGAAATCGATGAGCAGGATTGCGTTCTTCGCCACGATTCCGGCGAGCAGGATCACGCCAATCAGGCTCATGATGTTGATCGTGCCGCCGGTGAGCGCCAGCGCCAGCATGACGCCGATGAGCGACAATGGCAGCGACATCATGATCGCCAGCGGGTCGATGAATGAACCGAACTGCATTACGAGAATGAGATACATCAACAGCACCGCCACGCCCAGCGCGAAGGCGATGTTGCCGAACACTTCTGCCTGGGCCTCGGCATCGCCGCCTTCGGTGATGTACACTCCCGGTGGTAGCTGCAGCGCGGCAAGGCGCTGGCGAATGTCGGCCGAGACTTCGCCGGTGGAACGGCCGCTGGTATTGGCGCCGACGATCACCACGAGATCGCGATTGATATGGTCAATCACCGCCGGCCCGACCCCCTGCGTGATCGTCGCCACCTGGCCGAGCGGGAGCGTCGTGGGCGCACCGCTGGCGCCGCGAACGACCAGCGGGAGCTGCCGCAGATCCTCGGCGCGCTGCCGGGCCTCCGGCGCGAGCCTGACGACGACGTCCCGCGACTCGCCGCTGGGGTCGATCCAGTCGCCGGCATCGATCCCGGCGAACGCCGGACGAAGAGACTGCGCCACCTGCCCCACCGTGATGCCGAGGCTGCCGGCCACTCCCCGATTGAGCTCCACCTCCAGCTCGGGACGCTGCCCCTTGCTCGACAGGCCGATGTCCACCGCGTTAGGAACCTGTTGCACCTGCTCCAGAACCTGCTCGGCGGCGGTGGTCACCCCCGCCAGGTCCTGGCCACGCACCTCGATCTGCAGCTCCTTACGTCCGCCGGAAAAGTCGCTGGTGAATACGGCCAGCGTCACACCGGCGATATGCTTCACTCGCTGGCGAATCGCGGCCGAGAATTCTTCGGCGCTCCGCTCGCGCTCGGACATCGGCAGGAGCTTCACGTAGATGTTGCCGACATCAACTGCGCCTGAGAGTCCGCCGCCCAGCGTAGTGTAGGAATACTCCACCTCCGGCTCGCTGCCGATCAAGCGGATGGTTTCCTCCGCCTTGAGCCTCGTGTAGTCCAGGTTGGAACCCGGCGGAGTCTCGATGGCGATGTTGACTTCGGCGCGATCGTCAACCGGAAAGAATGCCACACCGACGTTCTGCCAGGTGGGCACCAGCGGCATAACGAGATAGATCAATAGCACCGCGCCAACGACCGACCCCGCCTGAAGCGCGAAGTGCTTGAACTTCACCATGCCAAGAACGGCCAACACGATGCCGCCGAGGACCAACAGCAGTCCGAGAATTCCCTTCGGCGGAAGCACGAAGCTGCCGAAGAACGTACCGGTCGCTATCACGACTACGGCCCATCGGTGGTCCAGCGCCCACGCGATGAGGAGCTTGTAGCGCTCGGTCTGACGCGCGAACCAGGCGTTGAACTTGTCGAGCTGCCTGGTGATCCACGCTCGCTCGTGAGGCTCCTTGTGCGGATCGGGCCAGTAAGCCGAGAGCATCGGGTCGAGCGAGAACGACACGAACAGCGAGACGAGCACCGAACTGGCCATCGTTAGGGCGAACGGCTTGAACCACTGACCGCCGACCCCACTCATGAACGCGATCGGGACGAACACAGCAAGGATCGAGAACGTCGTCGCCGTGACCGCGAGCCCGATTTCGTTGGTGCCCTCGCGCGCGGCGGTGTAGTGGTCCTTCCCCATCTCCACGTGCCTGACGATGTTCTCGCGCACGACTATGGCGTCGTCGATCAGGATGCCGATGGCCAGCGAGAGACCCAGCAGCGACATGGTTTCCAGCTTGAAGCCAAACGCCCAGACCATGATGAAGCTCGCCAGCACGGACACCGGCAGCGCCAGGCCGGTTATCACGGTCGACCGCCACGAGTTGAGGAAAATGAACACCACCAGCACCGTGAGCATGGCGCCCTCGAGGAGCATCATCTGCACGTTCCTCACGGCTGCTTCGACCCGGGTGCCCGAGTTGCGTACGACGTCGAGAGTCACGCCCGGCGGAAGCTGCTCGGAGCGAACCCGCTCCACCCGCTCGAGAATCGCATCGGCGACGGTCGTCGTGCTGTAGCCTTGCGACTTCTTGATGTCGATGCCGACCGCTTCCTCGGAGTTGAAAAGCGCAAGCGTTCGCTGCTCTTCGGTGCCGTCCAGGATGTCGGCAACTTGGCCGAGCCGGATCAGCTGTCCGTTGCGCTCGGAAACGACCAGCTGCTGAAACTCTTCCGGGGACTCCATACGGCCGTGCAACCGAATGGATTTCTCGTCGAGAACGCCGATGACGCGGCCAACGGGAGCGGCGAGGTTCTGCGCGCCGAGCGCCTGCACGACTTCGCTCACGCTTACGCCTGCCGCCTGCAAGGCATCCGGCCGAAGCTGTACGGTGAGCTCACGCTCCTGCTTGCCTAGCACGGTGACTTCGGCCACTCCGGGAAGCGATCGCAGCTCGCGAGTGATGGCAGGATCGGCCAGCCGCGACAGCTCGGCCGCCGTCAGCTGCTGGGACGACAACGACAGCGACACGATCGGCCGGTCGGTGTCGTTGAGCTTGCGGATGATCGGCTCCTCCATTTCCTGGGGGAGGTCCGATCTGATCGCCGAAATGGCATCGCGTATGTCCTGAGTCGCCTCCTGAAGGGGCTTTTCGAAGACGAACTCGATGAGAACCATCGCGAACCCGTCGGCGGCGCTGCCCTGCATTTTCTTCACGCCGCTGATCGAGGCGATGGCTTCCTCGACCGGATCCAGCACCTCGTTCTCGACCACCTCCGGAGAGGCGCCCGGATAGACGATCGCCACCGACACATATGGCGGCGCGACTTCCGGAAACTCGTCCGTTTGGAGACGCAACAACGCGAACAGCCCGAACACCACCAACGCCAGCATGGTGACGACGGTGATCAGAGGCCGCTTGATTGCAAAATCGGAAATGAACATGCCGGCTAACCTCGTCCGGAGCTTGGCTTGTTAAGCGTTATGGTCTATTGGCGCTGCGATGCGGTGCCAGGCCGATCGGTGACCAGCCTTACGCGAACCGGTGTGCCCGGCGCGATGCCCTGTGCCGCACCCAGCAACAGCGTGTCGCCGGCCGACAACCCGCTGACGACCTCCACCCGGTCGGTCGCCGCATCGCGGAGTCCGATCTCCACTTCCACCCGCGCGACGGCACCCTTGTCG
>CAZPCC010000381.1:0-32076 GCA_964584905.1 uncultured Gemmatimonadaceae bacterium | reverse complement strand
CCGGTGCTTCCGTGAAATGGGTCGCTATCCACGCGATCATCTCACCCGCCCATTCCACGTCACAGATGGGAATGGTCGACGATGGGCTGCCCATCGCCACGAAGATGCCGCCCAGCGCGCGTCCCAGCTTGCCGGGAGGCTCGTACGCGCCGCCCGCCGGAATGAGTGCCCCCGGGCGAACGATTCGCACCTCGATCTCGTGCGTCTCCGGCGCCGCGGCGGCAATGCGTTCCGACTCCAGCTTTCCGTACACGTATGCGCCCCGGCGGCGGCCATCGCGCTCCAGCATCGACGACTCCGAAAGCGGCTGACGCGCATCCGCATCGATTACGGCAAGACTGCTCACGTGCACGAGCCGACGAACCCCTGACGAGACCATCGCGTCGAGGACGTTCCGGGTGGCTTCGATGGAATTCCGGTCGTGCGCATCCCAGCTGCCGGCCGTCTCCGCCGCGCAGTGCACTACGGTGTGAATTCCGGATGGAAGGTCGATCGGACCGCCACCAAGATCGCCCGCCGCGTAATGCACTCCGGCCAGCCGCTCCGCCGCGGGTGGAATACGGCGTGAGAGCACCAACGGCGTCTCCCCTCGCGCCAACAGCGACGACACGACTTCCCGTCCCAGCATGCCGGTCCCGCCGGTGACTGCGATCGTGGGCGGATTCACCGACTCCTGCACCGTCGGATGGCTGCCGGCGAGGGCGTCACGAACCACGTCGCACAAGGCGACGGTGTGGCGGATATTGGCCACCGAAACCGGCGCCGCCTGCTCGCCGCGTGTCTGCGCATAGAATGCGGCGAACGCCTCGGCCAATCCTGGATAGCTGCGCTGCTTCTTGAACAAGCGCCGGCCGAGGCTTGTCGCGCTTCCGGTCGACAAAGTCCAGGCACGCTGGAACGGGTCCAGAATCTTGTCTATCGTCGAACCGGCGCCGAGTTGCGGTACCACGATGCCGCGAACGAAGTCGAGCGTCACCGAGCCCCGTGTCCCCACCACCTTGACGTACGAATCGACGGGACGCCCCGACAGCGTGACGGTGAGCATGCCGGTGGCGCTGCCTGACGAAATGATTGCCCGCGTCTCGCCGCGAGCATCGGCGCGCAGCCCATGCACTTCGATCTTCGAGTCCGGGCCATCAGCTCCAAGAAAGTGCACCAGCAGGTACACCGGGTGTGGCAGAATGTCGAGCAGCTGCTCCTCCGCCGTGAACGGGGTACGGCCATCGGCGCGCCGTGCCTGTCGAAAGGCGAAGTAGCTCTCGACATGCACGATGTCGCCGAGGTACGGAACGAGATCGGACGCGAGCAGTGTAGGCCGTTCGAACAGCAGCTGATGTCCGGCGCACACCTGACGCCCATTCGCCGCGGCCTTCGCGAGCAGCGCTTCAGCTTCAGCCGAGGACTCGGCGAACGGCTTCTCGACGTAGATGTGGGCCCCGCCGTCGAGCGCCGCCGCCGCGACCGACGCGTGTGACCTGGGCGACGTGACCACGTGGACCACATCCGGACGCACCTCGCGCATGAGTGCGTCAATATCCGTGAACGATGGAACACCCAGCTCCTCGCCGAGGCCCCGCGCAAACACAGGCGAGCTATCAGCGACGGCGGCCAATGTGGCGACGGAAGGCAAGCGACGGATCGCCAGCGCGTGGTGGCGCCCCATCTTTCCAGCGCCCACGACTGCGACGCGAAGCGGTTCTGACACTTGAACTAACTCCTATTCATGCGGCGCCGCTTCGTTGACGACCGAGGCGGCGCAGTGAAACCAATCGAGTGAACGCTGCCCGAAGCGCAGGAGACATGCCACGCCCGACGTTACGTTACTCCTTTGACGGCAAAGAGTTGCGCAACCCCGAATTCTGTGGCCGTCATTACCTGTTGCCACGTTGCCACGCCCTCCCGACTTTTCCGGTCACCATGCCGCGCGACGGAGAGCGCCCAATCCTCGAGCAGTGCGGGTCTTTCGGCCGGTGCGATCCCATCGGGCTCGATTTCTCGCTGAATATAGCTTTGTTCGTGCCGGCGGGTGCCTTGCAAATGACCGGGGCGCGTTGGCGAGGGCGGCTTGCCTCGGGAGGGTCGCCCCATCACAATTGGTACGGTGCCCACACTGCTCAGCGCACTCGCGCAGCTCACCGCGATCCTCAAGACGGCATTGTTCGTCGTCGCCGCCTTGCTGGCAGTCGTATTCCTCGTCGACTGGCTCGTTCGCACAAGGCGCATCAGCGCGTTCAACCCTGTCGCGCGGTTCTTTCGGCAGAGCGTAGACCCGTTGCTCGAGCCGATAGAGCGTCAGGTGGTGCGCGCTGGAGGATTGCCCACCAGTGCGCCGTGGTGGGCGCTGGTCGCCGTGGTACTCGGCGGCATTCTGTTGATCGTGGTGCTCAATCAGCTTCAGGTGTGGCTGGCGCAGCTCGCGTTTGCCGTCACGAGCGGCCCCGGCACGCTCGTGGTGCTGTTGATTCTGTGGTCGCTCGGCATCGTGCAGATTGCCCTGATCCTGCGAGTGATCGCCTCATGGTTCCGGATCTCGGAGTATCGGTGGTGGCTCCGGTGGGCGGTTCGCCTGACCGATCCCATCCTGCGGCCGCTGCGGCGGGTCATTCCCTCGCTGGGCAATATCGATCTCACTCCGCTGGTAGCCTACTTCGCGATCTGGATCCTGCAGGGTTTCGTCCGCTCGGCGTTGTGAACGCTCCGGCGCTCGTAAGGCAGTATGGAGGCGGCGTGCGGATAACGGTACGCGTGCAGCCGCGCGCGTCGCGTGCCGGAGTGGAAGGAGTACACGGCAATGCCTGGCGCGTTCGAGTGCAGGCACCGCCGGCCGACGGCGCGGCGAACGCTGCGGTGTGTGATTTGCTTGCTGATGCGCTGCGCGTGCCGCGGCGGCACGTTCGGTTGGTTTCCGGTTCGAGTGCTCGCCTGAAGATCATCGAAGTCGACGGGATTTCGGTCGATACGGCCGAGGTGCGGCTGGCCGCGGCCATGGGGGATTGCTGATGGACGTTCTGATCGTCGGCGGAGATGCCGCCTTGCGAGAAGGGGTTTTGCAATCACTGCGCGCGACAGGCGTGAGTGGCGAGGGGTGCGAGGATCTGTCGGGCGCGAGGGAGATCGCCGCCGACGCGCCGCCGCTGGCTCTGGTCGTCGACGCGAAACTGTCGACCGCACAGCAGGGGGCCGGCGGTATCCCTCTGCTCCCCGGCGCAGCGGTGATTCTCTTCCGAGACGATGGAAGCACGGCACGACCGACTCAGCAGGTATTCGGTCGCTCGCTGGTCGCGGAGCTCTGTTTGCCGCTGGAGAGAGCGCGGCTCTTGGCGCTTCTGCAACGTATCGTTGCACGTGCCCGCATTACCGGCCGGGACCGCCGCGCGCCGGATCCGCCACTGTCGCCCTGACCACTCGCGCTCTCTCGCTTGCCAGCAGAGGATCGCCACACTAACATCAGTATCTACAACCGATTTCGTGGCGATTTAGGGCTACTTGCGGCCACGTAAAACATTCTGCTAAAGCGCCGGTCCAAAGCCCGCGCGCATGCCGGGCTCTTTTTTTATATGTCTACCTCTCGAAATCCCACATCCGCCCCATCCTCGTACCTCGAAGCGCTCGCGCGGCGAGTGCTCATCTACGATGGGGCAATGGGCACGAGCATTCAGCGATACGCGCTCCCGGCCGAGGACTTTGGCGGCGCGTCGCTGGAGGGTTGCAACGACAACCTCGTGCTGACGCGGCCGGATGTGATTCGTGAAATCCACGAAAGTTTTCTCGCGGTTGGTTGCGACGTGGTGGAAACGTGCACCTTCCAGAGCACACCGCGACGACTCGCCGAATGGGGGTTGGGAGACAAAGTCGAGGCGATCAACGTCAACGCCGCCCGAATCGCGCGTGAGGCATGCGAGCGATACGCGACGCCGGAGCAACCGCGCTTCGTCGCGGGATCGATGGGTCCGACGGGAATGCTGCCGTCGAGCAGCGATCCGGCGCTTTCGGCGATCACCTTCGACGAGCTGGCGGAAAATTTTCATCAGCAGGCGCTTGCCCTCCTCGCCGGCGGCGTCGATGTGCTTCTCATCGAGACCTCGCAGGACATTCTCGAGGTAAAGGCGGCGATCTCCGGCATCGAGCGCGCGTTCGATTTTCTCGGACGCCGCGCCGCCCTCCAGGTGCAGGTGACGCTGGACACGAGCGGCCGCATGCTGCTCGGAACCGACATCGCAAGCGCGCTCACCACGCTCGAATCGCTGCGGGTGGACGTCATCGGGCTGAACTGTTCGACCGGCCCGGAGCACATGCGGGAGCCGGTCCGATACCTGACGAGCCACGCGCGCACACCTATCTCCTGCATTCCTAACGCGGGACTGCCGATAAACACCGGCAGCGGCGATGCGGTGTATCCGCTCGAGCCCACTCCGATGGCCACCGCGCTCGGAGAGTTCGTCCACGACTTTGGGGTGCGGATCGTGGGCGGCTGCTGCGGAACCACGCCGGAGCATCTGCGCGAGATAGTGAAAGCGGTGCGGGGCGCATCGGGAATCGGAAATCGGGAATCGGGAATCGGGAAGGCACCGGAGCCGGCTCCCCGCATCGCTCATCGCGCGTCGCGCATCGCGCGGGTGTCCTCCGCCATGCGCGCGATCACCATCCACCAGGACCCGCCGCCGCTGCTGGTGGGAGAGCGCGTCAACTCGCAGGGATCCCGGCGGGTGAAACGCCAGCTGCTCTCCGACGACTACGAGGGCATTCTCGGCGTCGCGCGCGAGCAGGCCGAATCGGGGGCGCACGTGCTCGACGTATGCGTGGCGCTCACCGAGCGGGGTGACGAAGCCGAGCAGATGTCGACGATCGTGAAGCTGCTGTCGATGTCGGTCGAGACGCCCCTGATGATCGATTCGACAGAAGCGCCGGTGATAAAGGCGGCGCTGGAGCACATCCCCGGACGCGCCATCATCAACTCCATCAACATGGAGAACGGGCGAGCGCGCATCGATTCCGTGGTGCCGCTCGCGCGGACTCACGGCGCGGCGCTGGTAGCCCTGACGATCGACGAGCAGGGAATGGCCAAGACGCGCCAGCGCAAGCTGGAGGTAGCCCAGCGCATACACGATATCGTGACCGGCGAGTACGGACTCGCGCCTGACGACCTGATCTTCGACGCGCTCACCTTTACGCTGGCCACTGGCGACGCGGAATGGATCGATTCTGCGGTGGAAACGATCGAGGGAATCCGGCTCATCAAGCGGGAATTGCCGGGGGTGGCGACGATACTCGGCGTGTCGAACGTGAGCTTCGGGCTGTCGCCGCGACCGCGGGCACTGCTCAACTCCGTCTTTCTCCATCATTGCGTGGAGGCCGGTCTGGATGCGGCGATCGTCAACCCGGTCCACGTCATTCCGTACTTCGAGATCGCCGAGGGCGATCGTCAGGCGGCGGACGACCTCGTATTCAACCGGCGTCCGGACGCACTGCAGCGTTTCATCGAGCGATTCGAGGGCAAGGAACATCTGGACGCATCGAGTGCGCTCGAGGATCCGACCGCCGGGCTGGCGCCTGACGAGCGGGTCCATTGGCAGGTGCTGCATCGGAAGAAGGACGGCATCGAGGAGGCGCTCGATGCGGCCGGCGTTCGCAGCGATCCGATCAGAGTGCTCAACCAGGTTCTGCTGCCGGCGATGAAGGAAGTCGGTGACAAATTCGGGGCGGGCGAGCTGATCCTGCCGTTCGTGCTTCAGAGCGCGGAGGTAATGAAGCGCGCGGTGCGGTACCTCGAAGAGTTCCTGGAGCGAAAGGAGGGGTACACCAAGGGCAAGGTGGTCCTCGCTACGGTATACGGCGATGTGCACGACATCGGGAAGTCGCTGGTCAACACGATTCTCTCGAACAACGGCTACACGGTGTACGACCTGGGCAAGCAGGTGCCTGTCAACACCATAATCGAGAAGGCGGTGGAGGTGGGCGCCGACGCGATCGGGCTCTCTGCTCTCCTGGTTTCGACGTCCAAGCAAATGCCCATCTGCGTGCAGGAGCTCGACAAGCGCGGCCTGGCCTTCCCGGTCCTGATCGGTGGTGCAGCGATCAACCGCCGCTTTGGCCGCCGCGCTCTGTTCGTGGACGGGGATCGGGCATACGCGCCGGGCGTGTTCTACTGCAAGGACGCCTTCGAGGGGCTCGATACGATGGAGACGCTGATCAAGCCTGACGAGCGGGAGAAGTTCGTCGCTCGCATGCTCGATGATGCGCGGCGCGACGTGTTTCTGCACACCGCCGTCGGAAAGGACATTTCGTCAGGCGACGCGAGCCAGGCGCGCAGCGACGTACGCGCCGATGTGCCGGTGCCGTCTCCGCCCTTTCTCGGCACGAGGGTTCTGCGGAACATCCCGCTGGACGAAGTGCTGGCGCTGCTCGACCTCGATGAGCTCTTCCGCTTGCAGTGGGGTGCGCGAGGCTCTGGAGCCAAGTACGAGGAGACGATCGAGAAGGAGTTCAAGCCGACACTCGCCAGACTGACGGCCCAGGCGATTAACGAAGGATGGCTCGAGCCGCAGGCGATCTACGGCTACTTCCCCGTGCAGGCTGATGGAACCGAGCTGATAGTCTACGACCCGGCCGCATACGAGAGCGACGCTGGGACCCTGAGGGAGATAGCCCGCTTCGGCTTCCCGCGTCAGGAGGGGCGCGAGCGTCTGTGCCTGGCCGACTATTTTCGTGACGCCGACAGCGGCGACATCGACATCGCCGCCTTCCAGATCGTAACCGTCGGCGCAGAGGCGACCCGGCGATTCGAGGTGCTGCAGCAGAACGGAGAATACAGCGAAGCATTCTATCTGCACGGCATCTCCGTCGAGGCAGCCGAAGCGGTTGCCGAATGGGTGCACCGCCGCGTCAGGCGCGAACTTGGTCTTCAACCAGAGCGCGGCAAGCGATACTCGTGGGGATACCCGGCATGCCCCGATCTGGACGACCACGGAACGCTGTTCCGCCTGCTGCCAGCGGAAGAGGCGTTAGGGATTTCGCTTACGTCGGCGTTCCAGTTGATGCCGGAACAGTCGACCGCCGCGCTCATCGTCCATCATCCTGAAGCCAAGTACTACGTCGTGCGTGGAGAGACGCGGGGCGCGCCGGCGGCCGTCGGCGCGGCTGGCGAAGCGTGAGAAACCGTCCGGGCGCGGAGCGCGCCGGCCTCAGGTTCGCATCGCGAGCTGAATCCGGCGCGCCTGACAACCTCGTCCTGCCGTCAGGGAACCCGCAGCCCCCGCACCGTGGCTGCGCGGGCGCGCAGGTCGGCGGCAATCGGCGTGATCTGCCGGGTGGTGGTGAGCGAATCGTTCCCGGGACGGACGACGGTTCCCGCCGTCACCGTGCCCGGCGTCGGCTTGGCGAGCACTATTCCGATCGTCAGCGAAACCGTCTCACCGGGCGCGAGGGAGGCGATCGGGCCTATCGACCACCCGCCTTTCGCATCGTGGCCGGTTTCGGGTGCGCAGTCGAGTGCGAATGGCCCGGCCACACACTGCGGCCGCAGCAGCTGCGCCCCGGCACGGCCGGCGGAATAGATGGCATAGCTCGAGTCTTCGCGCGCGGCCGGCAGGTAGTCGAGAACCAGCGGGCCGGTGCCGACCGTGTCCGACAGGAAGATGCCTCGCGCCTGCGTGCCCGGCGGCGTCTCGACGACCTGCACTCCGACCAGCCCGGGTTGACTGATGAACGAAGGGCTGAAGTTCAGAACCTGAAATCCCTGATCGTAGGCCACGAGCAGCGACTCGGCAGGAAACATCGTGACGTTGTCCTCACGAATTTCGGGGACCGGCCGGCGATCGAGTGTGCCTGTCGAGCCGACGTCGAAGTCGAACATCGGCGACAGATACACATCGCGCAACGTGTGCCCACCAACCGGTTCCTCCGGATGGAAGAACCGGTAATCATCGGTAGCGCTGATGTTCGTGACATCGAACTTGATCAGAATGGCATTCGGCTCGCTCGGCGGCAGGTAGCCGGTAATGACTACTTCCAGCCCGAAGTTCTGGCCGGGCCGGTCGGTGCTCGTCAGGCGGGGAGCGGCAAAGCCGAAGAATGGCGTGTGGCGGACGTCCGTCCACAGTACGGCACGCCAGCGCGTGCTGTCCGTTCCGACCGGGCCCAGCCGCTGGCGCGGTGCGTAGTCGCCAATCTGGTAGAACGCCATCGCCAAGGTGTCATCGCCGCCGCCGGGCGCGTCTCGCAAGGCTCCGATCAGCAGCTTTCCTTCACCGATGTAGGCGTTCGCGGCATCGGGCAGCGTATCCGGCCACGTGAGGCCCAGGAAGAACGGATCGCTGATAGCCGTGCAGATCTCGCCGTACTCGTTGGCCGGACAGACCACCAACGTGTGTCCGGGCCAGTAGAACGCATTACGATTCTGACAGAACACATTGTCCTGTGGCAGCACGCGACAGGTACCTGGCCGCGCTATTGCGACGTTCTGCCGGCCCCCCGAAATCGTCTGCGTGAAGGAGAAGGGCAGATAGTCGAGGGTGGTCACGACATCGAAGCTGTGGACGCCGGCGGGAACATCCTCCACGACCGTGTCACCGCGCACCGTGAAGGTGAGCGTGTCGTCCATCGTCACGGTCGCCGTGACGGTGTCGGTCGTGGACCGAATCGTCTGGAACTGTACGTCGAACGGACCACTGCCACCGGCCGGACCATCGTCGCCACAGGCGACGAGGACGAGCGCGGCAAGGATGCCAATGAAGGGAGCTGTGCGACGCATGGATGATGTTTGGGAAACGGGTCCCCTAGGCTACCCCCGGTGACGGCGTCCCGCAACGCCCACGCGCTTCTCGCGCCCGATCGCGTCGTCGTATTCGATGGCGCGATGGGGACCATGCTGTATTCGCGCGGCGTCTTCATCAATCAGTGTTACGACGAATTGAATCTTCGGACACCCGACCTGGTGCTCGAGGTTCACCGCGCCTATCGCGCCGCCGGAGCCGAAGTGCTGGAGACGAACAGCTTTGGGGCGAATCGGCTGAAGCTCGCCCAGTATGGCCTCGAGGCGCAGGTCGGCGAGATCAACAGGCGGGCCGCGGCGCTTGCCAGAATCGCCGCGGGCGAAGATGGATGGGTCGCCGGCGCGGTAGGTCCGCTGGGCATTCGCATCGAGCCATACGGCCCGACGAGCCGGGCTGATGCCCGTGCCCTGTTCGCCGAGCAGATGGGTGCACTGCAGGAGGAGGGAGTGGACCTCTTCCTTCTCGAGACGTTCGCCGACCTCGACGAAATGGAGCAGGCGATCTGCGCCGCAAGGGAGGTCGACGCGACTATCCCCGTGATCGCGCAGATGACCATCGGCACGGATGGCCGTACCCCCTACGGCGCGACCGCCGAAGATGTCGCGCAGACACTCGACGCGCTGGGCGCGGACGTGGTGGGACTCAATTGCTCGGTCGGACCACAGATCATACTCGAGGCGATCGAGCGCATGACGGCGGTTACGGCGCGCAAACTGAGCGCGCAGCCTAACGCCGGTATGCCTCGCGAGGTGGGTGGACGTTCGATGTACATGGCCAGCCCGGAGTACATGGCCAGCTATGCACGCCACCTCATCCAGGCGGGTGCCAGAATCGTGGGCGGGTGCTGCGGAACCACGCCCGAGCACGTGCACGCCATTGCCGAGGGAATTCGGCCGCTCGTGCCTGGAGGGCGCGGGATGCGGGATACGCGACGCACGACGCGTGAGAGCAGCACTTCGCCGGTCGTCGCCGCTCCGCCGCATCCAACCCCCGGCGTCGAGCCGGTTCCGCTCACCGAGCGTTCGCGTTGGGGTGCGAGGATTGCCGCCGGCGAGTTCGTCACCTCGGTGGAGATCGTGCCGCCCCGTGGAGTGGACGCTTCGCGCATGCTCGAAGGGGTGCGGGCGCTCAAGGCGGCCGGGATCGACGCGGTAAACGTGCCCGACGGTCCTCGTGCGCAGAGCCGTATGGGAGCGCTCATGACGAGCCTGCTCATCGAGCAGCAGGTCGGAATCGAGTCGGTGACGCACTACTGCTGCCGCGACCGCAATCTGCTGGGTATGTTGTCCGACTTGCTAGGTGCGAGCGCGATCGGCCTGCGTAACATGCTGCTAATTACCGGCGATCCGCCCAAGATGGGTCCGTATCCGGATGCGACGGCGGTGTTCGACATCGATTCCATCGGCCTGACCAATCTGGTCAACCGGCTCAATCACGGGCTCGACCCGGGCGGTAACGCCATTGGCACGCCCACTCGGTTCGTGATAGGCGTAGGGGTCAACCCGGCGGCGATCGACCCCGAGACGGAGATCCGCCGGTTCGAATGGAAGGTGGAAGCGGGCGCGGAGTTCGCCATCACCCAGCCCGTGTTCGATGTGGCGCAGCTGGAGCAGTTTCTCACGCGCGTGTCGCACGTTCGCATTCCGGTCATCGCCGGCATCTGGCCCCTCGTCTCGGCTCGGAACGCCGAGTTTCTGGCGAACGAGGTTCCTGGCGTAGTCGTGCCGCAGGAGATCATCGACCGCATGCGCGCAGCCAACAACATCTCGAAGGAACGCGCAGTCCAGGAAGGGATAGCGATCGCCCGGGAGATGCTCACACGCGTCCGCGAATCCGTGCAGGGGGTGCAGGTGAGCGCGCCGTTCGGCAAGGTGGAGCTGGCGCTGGAAGTGATCGGGGGTGGACGAGCAGCGGAAGCCGCGCGGGAAACGGGAAACGGGAAAGGGGAAACGTAGCCATGTTGGAATTCTGATTGATTCAGAATTCCCGATTCCCGATTCCGGAGTCCCATTTCCCGTTTCCCATTTCCCGTCCTAGAATTCGGGATGACCGATACCGCGAATCGCCCACTGACCGCGCTCGCCGACGAGGAGCGCATGTTCCGCGATGCCGTCGCGGAATTCGCCGAAACCGAGCTGCGCCCGCGAGTGCGCGAGATGGACAGCGCGAAACGCATCGACCCGCAGCTGATCACAGCCTGTTTCGAGCTGGGGTTGATGGGAATCGAAGTGCCGGAGGAGTTCGGCGGCGCAGGCGGCTCACTGTTCATGGTGACGCTCGCGGTGGAGGAGCTCAGCCGCGTCGATGCCTCGGCGGCGATTCTGGTGGATGTGCAGAACACGCTGGTGAATCACCCGATGGTGACCTACGGCTCGCCCGAGCAGCGTTCCCGCTTCCTGCCGCGCCTGACGAGTGAGTTGGTGGGGGCGTACGCGCTGTCGGAAGCGGGATCCGGGTCCGATGCGTTCGGCCTGGAGACCAGGGCCGAGCGCGCGGAGGGAGGAGGCTGGCGGCTCAACGGGCGCAAGCTGTGGATCACGAACGGTGCCGAGGCCGGATTCTTCATCATTTTCGCCAATGCCGATCCTCAGGCCGGCTACCGGGGAATCACCGCGTTTCTCGTAGAGCGCGATTTTCCGGGTTTTGCGGTCGGCAAGAAGGAGGACAAGCTCGGGATTCGTGCTTCGAGCACGACGGAGCTGCTGCTCGACCAGTGCGTGGTGCCTGACGAGAACGTGCTTGGCCCGGTCGGCCAGGGCTACAAGATCGCCATCGAGACGCTGAACCTTGGCCGGATCGGCATTGGTGCGCAGATGATCGGCATCGCCCGGGGTGCGCTCGAGGCAACGATCGCCTACGTGCAGGAGCGGCAGCAGTTCGGCCGGGCAATCGCCGAGTTTCAGGCGGTCCAGTTCCAGCTTGCCCAGGCGGCAACCGAGCTGGAAGCGGCGCGCCTGATGGTATACAACGCCGCGCGCCTCAAGGATGGAGGTCTGCCGTTCGCGCAGGAGGCGGCGATGGCCAAGCTTTTCTCGTCCCAGGTGTGCGAGCGCGTCACCTCGCTATGCGTCGAGTTGTTCGGTGGATCCGGCTACACGACCGACCACCCCGTCGAGAAGTTCTACCGCGACGCGAAAATCGGTACGATCTACGAGGGCACGTCGAACATGCAGCTCCAGACGATCGCCAAGGGTCTGCTGCGCTAGCATAACGATGGTCGCCTCTCCGCGCGCCTTGCAGGCGCGGCGGTGGGCAGCGCGAACGGAGCCGGGCGTCGGCCGCGCGTTTGCGAGCATCCACCGGTTTACGTGTCCCGAGGGGGCATGCCGCGCTTTTGGTGATTGCATCGGCAGCATCATCGTGATGCTGATCACCAATTGAGGACTTGGTGAAACAAAGTGATGCGGATGGGTGAAATGGATCTTGCACGGCGGCGACCGCGGCCTATACTGCTGCCCGCACGAACGACCCCGGACGCTCGTGCGCTCCGATCCGCCCGGACCATTCCCGGACATTCGTTCCACGTTCCTGCACGATTGCGGCGCCTAACGCCGCAATGAGGGCAAACCCGTCGAAAGGCGGGGACGCAAAGCTGCGAGGCTACGGTGTGCCGTCAGGTCACCTTGCCGGTCGAGCTGTCGAGCAGGCCACACAGGAGACGCCAAATGCGCGTACCTCTGCTGGCCGCACTCGTCGTCATCAGCGCTTCCTGCGCGGATGGTACCCAGTCGGCCATCACGGCCCCCGAAGACCCGTCGTTTGCCATTCGCGGCAAAGCTGCCAAACAAATTGCGACATGCCGATTCTCGCAACGGCGTGTAACGCTGAAGCCCGGAGCCCGCCAGCGATTATCCGTGGCATGCTTCGACAGCCGCGGACGCCACCTCGGGGTTCTAGATCCCCGGCACTCGCGCTTTGCCATTTCAAATGGTCGTATCGCGTCGGTTTCGTCGCAACTGCTCGTGGTCGGGCGAGCCGCCGGCAGCACCACGCTTCGGTTCTGGAATCAGGAGCACCCGTATAGCGACGCAATTCCCCTCACCGTGACCGGCAGGGCTTCGAATCCTTCACCGGGGGCTGGACCGAGACCACGGCCTGCGCCGGGACCGGCGCCGCAGCCAACGCCGGGACCGGCTCCTCAGCCGGCGCCAGCGCCCGTCCCCGCACCGGCTCCCGTCCCCGCACCGGCTCCCGTTCCCGGACCGAGCCCAACGCCCCCTGCACCGGTGGGCCCGCCAGCGCCGACCGCCGGCTTCCCCAATCAGCCCTCGGGAATGTCGGTCATTACCGACCGGGACTTCGACAGCAAGGCTCGGAACAACAACGACCGCGGCTCGTCAGGCAGCGATGGCTGGGATGGAGTCGAGTACCGCTACGGCGCGTTCACGATCGTCGATGATCCCTCGGCGCCGAACGGCGACGGCAAGGTCGGACAGATGTTCTTTCCGAGTAACCACAAAGCTGGTACGGGGCCGGCAACAGCCCAGATCTACTTCCCGAGGAACATCAGGACTGCCTACGTATCCGTGTGGGCCCGCGTCTCACCCAACTGGGTGGGCAATCAGTCGAGCACCAACAAGATGTTCTTCCTCGGTGTCGCTGGCGGCAACAATCAGTTCTTCCTCTCAGCTGAAGGTGCAGGGCGCAACTCGCTGCAGGCGCAGCTACGGCTTCAGGGCGTCCACGATCCGCGAAGCCGGATTACTCCAAACCGCGGCAATGGCGACATCACGCGTGGTGCCTGGCAGCGCTGGGAATTTGTCTTCACCTGCAATTCCGGACAGAACCGGTCAGATGGGTCGATCGACTTCTGGATCAATGGATCGCACGTGACGTCGGTGAACGATGTGGACTGGACGCACTTGAAGAGTCCGGGCCGCACCTGCGACATGAACATGTTCAACTGGAATCCCACGTACGGCGGCGGCGGCGCATCCCCAGGGGTAGACCAGTATATCTGGTTCGACCGCGTGTACATCAGCGGGAAGTAATCCTGGAGGAGGGACTCCAGACCTGCCGCTGGCGTCCGTAGCACCCGAGAGCCGTGCCCGTGTGGCACGGCTCTCCTGTCTCCGGGTATATGCGGGTACGCATCAGGCGTCTTCAATCGACAAACCACCCTCGCTCCAGATCCGTCCATGCCGAGAAGGATGCGCATTTCACTCCCGATCCTGCTCCTGGTCCCCGTCGTCGCCGCCGCGCAGGTCCAGCCTGACGAGTATGCATCGCGCCGGCAGGCGCTCGCGACCCAGATCGGACGGGGGGCCGTGGTTGCGTTCGGGGCTCCCGAACCACGAGTCGACTACCTCGCTTTCGTGCAGGGCTCACGATTCTACTATCTCACCGGCTATCGGGAGCCGAGCGCGATTCTCGTGACGCTAGCCAGTCCGGCGGGAGCGGCGAGCATGCTGTTCGTTCACCCGCGTGATCCGGCAACCGAAGTCTGGTCGGGCCGGAGATTCGGTTCTGAGGGAGCGGAGGCGGCAACCGGCATCCCGGCCCGGCCGCTCGAGCAGTTCGAATCGGTGCTCGATTCGCTCGCTCGAGGCGGGGTCCCGCTCTTTCTGGTGAGCGATGCAGCGGGCGCCGATGCGGGCAACCCGGACTTCTCACGAATCCGCACCGTGCTTGGCGACGAGGCGCAACCGATCGCGGACGCCGGCGAGGCGGTTGATCGGTTGCGCGGAACCAAGTCGCCCACAGAGCTGGAACTGATTCGTAAGGCGGTGGCGATCACCGTCGGTGCCCAGCGCGAAGCAATGCGCGCCATCGAGCCCGGAATGAATGAATTCGAGGTTCAGGCGCTCATCGAATACGCTTTCCGCCGAAACGGAGCTGACCGCCCCGGGTTCGCGACGATCGTCGGCTCGGGACCCAACTCGACGACGCTCCACTACAACGCCAACGATCGTTTCATGAAGGAAGGCGAGTTGGTGGTCATGGACATCGGCGGCTCTTACCGCGGCTACACGGCCGACGTCACTCGCACCGTACCGGTGAGCGGAACGTTCTCGCCGGAGCAGCGCCGGATTTACGAGATCGTGCGCGCCGCCCAGGCCGCCGCCGAGCGGGAAGCCACGTTAGGCTCCGACGCGGTACGCATGACTCAGGCCGCGGCGGCGGTTCTCGCCCAAGGCCTGACCCGACTGGGACTCATTCAGGCACCCGACGCGACGTACGACTGTCCGGCGCAAGGTGAATCCTCACCATGCCTGCAACTTCAGCTGTTCTACATGCATGGGCTCGGGCATGGCATCGGACTCGACGTGCATGATCCGGAGCAGTTTTACCATACTCGACGCATAGAGGCCGGAAGCGCGTTCACCATCGAGCCGGGGCTGTACATACGGGAGAACGTGCTCGAGACGCTTCCCGAAACGCCGCGCAACCGCGAAATCGCGGCGGCGCTCGGCGCTGCCGTCGCCAGGTACGCGAATATCGGGGTGCGGATCGAGGACGACTACATCGCGACCGCGGAGGGCGTCGAGTGGATATCGCGCGCCCCGCGTGAGCTCAGCGAAGTCGAGGAAGCCATGCGGGAACCGTTTACGGGCCCTGGCCCCCGCGACCCCGGTATCATCGAGTGGTATCGCGCCACCGAGCCCCGGCCGGCGTTGCCCGCCCGTCCCCCAAGCCGATAGCTTCCGCCGCGCGGTAGCGCAGGCCGGCGTCACCCGGGCGCCTGGTGCGTCGTCCATGAACGGGCGCCGTTCCCCGCCCACGCCACCAGGTCGGCGTATGCCTTCAAGTCGCGACAACCGGTAGAGCTCGTTATGCTCACGTTCGTCATTCCCGTGAAACACCCAGCGCGCTCGCAGTCGTACGAGCGCGTCTGCGATCTGTTGCGCAACACGTTGCGCTCGGTAGAGGCACAGACAGACGAGCACTTCGCAACGGTGATCGTGCTGAACGAGAAGCCGGCGTGGGCGGAAGATGCGCCTAACCGAAAGTTCGTCGAAGTCGACTTTCCGCCGGCGGAGGCGCCGCGGTCGAAGAGCGATTGGGTGAACTGGTTGTACATGGACCGCGGCGCCAAGATCGCCGTCGGCATGCTCCACGCCAGGCAGTTCTCTCCGACTCACCTGATGCCGGTCGATGCCGACGATTTCGTGAGCAATCGGCTCGCAGGGTTCGTACGCGCCAATAGAGAAGCTGCCGGGTGGTACATGCCGACCGGATTGATCTGGAGCGGATTGTTCCGCGTAGGCGAGCCTCGCGACCGGTTCTGGAGCTACTGCGGAACGTCACATCTGTTCCGGCACGACCTCCTTCCAATCGACGCCGCGATCGGAGCCCGGCCCACGCGCGACACGGTCGTCAACACGTTAGGCGCGGAGTACACGGAGAAGATACTGGGCAACCACGTGCACTATCTGCGGTACTTCGGGGAGCGGGGCATCACGCTCGACCCACTGCCGTTCATCGGCGGCATCTGGCATGCCGACACCGGAGAAAATTCCTCGCGCGCGTGGTGGCGGCAGACGCGCTTTGGCCCCATCTGGGGCCGTCCGCTCTCCGAGGATGTGGTGGCCGAGTTCAGCGTGCCTGCCGGCGAGCGCTCCTCGGCGCAGACTGTGTTGCTGTATGGTTGGCGGGCTCGTTCGGTCGTGGCACGCGCGGTGAAAAAGGTCGTGCCCGGAGTCAACGGCGGGGGAAAGAAGTAGCCTGAGTGTCTCCCCGTTGCCGGCAAAGCAAGTTGCTGCCGACAAACTCGCGCCGAGGCCAGTGTCGCAGATTCGCCGCGTTCCTCGCATCAGTCGTGGCAGGACCTCACACTCACGATGCGAGAGGATACTCCGATGCTCAAACACCTGGCTACGATAATGGCCGTCGCCGCACCGCTATCTGCGCAACCGGCGATTGCGGGCGCCTCGATCGGCAGCACGGTCTCGTCGGCGATTCCGTCCGTTCGGTTCGCCCACGTGCGGCTGCGGACGGGAGTGCGACTTCATTACGCGGAGCGGGGCGATCCGCGGGGTGAACCGTTGATTCTGCTGCACGGATTGGGCGATTCCTGGTACTCGTTCAGCGGCATCCTGCCCAAGTTGCCGGCTTCGTTCCGCGTGTTCGCCATCGATCAGCGCGGCCATGGCGACTCCGACCGGCCGGCAAGCGGCTACACTCTCGCCGATCTAGGCGATGATGTCGTAGCGTTCATGGAGGCGATGGAAATCACCCGCGCTACGGTGATCGGCCACTCCATGGGGAGCTTTGTCGCTCAGCGCGTAGCCCTTACCGCTCCCGAGCGCGTGTCGCGGCTGGTGCTCGTCGGTTCGGCTACGACCGCCGACAATGATGTCGTTCGGGCACTGCACGCCGAAGTGGGCAAGCTGCCGGAGGTCATGCCGCTGGAGTTCGTCACGGAGTTCCAAACGAGCATGGTCTCGGGGTCCGTGCCTCAGCCGTTCATGGACGGGGTGATCGCCGAGACCCGGAAAGTGCCGGCGAGGGTGATGCACGGGACGCTCGACGGCCTGCTCGCCTCGGGTGATTCTGCGCGGCTTGGCTCCATTCGCGCGCCGACGCTGGTGGTATGGGGGGACGGTGATGCCGTTTTCGGGCGTGACGAGCAGCTCGCACTGTCCCGGAGAATCGGGGGTGCCGAACTGCTGTCCTACCCCGGGACAGGACATTCACCGCATTGGGAAGAGCCTGACCGGTTCCTGCGGGACCTGCTCGGTTTCATCCAGAGACGCGGGACGCGATGAGGCAGCCGATACGGTCAGCCGCGGGCCACGCGAGTGGCCCTGCGGCAGAGGCGGTCCAGCACCGAATCGGGAAGGCCGCGCCAGTCGTCAGGCAGCGGACAGAATTCGCGCAGCTCCCCTGGTGACTCGAAACGCAGGCAGATGGAGTCGCCGTGCTGGACCGATGCCTCGGTGACTTCCCACCGCACGCCAAGGGCATCGACGAACGCGTAAGGCACGGCGTCCGTCACTGGTCGGTCGTCCCCCTCAGGATACCACTTCGAATGCGGATCGCTTTCGGCGGTGCCGCCGGGTCGATTTCGATCCGCCCGTCGTATCGTTCGCTCAGTCTCACACGCGCGCCTATCGCGACGAGAGTACCATTACGAATGACGCCGATCTGGAGAGGAGCACCATCCTGATTCCGGAACTTTGCCCGGAAGAGCTCGCCAAAGTCTTGATCCTCGACCCGGATGTCACCGACCGAGACGAGAATGTCGCCCGGCTGCACTCCGGCCTCGGCCGCCGCGCTCCCGGGCTGGACGGCAGTCACCATGACGCCGTCGGCCGACCCGATGGAATTCACTCCAAGCCGGGGCTCGCTGATGGTGTCGACGACGAAGCGCATTCCCGCCAGCGGCAGCACGTCCGTCCATGGATACGGCTCGCGCCCATCGATGAACCTTCGCTCGAAATCGGCGAACGACCTCCCGCCCGCCGCTCGTGAGGCAGCTTGCCAGAACTGCTCCTCGGTGAATCCGCGTCCACCCTGCCCGTAGGTCTCCCGGTAGAGCTGGCGCATGACGTCATCGAGCGAGGCGCGGTTCTCACTCGCATCGCGAATCATGATGTCGAGCATGAAGCCGGCCAGCGAGCCTTTTGGATAGTAGAGGTAGCCTGTGCCGTCGACTGGATGAATCCACGTCGACAGCGAAGCGTCCTCGAGCGCCACCGGCGGGGCCTGGCTCACTTCGCCGATCTTGCTCGAAGTCGCGAGCATGAAGCCTGACGAGTCGAATACTCCGCCGCGCACGAGGGAAAGGTCGGCATAGTAGTCCGTAATTCCCTCGGCCATCCAGAGCAGCTCGGTCGGCTGCTCGTCGTCATAGCGGTACGGTACCAGGTCGGCCGGCCGCAGCCTCTTTACGTTCCAGGCATGAAAGAGTTCGTGCGCGTAAAGCCCCTGGAGCAGCGGATGCGCTACGGCGCCCGCGAACACGATGTCCACGTGGGAGTTCTGATGTTCCAATCCGCTTCCGCCGCCATATGTGGAATCGGCGATGAGCATCATCGTGTACGTCTCCCAGGGAGTTTCGCCAAAGACTCTCACCTGCGGCGGGATCGTCTGCCTGAGCGTGTTCCATATCGTCTGGCGCTCCGCGCCGGCCACCCCGCCCGCAGGATACGATGCCAGCCGCACCCAGCTGTCGCTCACGCGCGCCGAATCCATATCGAACTCGCCGATGAAAAAGGGCATGTCGACCAGATCGTGATAGTTTGGGGCGGTGAACACGCGCGTCGCGCGTTCGGTCATGCCTGTCGCCACCTTCCATCCCGGTTCGGTCTGCACCTGCACGGTCGCCGGCCAGTCGAAATCGAGTCCCTCCGGATAGAGAAAGACGTTCGTGCCGTTGAGCATCAGAAAATCGGGACGCCGCCACGTCATCGCGTTGTCGAGCGAGTCTCCGACGAAGTCGAAGGTTACGGTGACCGAAGTCGCGCCGTTAGGCCGGACCCGCCAGCTGTCGTAGTCCACCTTGTCCCACTCGAGTGGCTTGCCGCCAGCGGAAGCGGCGAAGTTCTGCACCCAGCGCGCGAAGTAGGTCAGTTCGTACGCCCCCGGCGTCCACGCGGGGAGCGACAGAATTACCGGGGCATTGCCCGGAGTGGTGAACCGCATCGCAATCTTGACTGCGCCTTCAGTGGCCGCGACGCGATCGTATTGCACCGTGTAGGACACCTCCGTGACCGGCGCTGAGCGAAATGCAGCGACCTCTGGCTGCTGCGCCTGCGCGAGGGAAGCGCCGAAAGCGATTGCGGTGGCAAAGATGAGGACGGGAAAACGCAAAGCACCCTCCTGTAAAGTCGACGAGACGGCGATCGAACCTTGGTGTCAATTACCCCGCAGGAGGCTAAATCTCTGCAGATCGCCATCCAAGTGAACTGCGCACTGGAAGTGAGCGGAGATATCGCGCGAAGCGGATAACGTGGCGAGTGTGCAAGTCCTGCGCGCGAGAACGTCTCATCACGAGACACCTGATCACCGTGCTGGAAACTCATACACGACAGAACTCCATGCGACAGCTAAGCTTGCTCGTATTCGCGATCGCCAGTCTGGGCGTACTCGCCTGCGACGGCAGCGGATCCTCTGCCGACATGTCCGCTCCTGTAATGTCCGGCGCAGAGAGTGCCGATCGAGACATGGCGGCGGGCGAGGCCAAGGCCCTCATGCCGGCGACCCAGAGGGGACCGGATCAGCTTCCCAGTCCAGCGATTCCCCCCACGTCCCCGGCTCAGGTTGCCGACACCGCCGCGCCCGCGATGCTCATCCGTACCGGGCGGGCCTCGCTCGAGGTGGATTCGCTGGAACTGGCAATCGCCGCGGTCCGGGATCTTGCCGCGCGCGCTGGTGGATACGTGGCCAACAGCTCGATCGAAGGCGGGGACAACCGTCTCCGCGCGGCATCGCTCGAGCTCAAGATTCCCGCACCTCGCTGGTCAGCGGTCGTCGAGGGACTGGAGCCGCTCGGCGAGGTCGAATCGATCACGGAAGAAACTCAGGATGTGGGCGAGGAGTACGTCGACCTTTCCGCCCGCCTGACGAACGCCCGCCGGCTCGAGACCCGCCTCACAGAGTTGCTCGTCCAGCGAACCGGCAAGCTGGAAGATGTGCTGATGGTCGAACGCGAGCTCGCCCGCGTGCGCGAAGAGATCGAGCGGTACGAAGGACGGCTTCGGTTCCTGCGAAGCCGGGTGGCGACGAGCACGCTGGTAGTCTACCTCCACGAGGCGGTACCTCTCGTTGGCGCCCCGGGCGAAAGCGTGCTCGCCGATTCATTCCGCCAGGCGTGGCGCAATTTCATCCAATTCCTGGCCTGGATCATCTCGGCATCCGGTATCCTCATACCGCTGGGAGTGCTCATCATCGGCGCTGCCCTGCTGCTGCGTCGTTTTCATTTCAGATGGCCCCCGGAGAAGCCGGGAGAGAAGTGAGGTTACTTCCCCGTCGCCAGCCCAACGGCTAACATCGGGCCCATGATTCTACGCAAATTTCCCGGCGCAGCCGTCCTGGCGGCGTTCGGCGCCCTGGCATGCGACGGCGCCGCCGCCGGCACAGCCGACCTGATCGCCTACAACGGGCGCATCTACACAGTCGACGATTCCCTGCCCAACGCGACCGCCCTCGCATCCGCTGGGGGTCGTCTGGTCTACGTCGGCGATTCCGCCGGAGCGATGGCGTTCCGGGGCGACGAAACGCAGGTCGTGGACCTGCAGGGGAATACGGTCATCCCGGGTATGGTCGACGCGCACGCACATCTCGCGGGCCTGGGCGCCGCGCTTCGCAACGTGGATCTGGTCGGCACCGAGTCCTACGATTCCGTGATCGCCCGGGTAGTCACACGAGCGGGTGAGGTGCCGGCCGGCACTTGGATTCTGGGGCGCGGCTGGGATCAGAATGATTGGCCGGACACGCGCTTCCCCAGCCACGCAGCCCTGTCGCGCGCCGTTCCCGATCACCCGGTGGTGCTCACGCGAATCGACGGACACGCCACGCTCGTCAACGCAGCGGCCATGCGTGAGGCCGGCCTTGCGAGCGCCTCGAGGGATCCGGATGGCGGTCGGATCGAGCGCCTGCCCGACGGCTCTCCCTCCGGTGTGCTGGTCGATGGCGCGATGGGCCTCGTGGGCCGTGTGATTCCGGCCGCGCCTCGCGAGGAGGTGCGGTCCTCCGTGCTGGCGGCGATCGCCGAGGCCAACAGGTGGGGACTGGTCGGAGTGCATGACGCGGGTGTGGGGCGCGAGGTCATCGACGTCTACGAGGAACTGGCTGGCGAGGGAAACTACGATCTTCGCAACTACGTCATGATCCGCGGCGGCGACTCGACGCTGGCGCACTATTTCGAGCGCGGACCGCAGGAAGCCCTTCACGATGGGCGGCTGTGGATCCGGGCGATCAAGCTGAGCGCCGATGGCGCGTTAGGATCGCGTGGCGCGGCGCTCATCGAACCATACAGCGACGAGCCGTCTCACAACGGACTGCTCCTCGTGCCGCCCCAGCGGATCCGCGAGGTGGCGGTGCGGGCACTGCAGAACGGTTTCCAGCTGAACGTCCACGCCATTGGCGACCGCGGCAACAAGGTCGTGCTCGACGCATTCGAGCAGGCGCTCGCTGAAGTTCCGACGACGGATCACCGGTTTCGCGTGGAGCACGCGCAGATCCTGCGGCCTGACGACGTTCCCCGCTTCGCGGCGTTGGATGTCATTCCGTCCATGCAGGCCAGCCATCAGACGAGCGACATGTACTGGGCCGAACAGCGAGTCGGTCCCGAGCGCATCAAGGGTGCGTATACCTGGCGTACGCTGCTGAGCACCGGTGTGATCATTCCGAACGGGAGCGACTTTCCCGTCGAGCAGGTGAATCCGCTGATTTCGTTTCATTCGTCCGTTACCAGGCAGGATGCCAGGAACTGGCCGGAGGGCGGATGGTATCCGAACGAGAAGATGACCCGCGAAGAGGCGCTCCGGTCGATGACGATCTGGCCGGCGCACGCCGCTTTCCAGGAGTCGACGATGGGATCGCTCCGGACCGGCAAGTATGCCGACTTCGTGGTGCTCGACCGTGACATCATGTCGGTACCCGACACTTCGTTGCTAGGCACCCGCGTACTCGCCACCTTCATCGGCGGCGAGGCGGTCTATCGCGATTCCCTGTGGGCGACGCCGGGCAATCCCTAGGATTGCCGTGGCGCTGACCAATCCCCGTGTTCCGGCGCGGCGCTCGCCGCCTCCTGCCAGCTCGCTGGCGGTCGTTCGCATCGCCTTGCTAGTGGGCGTGCTGATGTTTGGCGCCGTGACGTACTACGTACAGCGCGGCGCCAACTGGGAGCCCGCAGCGCCTGACGTGTTGAGTACGTTGCACACGGTAATGCTGGCGGTGCTCGTGCTGGCCGTCGTGCTCCTGCTGGTACTCCGCTCACGACTCGAGCGTCGCTCCGAGGCGGGGGAGCGCACGATGCTGATCATGGCCTGGGCGATCGGAGAATCGGCGGCACTGTTCGGAGGCGTCTACTACTTCCTCAGCGGCAATGGGCAGTGGTTCATCATCGGCCTGTTCGTCATGCTCGCGTCGTTCATCCTCTTTCCGATCCGCCGAACCTAGCGAACCGGCCGCCTGGTTCCATCGCTCGCCGGGGCAGATCGAACCAGCCGGCGATCGATGACGCCCTTGGCGGTGCCCTCGAGTGGTGACCCTGGGGCCCCATACGGACGGCACGCATTTGCCCGAATGACGGGGCGCTGACGCTTGCCGCGATAATTCCAACAAGTCTCCGTTCCGCGTGTCGCTCGCCCAGGCTGGGACGGTGACGGCCGGATGACGTTACCTTACATCTGAACGATCTCCCGACTACCTACCGGCCTCCACGACATGCTTTCGGACCGATCCGTTGTCTTCCTCAAGAAATTGCTCGACACACCCGGCCCCTCGGGCTACGAAACGGCCGCCGCCAAGGTATGGCGCGACGAGGCCCGCACCTTCGCCGCGGAGGTGCGCGGCGATGTAGCCGGAAACAGCATTGCAGTAGTGAATCCGGAGGGCTCACCCACGATCATGCTCGATGGCCATATCGACGAGATCGGCGTGATAGTGCAGTACATAGACGACGAGGGGTACATCCACATCGGCCCGATCGGCGGCTGGGATCCGCAGGTGCTGGTGGCACAGCGCATTCGGTTTCTCGGAGCCGAAGGAGACGTTATGGGAGTGATCGGCAAAAAGCCGATTCATCTCATGAAGAACGAGGACCGTGAGAAGGCAAGCAAGATCACCGATCTGTGGGTGGACATCGGCGCCGCCGACAAGAAGGAGGCGGAGCTTCGACTCTCCGTGGGGGACGCCGGGGTAATCGATGCGCGCACGATCGACTTCCCGAATGGCCGCATAGTCTCGCGGTCGGTCGATGACCGGATCGGCGCCTTCATAGTGCTCGAAGCGCTGAGGCGCTATGCAGATTCACCGGGCGAGGCACGAGTCGTGGCGGTGGCGACCACTCAGGAGGAGATCGCCTATCACGGCGGCGGCGCGCTGGTCTGCGCCTCCTGCCTCAATCCCGAGATGGCGATCGTCGTCGACGTCACCTTCGCAACCGACCATCCGGGGATCGAGAAGAAGGAGGTTGGCGACCACAAGCTCGGGTCGGGGCCGGTAATCTCTCGCGGCTCGCTCATCTCCCCGGTAGTGTTCCGTCTGCTCGTCGACACGGCGAAGGCGAACGAGATACCGTACACGGTGCACGCCGCCGGACGCGACACGGCCACCAACGCCGACGCCATCCACATATCGCAGGAAGGGGTTGCGACGGCCCTCGTTTCAGTGCCGAACCGCTACATGCACTCGCCTAACGAAGTGGTGAGTCTCGACGATGTCGACCGGGTGGCGACGCTGCTGGCCGAGACATGCAAAAAGGTCACGAAGGAAACGGACTTCACGATCCGGTAGTCTTCGGGGGCCGGCCCTCGGTCCCCGCTCCGCGACCCTCGGCCCCCGACCGGCTCGAGTTGACGGCCCAGATTGCCGCGCCCCGCACCTGCTTCTCCGGATCGTGGGTCAGATCACGAAGCGCACTCACCGCCTCCGGCGTTCCCGTCTCACCTAACGCCTGAATCGCCGCTACTCGCACGTCTATCGACCGGCGCCGCCCGAAGAACCCCGTGGCAGCGCGCGCCGTACGAGCCAGCGCCTGCACCGCCTCCGCGGAGCCCACGCGGCCGAGCGCCATTACTATCGCCTTCTGCATCTGATCGTCGGAACCGCGGTCCAGCGCCTCGACCAGCGTCGCCACTGCCCGGTCCCCTTCACGGGTCACCATCGCCGTGGCGGCCATGTGGCCCACCGGGTCCGCCACCTCCTGCATGGCCCGGTACAGGTCGCGTTGCGCGCTCGGCGTGCCAAGCTTGGCGAGCGCCAGCGCCGCCGCGCGGCGGACGCGCTCGTCTTCATGCGACAGTACCTTGGCGATCGATGGCTCCACCGTCACGGCGCCTAACGAGCCGAGCAGGTCTACCGCGTTGCGCACGACGTACCAGCGGTCGTCGGTCAGCATCCGGACCAGCACCGGTACAGCCTGATCCAGCTTTCCAAGCACGTCGTAGAAGACCCTCCGCTCGGCGATCGAGGTCGCCCCGCCCAGCTGTGCGACCACCGCTTCGGCTCCACCCTGCTTTGCGCGCTCCAGAAGATCCAGGTAGACGTTGTATCGCTCGGGCTGCCGCGGCACGAGCTGAACGACAGCCTTGAGCACCGCCGGCGAGAGCAGCCGGCGCAACGTGTCGCTGAAGCGATGATCGAGCTCAGGGCGTCCGGAGTATTTCTCCATCGCCAGCACCGCGTGCGCCGTGTCGACGAGCGTATCCACATCCCCGCGATTGAACGAGGCGCGGGCGGCCGCGACTATCTCGTCGAACGTCTTGGAGAGCTCCCGTGGAGCTCTCTCCTTGCGCGCCCTGTCGAGCAAGGAGCGAAGTACCCGGGACGTGGGTGCCGGAGGCAACGCTCGCGAAGCGGCGGCAACGATGCCCGTCTCGTCGCCTTCACGCTCGGGAAACGCGGTGAACTCCCCAGTGCTGGGCGCGATCACGTCCGCATCGATGCGCTCGACCTTCGCCGACGACAGGCGGTAGCGCACAGTCTCCACCGTGCTGCGGGGAGGAGCATCCTCAGCCATGAGCCTGGCGAGCGCCAGCAGCTCAGCCGGTGGTGTCGCTTCGGGGAAGTACAGGCGCGTGCTGCCGTGAGCGAGCATCCGTATCGCCAACTCGTGCACCCCCATCCCGTCGTCAGCGAGTTGGGTGTCATTCGCCGTTAGGCGCAGCGACTGCACCGTCACCGTGACAGGCGCATCGGCCAATTCGGCCACCATCTCACGAAGGGCCGCCTTCTGGGCATCGACTGCCTGCGATTCGTGCCGAACTATCCAGACGAGTCGCGCAAACTGTCGCGCAAACGACGCCGCATACTGCATTTCGATCTATCTCCCGAACAATGTCAACGCATTCCTAAGCGCCAGAGTGCGATACCAACAGGACTCGCGGTGCGAGAGTCGCAATCCACGAGCCTCGAGACCCGGGCTCGATTCATAGCGGGTGCCAGCCCGCTGCGCCGCAACCAACGTGGTGAACGTCCGTTCGCAATCGGTTGAGGCCAATCACCTTGGCAAAAGTGAGAGGCCCGAGCGGCCTCGCACTTAGATTAATCCACCACGTTGCCGAATCCGATGCTCGCACCAAACGGGCGACGACAACGTTGCGCTCGAGCAACGCGTTTGCTCACATTTTCGTAACCCTTCATGCGTTTACCATTCCCAACCTGGTAAACCGCGAAGCGGCGAGCGTGCGAGAGCTGCTTTCGCGGTTGTCGCGGTACGTTGCTCGACTAAGATTGCGCTGTTCACGTTCGCATTCGATCCGTTCTCTTTTATCCAGCTTTCCAGTGCCGTTTACCCCGTTCCACCCAGTGTTCCTCCAGTTTCGTCGCGCCTTGGCTTTGATCGCGCTGTGCACTGCGGTTGCCTGCCGCCCCGGCTCCGTTTCACCTGCTCCTGTGTCTCCGGATACGGCGTCCCTCCGGCGCGATGTCAGCTTCCTCGCCAGCGATTCGCTTGCCGGACGTGGTACAGGGACCGCCGGCTATGACAGCGCCGCCGCGTACGTCGTACGCCGCTGGCAGCTCCTCGAGCTCACACCCGTACTGGTCCGCGACGCTGCAGGGTGCGGCGGAGCCGGGCTCAGCAGTAAGTGTGACAGCCTGTATCAGCAGCCCTTCGTCGCTCGCTCAGCCGCCGCGGCGCACGCTGGGGTGAATTCCGAGCTCCCCACGAGCAACGTCGCCGCGCTCCTCCGCGGCCACGACCCGGCGTTGCGCGACCAATACGTGGTGATCGGTGCGCATCTCGATCATTTGGGCAGAGCCGCTGGCGGTGCGCTCGATCCACAGGCCGGAAACGCTATTCGGAACGGCGCCGACGACAACGCCTCCGGAAGCGCGGTTGTGATGGAGCTCGCCCGGCTGCTTGCCGCCGATCCTCCACGACGCTCGGTGCTGTTCGTCCATTTCAGCGGGGAGGAGCTCGGCCTGCTCGGCTCGCAGTACTTCGTGGAGCACCTGCCCGTGCCTATCGAGAACGTCGTGGCGATGATCAACTTCGACATGGTTGGACGGCTGCGTGAAGACAAGCTCATTGTCTACGGGGTATCCACCGCCGAAGAGATGACCGGGCTGGTAGACAGCGCCAACGTCGAACCGCGGCTGGACCTGCGCACGGTCGCCGACGGCTTCGGCCCGTCGGATCACAGCTCTTTCTACGCGAAGGGGATCCCCGTTCTGCACATGTTCACCGATCTGCATGACGAGTACCATCGTGCGACCGACGATGTGGAGTGGCTTTCGATAGATGGCATGGCACGAGTTGCCAAGTACGCGGAACGCGTCACGCGCGGAATTGCCAACCGCCAGGATCGCCTCACGCCGGTGCGCAAGGCTCCGCCGGTGGTTTCGTCGTCGCCAGGCTCCGGAAACGACGCATGGTTCGGCTCCATTCCCGACATGGTTGCCAGCGAGGAGCCGGGCGTGCGGCTTACCGGAGTGAGTCCGGGCTCACCCGCCGAGCAGGCCGGCGTTCGTGGTGGCGACGTGCTGATCGAGTTCGGTGGCCAGGCGGTCGGAGATCTGTATCAGTTCACCGATGCGCTGCGGGCCCGGGAACCGGGAGATACCGTGCGCGTGGTCGTCCGGCGTGCCGGCCAGCCGCTCACATTCACCGCCGTGCTTCGCGCGCGCGGCCAGCGATAGGTTGCGTTCGGCGAAACCTTCCCCCTTCCCCTGAGCATGCCTCTTCTCCACGCCGCGCTCCGCGCAATTCTGGGTGCCGCGCTCATCGCTTCGCCGGCCGCGGCGCAGAATCCGTCCGCGAGCTCTGGCGCGCCCGCGCCCAGGACCACCGTCATTCGCGCGGCTCGTCTCATCGACGGCAGCAGCGCCTCCCCCGTGCAGAACGGCGTGGTGGTCGTGACCGGCAATCGAATCGTCGCCGTCGGCGCGCAGGGTCGTGTGCAGGTACCCGCGGGCGCAACGGTCATCGACCTGGGTGACGCGACGCTGATGCCGGGCCTGATCGACATGCACACGCACATCATCGGGCGCGGGCTCGCCGATCCGGGCAGTGCGACAGCGTCTGTACGCGACTTCGAATCGTTTGGAGCGATCGTCGGGGTCAAGAATGCCGAAAAGACGCTCATGGCGGGCTTCACCACGATCCGCAACGTTGGCGCCGGCGGGTTCGATGATCTCGCCCTTCGCCAGGCTATAGAGGGTGGCTACATCCCGGGCCCGCGAATGCAGACAGCGGCGCACTCGCTCGGGATCACAGGCGGGCATTGCGACGAGAACGGCTACCGTCCGGGCCTGATGGATGGCGACATCCGCAGCGGCATCGCCAACGGACCAGATGAGGTACGTGCGGCGGTCCGATATCAGGTGAAGTACGGCGCCGATGTGATCAAGACCTGTGCAACTGGCGGCGTGCTCTCCGAGGGCGACGCCGTAGGTACCACGCAATACACGCTCGAAGAGCTGCAGGCGATGGTTCAGGAAGCGCACAAGCTCGACGAGCGGCGGGTGGCCGCGCATGCGCACGGGGCCGAGGGAATCAAGATCGCGACGCGTGCAGGCGTGGCCTCGATCGAGCATGGCTCGTTCCTTGACGACGAAGGAGCGAGACTGATGGCCGAACACGGCACCTATCTCGTTCCGACGCTCATGGCCGGCGAGGCGGTCGAGCTTGCCGCCGAAGCCGGAACGCTCACCGGGTTTCGGGCCGAAAAGGCGCGCGCAGCGGCGACGGCCATGCGTAACGCCATCAGGATTGCGGTGCAGCACAACGTGCCGATCGCCTTCGGCACCGATGCCGGCGTGGGTGCACACGGTGCCAACGCGCGCGAATTTACTCTCATGGTGGAGTGGGGTGGAATGACCCCGATGCAGGCGATCAGGTCGGCCACGCAACATGCGGCCGCGTTGCTAGGCTGGGAGGACAGGATCGGCACCCTCACCGTGGGCAAGCTAGCCGACGTGGTGGCCGTATCCGGGGATCCGCTTGCCGGCATCGCGGCAATGGGCAATCCGGTGTTCGTGATGAAGGACGGCGTGATCTACAGGGGCGGCAGCGGGGCCGGTGCCGCAGGCGGGGTGCAGCCCTGAAAGCGTTGGTGCTCGATCGCGGAGAGACGTGGCTGGCGCGGCGCGGCCTGCGGAGCGATTTTCCGTGATGACTGGCGTTCCTTCGTTTCCGGTTCTTCGCCGTGCCGCAGAAAACACCTCCGCCTAGCGCGTCCGGGAACACCCGGACAACCTCCCATCCCCTTTACTGGGCACTTTACGGTGCGGCGGATGCACCGCCGATGGTGGTATTGCATGGTGGACCCGGAGCTCACCACGACTATCTACTCCCGCAAATGCTGCGGCTCGGCGAAGCCGGTCCGCTCCTTTTCTACGATCAACTCGGCGGCGGACGGTCGCGCACCGAGTCGCGGGACCCAGTCACCTGGCAAACACACGTTGCGGACCTCGCCGCTGTGGTGCGGGAGTTCGACATCACTCCATTCACGCTGGTGGGTTATTCGTGGGGAGGGTTGCTCGCGCTACTCTACGCAGTGGAGGCAGCCAACGGGGAGCTCCCCGCGCCGGACCGAATGGTGCTGATCGATCCGGCGCCGATCTCGCGGACGTTCCGCGACGAATACGACGCGGAATATGCGCGCCGCCAGGGCGCGGGCGAGATCCTTGCCATGCGTGAGCGGCTGGCGGCGTCGGGCCTGCGAAGCGAGGACCCGGATGCCTATCGCCAGCGCGCATTCGAGCTGAGCGTCGCCGGATTCTTTGCCGATCCGCACATGGCCAGCGACCTGACGCCCTTTCGGGTCATCGGCCGCGTGCAGCAATCGGTGTGGGAGAGCCTGGGGGACTACGACCTCGTCGACTCGCTTTCGAAAGTGGAGTGTCCCACGCTCATCGTTCACGGCCGGCAGGATCCGATTCCGCTGGCGTCGAGCGAAGCGGCGGTTAGTGCCCTGCCCGACGCCCGGCTAGTCGTTCTGGAAGATTCCGGACATGTTCCCTACGTCGAACAGCCCGACGGCCTGTTCGCCGCGATCGAGCGTTTTCTCGCCGAAGCCGCCGATACCCCTCTGCTGAGACATCGTTATGACCGTTAGGGACGAGATCATCGACCTCCCCTCGATCCAGATCGATGCACAGTGGTACGAGATGGCGCTGCAGTTCTGGCACGATGGGACCAAGTACGCCGGACGGCTCTGGTTCACCGGTTCGGGAACCGGCGAAGGCGGCATGCCCGGACGCCGTTTGTACTACGGCGGCTCGCGCGACGAGCTGGTCGAGCACGTGGAAGCGCTGCCGCCGGACGAGATCCGCAATCAGTTCCGCGCAGCGATGACCGACCGGCGGCGCTACCTTCCGCTGCGGAGCGCGACAGACGAGATACTCTACAACGTGCGCATGCTCAACCAGGTCGCCGTGGAATGGCGCAACGGCGCGATGGACGACGCCGCTGCCAATCGGGAGATGGAGCGGATCGAGGAACGGCTGCACGAGATAGTCAAGTCGCTCAGGGCCGTCGCCGGCATCGAGGAGCCTTCAGCCTGACGACGGAGCAAGTGAGCGGCCGCATCACCCCCTACGAGGCACTGCTGTACCCGCTGGAAACCGCTTCCTGGCCGGCGATCCGCGAGGAGGCGGAGCACCGCGGCTCCGATACGCGCCGGCGCGACCAGTTCGTGCTGCTCGGCGGAGTCGGGGCGGCGCTTCGCGACATCATCCCCGACGATTCACCGGGCAACGCCGTCGAGGAATACGCCGAACTGCTCTACCATGCCTATCAATTCTGGAGCTTCGGCAAGCGGCTCTATGTACTCACGCCGCCGGCACTCGAGCTCCTCGCCGCTTCCGGATACTCGTTAGGATCGTGGGAGCTGGCCGCGCCGCCGTCATGCTACATACAATTCCCCGAGCAGCGTGTCTGGGCGCGCGTGGCGGCGGACTCCCCGTTCGAGCCCGTCGACGGATGCTTCGTGGTCGTCGATGACACCGCGCCGGCACCACACGCCGGAGCGCACTTGCGCACACAGCTCGTTCTCGGCCTTCGACCCGATCGTCCGGGCATCTCGCTCGTCTCCTACCGTACCGATCTCGATCCGGCGGCCGCCGCAGCGCACGCCGAGCGGCCGTGGCGCGCCGACGCCCAGCCGTTCGGCAACGCCATCCCCGGTGGTGAGCGGAAGGCGCTGCACGCCATCACCACGACGAGCGAGCTCGAGGCCATCGTGCTTCGCGCATTGCACTACCTCGACCGCCACAGCGACCGGCTGGTAGCCCGCGATCCCGACGGCGGCGACGACTCGACCACCATGCC
Organism: uncultured Gemmatimonadaceae bacterium; assembly: GCA_964584905.1. Taxonomy (GTDB): domain Bacteria; phylum Gemmatimonadota; class Gemmatimonadetes; order Gemmatimonadales; family Gemmatimonadaceae; genus JALZIF01. Next base: position 918 of record CAZPCC010000381.1, on the reverse strand, counting down.
ATACACCGAGGTTCGAGATAAACCCGGCGCGCCCGAGTCACCCCCGGCCCGCTAGATTTGGCGCATGGATCCGCGCACCGCCGCGCATACGCTCGCCCAGATCGCCGAGTTTCTCGAGCTGAACGGCACCGACCGCTACCGCTCGCGCGCATACCGTACGGCCGCGCGGGCAGTCCTTTCACTTACAACCGATGACATACGGCCACTGGTGCGTTCCGGCGAGCTCCAGCGGCTACGCGGAATCGGGCCGGCCACCTTTGCGGTACTGGAGGAGTTGGCAGCGACCGGACGGTCGGGATATCTGGATCGACTGAGCGAGAATGCTTCCGAGGGCCTCCTCGAAATGTTGCGCGTGCCTGGGCTTGGCCTCTCGAAGATTCGGCAGCTGCACGAGGAGCTAGGTATCGCAAGCCTTCAGGAGCTGGAGGACGCCTCGCATGACGGCCGGCTCGCCGCGATCAAGGGGTTCGGACCGCGGACCGCCGAGAAGATCAGCCGCGGAATCGCGCACCTGAGAGCGACCGGAAACGCAGTGCTCTATCCGCACGCCGTCGTGGAGGCGGTCCGCTTTCTGGCCGCCGTACGCGCCCATCCGGAAGTCGAGCGGGCCGAATTGGCCGGTTCGCTACGCCGGCGCGTCGAGCTCGCCCGCGACGTGGATCTCGTGGCCGAATGCACCGGGGACCCAGCCTCGGTAGCCGCTTCGTTCGCACGGGCGCCGGGCGTACGTCAGGCAGTCGGCGCCGGACAGAGCCACGTCGCCATAACGTACGTCGACGGCGCGAACCTCGACCTGTTCTGCGCCACTTCCGATGCTTTCGCGGTAGCATTCTGGCGGGCGACCGGATCGGAGCCACACATCGCCGACGTCTCCGCGGCGCTGGCTGCCAACGGATTGAATCACGATGGAGACCACAT
>CAZPCC010000380.1:0-6672 GCA_964584905.1 uncultured Gemmatimonadaceae bacterium | reverse complement strand
CTTCGCGATCCGCGAGGGTGGGCGGACGGTCGGTGCAGGTGTCGTTGCCAAGATCCTTCAGTAGTTAGGTCCGAGTGGGAATTGGGAATGGGGAATCGGGAATCGATTCCGCGACCCGATTCCCGATTCCCGATTCCCGATTCCCGAGTAACGAGCATGGCAGGCAGAATCAGAATTCGTCTTAAGGCATTCGATCACGCGGTAATCGATCAGGCATCGGCGGACATCGTGCGCACGGCTGAGAAGACGGGCGCGCAGGTGTCGGGGCCGATCCCACTGCCGACGAAAACGCAGCGGTGGACGGTGCTCCGGTCGCCGCACGTGGACAAGAAGTCGCGCGAGCAGTTCGAGCTCAAGACGCACAAGCGTCTGATCGACATTCTCGACAGCCGCGCGCAGACGGTGGATGCGTTGACGAAACTCGATCTGCCGGCGGGAGTTGATGTAGAGATAAAGGTAGAGTGAAGAAGGGGCCAGAGGCTAGGGGTCAGGGACTAGGGACTAGGGAAACCACCCTCTCTTCCTGCCTGACAACAGTCACTGCCGCTTTATGGTCCAACTGCGCGACTGCGCAGTGACTCAGTTGAGGAAGGATGAGGCTGGATTTGGGAGTCCCTGACCCCTGATCCCTGGCCCCTAGCACCTTCCTCGCGAAGCGAGGAAATCATGATCGGTATCATTGGAAAAAAACTGGGCATGACGCAGATCTTCACGGAGGCGGGGCAGCAGATCCCGTGCACCGTGATCGAGGCGGCGCCCAACCCGGTATTGTCGGTGACGGACCGCGCGAAGGTGGGTTATGCGTCCGTGCAGCTGGGTTATGGCGCGCAGCGTGAGCGGCGCGAGTCGAAGGGCAAGGAGCGGACGCCGCGCGGACGCCGCGCTACGCGGGCCGAGGTGGGGCACGCCAGGAAGGCGGGGCTCGACGTCGTGCCGCATACGCTGCGGAGCGTTCGGCTCGACGACGCACCAGGAAAGAATCCGGAAGTTCCCACGTACGAGGTGGGACAGACGGTCTCGGTCGAGATCTTCCAGCCTGGCGAGCGGGTGAAGGTTACGGGTACGACGAAGGGGCGCGGTTTTCAGGGTGTGGTGAAGCGTTATGGATTCCACGGCGGTCCCAACACGCACGGCAACACCAAGCACCGGCGTCCCGGCTCGATTGGCCCCGGCACGGATCCATCACGCGTGATCAAGGGCAAGAAGATGCCGGGCCAGTATGGCAACGTGCAGCACACGCAAGTGAATCTGCGCGTGGAGAAGATCGACACCGAGCGGCATCTGCTGTATGTGCGCGGCGCGATCGCGGGTCCCACGAACGGGATCGTCCTCGTGCGAAAGCAGGGTTAACCGATGGCTGACGACATGACATTCGAAGCGGGAGCATATACGGCGCGCGGGACCGCACGCGACAAGGTGTCGCTTCCGGCGGACCTGTTCGATGGCACGGTAAACGTGCCGGTGATGCACCAGGCGGTGAAGGCGTTCCTGGCCAATCAGCGCCAGGGGAACGCGTCGACCAAGATTCGCAAGTACGTGACCGGCGGCAACCAGAAACCGTGGCGGCAGAAGGGCACCGGGCGCGCGCGCCAGGGCTCCACGCGCGCCCCGCACTGGGTCGGTGGCGGTACGGTGTTCGGGCCGACGCCGCGCTCCTACGCGCAGTACGTGCCTCGTCAGGTTCGGGCGCTGGCGCGCAAGAGCGCGCTCAACGCACGGGCCCGGGAGTCGGCGATCTTCGTCGTGGACCGGTTTGCGTTCGATGCGCCGCGCACGGCGCAGCTGCAGGGGCTGGTCAACGCGCTCGGTCTAGGCGGACAGAAGGTGCTGGTTCTAACCGACGGAGTGAAGCCGACGGTGTTTCTCAGCGGGCGGAATCTGCCGGCTGTGCACGTTATGCCGTACAGCGATGTGTCTGCCTATCACGTGCTGTGGTCGGATGCGGTGATCATTGAAGGTCCGGCGATCGGGCACGAACTGACGCCGTTGGTGGAGCCGGACACGCCGGAGCGTCCGGCGCGCGCCCCGAAGCCGGCGGCCAAGAAGAAGACGGCGGCGAAGACCGCGGAAACCAAGAGCGCCGCCAAGGAGGCGACGCCGCGTAAGGCAGCGGCCAAGAAGGCAGCCGGCAAGAAGGCTGCGAAGAAAGCGGCGACCAAGAAGAGCGCGACACGCAAGGCGACCGTCAAGAAGACGGCAACGAAGAAGACGGCGACCAAACGTGCCACGATCAAGCGCGGCGGCAAGCCGTCGCCGAAGAAGAAGGGAGGAAAGTAGCAATGCCGACAATGCACGAGACGATCATACGGCCGGTGGTGACCGAGAAGTCCTCGGCCGCCTATCAGGAAAGCCTGGAGCGCGACGAGCGGGAGTACACCCTGGAAGTGCACCCCAACTCGACGAAGCCCGGAATTCGGCAGGCGGTGGAGCACCTGTTCGGTGTGAAGGTGGTTGGCGTATGGACGGCCAACCAGCGCGGCAAGGCGCGCAAGGTCGGCAAGTTTGCCGGGCGGCGGGCGCATTCGAAGCGCGCGATCGTGCGGCTCGCCAAGGGTGACAAGATCGACATTTTCGAGGGCTGAGATGGGAATCCGTCAATTCAAGCCGGTTACGAAGGGGACCCGTTTTCGCTCGGTGTCGGACTTTTCCGACATCACGCGGACGACGCCCGAAAAGTCGTTGACCGAGCCGCTCAAGAAGTCGGGCGGCCGCGACAACCATGGCCACATTTCGATGCGGCGAATCGGTGGCGGCCACAAGCGGAAGTACCGGATCATCGACTTCAAGCGGAACAAGCACGGTGTACCGGCGACGGTGCGCGAGATCGAGTACGATCCGAACCGCTCGGCGCGTATCGCGCTGGTCGAGTATACCGATGGTGAGAAGCGCTACATCCTGCAGCCGAAGGGGTTGTCGGTCGGTGACACGGTGGTGTCGGGACCGGGATCGGATGTGCGGATCGGCAACACGCTGCCGCTGCGCGAGGTGCCGTTAGGAACGGCGGTGCACAACATCGAGCTCAAGATCGCCAAGGGCGGTCAGCTGGCTCGCTCGGCGGGTGCGTCGGCGCAGGTGATGGCAAAGGAAGGCGAGTACGTGACGCTCCGACTCCGGTCGACCGAAGTGCGCCTGATCCACGGCAACTGCCTGGCGACGATCGGCGAGGTGGGAAACTCGGAGCATGAGCAGCAGAGCCTCGGCAAGGCGGGGAAGTCCCGCCACCTCGGCAGGCGGCCGAAGGTGCGTGGCGAAGTGATGAACCCGGTGGATCACCCGCACGGCGGCCGCACGCGCGGCGGGCGGAACGTGGTGAGCCCGTGGGGCAAGAAGGAAGGCACGAAGACGCGTAATCGCAAGAAATCCTCGACGAAGATGATCGTGAGGGGACGGAAGAGAGGCAAGGCGACGCAGTAGTCGGGAATCGGTAATCGGGAATCGGGAATCGGGGGATGTCCTCCGAGATCGATTCGCGGTTCTGGCTCCCGATAGGTTCGAGACGAAAAAGCAAAGGTTGGGACGGGGCAGGAGCGCTGGTGAGCGCAACCCGATTCCCGATTCGCGATTCCCGATTCCCGAGTTTTCAAATGGCACGCAGCGTAAAAAAAGGCCCGTACATCCAGGAGTCGCTCCTGAAGAAGTTGCACGCGATGAACGCGCGGAACGAGAAGCGCGTCATGAAGACCTGGTCGCGGGCGAGCACGGTGATTCCTGACATGGTTGGACACACGTTCGCCGTGCATAACGGGAACAAGTTCATTCCGGTGTACATCTCCGAGAACATGGTCGGCCACAAGCTCGGCGAATTCTCGCCCACCCGGCTGTTCCGCGGTCATGCGGGACGGGCGGTGGACAAGAAGGCGAGCGCCGGCGCCCCGAAGGGAGGCAAGTAAGTCATGCGTGATATGCGCGCGATCCAGCGCATGACCCGGCAGTCGCCGTACAAAATGCGGCTGGTGATCGATCAGATTCGCGGCAAGAGCGTGAACGAGGCGCTGGCGCTGCTGACGTTCTCGAAGAAGCACGCTTCCAAGCAGATCGAAAAGACGCTGCGCTCGGCCGTCGCCAACGCGGAGCATGCAGCGCGCGAGTCGGGCGACGCGCTCGATACGGATATGCTGTACGTGAAGCACGCGATCGTCAACGAGGGGCCGAAGATGAAGCGGTTCATGCCCGCGGCGATGGGGCGGGCCACGCCGATTCAGAAGCGCACCAGCCATGTGGAGATCATCGTGGCCGACAGGAGCAAGTCGTAATGGGACAGAAAGTCAATCCGATCGGCTTCCGGCTCGGCATTAGCCGGCTGCACCGGTCACGCTACTACGCGAACCGCGACATGCCGGCACTGCTCAAGGAAGACGAGCTGCTGCGCACCTATCTCAAGACGCGCCTGGGTCACGCGGCAATCGCCGACGTGATCATCGAGCGGCGTCCGGGAAAGGTGGTGGTCACGGTACACACTGGCCGGCCCGGGGTCGTCATCGGCAAGAAGGGTGCGGAAGTCGACAAGTTGCGCGATGAGCTGTCGCAGCTCACCGGAAAGGAAGTCGGCATCAACGTCGAGGAGATCAAGCGGCCCGAGCTCGAGGCGCAGCTCGTCGCCGACCAGATCGCTCACCAGCTGGCGCAGCGCATCTCGTTCCGACGCGCGATGAAGCGGGCGGTTCAGAGCGCGATGCGAATGGGTGCGCAAGGCATCAAGGTGAAGTGCGGCGGCCGGTTAGGCGGAGCGGAGATCGCGCGAGTGGAAGGTTACCACGAGGGGCGGGTGCCGCTGCACACGCTTCGCGCCAACATCGACTACGCCACGTCGACGGCGAAGACCACCTTCGGCACCATCGGTGTCAAAGTCTGGATCTTCAAGGGCGAGGATCCGGTGCGCCGAGGGACGTACTCCAGCGATGCGAGAGGTTGAGCCATGCTGAGTCCCAAGCGCGTCAAGTTTCGCAAGATGTTCAAGGGCCGCATGAAGGGAATGGCGTCGCGTGGCAGCACGGTGTCGTTCGGCCACTACGGCTTGCAGGCGATGGAGCCCGGCTGGGTTTCCAACCGGCAGATCGAAGCGGCGCGGGTGGCCCTTACGAGGCACATCAAGCGCGGCGGCAAGGTCTGGATTCGCATCTTCCCCGACAAGCCGATCACCAAGAAGCCGGCCGAGACCCGCATGGGTAAGGGCAAGGGCTCCCCGGAGGGATGGGTGGCGGTGGTCAAGCCTGGTCGGATGATGTTCGAGCTCGAAGGAGTAGACCGGGTGACGGCGGAGAAGGCGATGGGCCTGGCGGCAGCCAAGCTGAGCGTAAAAAGCAAGTTCGTGATTCGCGAGGAGGCGCATACCAATGCAAGCTGAGGAGATTCGCGAATTGGAAGAGGATGAGATTCGCACCCGAATCGCCGAGTTGCAGGAGGAGCAGTTCCGGCTGCGATTCAGGAGCGCCACCGAGGCGCTGGACGACGCGTTGCGCTTCCGGGTGATCCGGAAGGACATCGCTCGCATGAAGACGATCCTGCGCGAGCGCGCGCTGGCGGCGAGCAAGTGAGGATGAGAGGCCAAATGGCGGACCAGACGAACATCGAGCGCACGACCGATCGCACAGCGCGCAAGACGCGCGTGGGCGTGGTGGTGAGCGACAAAATGGACAAGACCGCGGTGGTGGAGATCGTACGCCGGTTTCCGCACCCGTTGTACGGGAAGATGGTGACACGCACCAAGCGTCTGAAGGCGCATGACGAGGCTAACGCCGCGAAGGCCGGCGACCGGGTGCGCATCACCGAGACGCGGCCGCTATCGAAGCAGAAGCGGTGGCGCGTGCTCGAGATCATCGAGCGGGCCCGTTAGGAGGAACCGGCCATGATTCAGCAGGAGTCGATGGTCAAGGTGGCGGACAATTCCGGCGCGAAACGCGCGCTGGTTATCCGCGTGCTTGGCGGGACGAGACGCCGTTATGCGGGACTCGGCGACACGGTGATAGTGGCCGTGAAAGACGCGTTGCCCAACGGTACGGTCAAGAAGTCGGATGTGGCGCGCGCGGTGGTGGTGCGCACGGCAAAGGAGACGCGCCGAAAGGACGGCAGCTACATCCGGTTCGACGAGAACGCCGTCGTGATCATTAACGACGCAGGGGAGCCGCGCGCTACCCGCATCTTCGGCCCGGTCGCGCGCGAACTGCGCGAGAAGCGGTTCATGAAGATCGTGTCGCTCGCGCCCGAGGTGATTTGAAATGCGAGTACTGAGTCAACGGCAGCGCGAGCGGCAGAAGCTGCGCGTGCGGCATGAAGTGAACGCGGCACGCCAGCCGGTGCACGTCGCCGCGGGCGACACGGTTCGCGTCATGCGCGGCGAGGACGCGGGGAAGGAAGGCAAGGTCGTCCGCGTCTATCGCAAGACCGGCCGTATCGTCGTCGACGGCGTCAACATCGTCAAGCGGCATCGCAAGGCACGGACGGCCGAGGAGCAGAGCGCGATCATCGATTTTCCTGCTCCGATCCATGCGTCGAACGTGATGCTGCTCGACCCCAAGTCAGGCAAGCCGACGCGCAGGCGTGCTCGGCTGGATGATGATGGAACGAAAGAGCGTATCAGCGTGAAGAGCGGCGAGCCGATCGCTCGCGCGAAGTAATCCGAGGAATCACTGATGGCAACGAAGACCAAGAAACCTGCGGGACCGCCCCCGAAAG
>CAZPCC010000379.1:0-1609 GCA_964584905.1 uncultured Gemmatimonadaceae bacterium | reverse complement strand
GTGCGCAACGTCGGTGCGGCTGCCGAGTCGCACGCGGCCAGCGCACAGGAGGTCAGCGCCGCCGCCGAGGAACAGTCCGCCGCGACGCAGGAGATGAGCGCCGCGAGCGTCGAGCTCCTCATGTCGGCCGACCGCCTCAAGGAACTCGTCTCCGGATTCAAGGTCTAACCGCCCATGGGCATTCTCGCCTGGATTGCATTCGGTCTGATCGCGGGTGCGATCGCCAAGTTCATCATGCCCGGCAAGGACCCCGGCGGCTGCCTCGGCACTGCCGTCATCGGGATCCTCGGCGCCGTGATCGGCGGATTCGTCGGCAGCGAGCTGCTCGGCATTGGCAGTGTGACAGGATTCAACGTCCGCTCCCTCGGCATCGCCATACTCGGGGCGATCATCCTGCTCAGCCTCTACAGGCTGTTCATAGAGAAACGCCCGAAGCGATAGGCGTCAGGTCCCGCTTCGCAAACGCATCGCTCCACGGGCGATACTGATTGCTCATGCGTTGCTCCAGTGGCCGCCAAAGTCAACGAAAAGGGAGATGTGGGAGATGGGGTGGAGATGTGGCGATACGTGATCGTCACTCCTGCCGGCGCGCCTCTGCATTAACAAATTTCGGGAATGTGAATCGCCGCGTTATGTGGCGGTACTCCGCGAACCATCGCCACATCTCCAACAGGATCCCCCTTATCCCCTGATAAGCAGCTCGAATTCCGCAAGGATCCGGCGCTACTCGAGCAGGCATCGCCACATCTCCAACCAGATCCCCCTATCCCCTTTTTCTGTAATGTATCGGGTGCCCGGCACCGCAGCTGTTAACGCGTAGAACTCGCCCGCTCGCCGGCGCTACCGATCTCCACCGCCGCGCGCTGCCAGCACCGCCAGTATCTCCCGCAGGTCCACCGCTTCACCCCGACACGCCACCAGCGTGTGATACAGCAGGTCCGCCGCCTCCTCGGCGACTCGCTGGCGATCCCCGCGCTCACACGCCAGAGCCAGCTCCACCGCCTCCTCTCCCAGCTTCTTCAGGCGGAGATTGTCGTCGGCGAGGAGCTTCCGCGTGTAGCTCGAGCCGGACGGCGCGTGAACCCTCTGTGCGATCACCTCATCGAGCGCCGCGAGCGTCGGTGCCGTGTCGAAACAGTTGGCAGCGCCGGTGTGGCACGCCGGGCCGTCCGGCAGGACGCGCGTGATGACCGCATCACCATCGCAGTCGCCGTGCAGCGACACGACGTGCTGAACGTTGCCGCTCGTATCGCCCTTCCGCCACAGCTCGCCGCGCGAGCGCGAGAAGTACCACATCACCCGATCGGCGAGTGTGCGCTCGAGTGCGTCGCGGTTTGCGTAGGCGAGCATCAGCACCTCACCGGTGTGCGCGTGTTGCGCGATCACGGGGATGAGCCCGGCGCCTTTCGCGAAGTCCAGTTGGTCGAGTTGCGCTGCTCCCTCGATCCTCACGGATTCCCCCGAAGTATTCGCCGCACCTCCGTCGCGAGTGCCGCGTTCGTCGCCACGCCGCTCTTTGCGTGATATCCGGGGGCGCCGTCCCAGTCGGTGAACACGCCGCCGGCCTCCTCGATGATGGGAGCGAGCGCGGCGGCATCCCAGAGGGAGA
>CAZPCC010000378.1:0-4408 GCA_964584905.1 uncultured Gemmatimonadaceae bacterium | reverse complement strand
GATTGAGTACCACCCCACCGTCGTGAAGAGCGGGCAGTGAACCGGCCAGCCGGCGAAAATCGCGGTGGCTGGTGTCGCCGATCGCGGCGCCGTTTGCCGCCGGGTGCTGATGAATTATCTCCGCACCTAACGCCGCGTGGACGGTGACCGGCACGCCGGTTTGTCGCGCGGCAACGAGCAGCGAAAGTTCGGCGTTGGCGAGCTCGGAGCCGGCGAGCGCGTCCGACAGCGCCTCGCCCATTCCCCTCTCGTCGCGCATGCCCCTGGTGAACGCCTCATTCATCTCGCGCCCGGTTTCTTCGGCCATGCCGAACGTGCCGTCGGCCAGCCCGGCGGCGACATCTTCCGACGTTCCGCCCCAGCGCGCGATCTCGTAGTCGTGGATGGCCGCGGCGCCGTTCATTGCCAGGTGCGTTATGACGCGGCGGCGCATCAGGTCAATGAGGAGGCGGCCGGTACCGGTCTTCACTACGTGCCCGCCGACCATCACGAGCACGCCGCGTCCGGAGCTTGCGGCGCCGGCGACTGCCCGCGCAACGCGCATGAAATCTCGGGCGACGAGCACGTCGGGCAGCGACTGAAGAAACGCGGCGAACGAGCGGTCGTCTCCGGGAGGAGACGCGAACTCCCCGGCTCGTACCTTGTTCGGGCGGCGCGCGATCGGGACCGTGCGCACCGCCGACAGATCTGCTTCGTCAGGCTCTACTGTCCGCTCGCCGAGCCCGTCCCCGGAGTGTACGATTTCAGATAGAGGTTGAGTGAGCCGATCTTCAGCTGCGACTTGAGCTGGACCATGATGCGCCGGTCGTCATCCGAAATCCAGATCTCGGCCCGCCCACCTTCGGAGAAAATGCCTCGCGACTTGATGATCGGCCGAATCACCACGCAATCGAACGTGCCTGCCGGCACCTTCACTCGCTCTCTGCGCAGCACCTGGACGGTCACAGGGTTGCGGTCTGGGCGAAAGTATCTGTTGAACGTATAGGTCTGGCCTACCGAGAACGGGATGGTGCGGATGAAATACAGAAAAGAGCCGTCATCCAGCGGCTCGGCGACCGACTCGCGCTCCTCGCTGTCGTTCTCAGTGTAGACGCGACGGTCCGGAAAAATCTCGAACGTGCGCTTGCGTTCGTAGCTGCCCTGGTCAACATCCTGGATGTGTCGCAGCGAAGCGAACGTTCGTGTATCGAACCAGCTCTCGTAGCTATCGTTGATCCGGTAGAAGAACGTGCCGCCGGATACGCCGAACATCGTATGCCAGGATTCACGTCCGCGCAGCGTCTGGATGCCTTCGACCTGCATACGTGCAGTGCCGACCTTGATAGCGCCGAACTTCGCATCGTACACGAGCTGCTCGCCGGCGGCGAAGGGCACGATGACCCGCCCCGGCGCGGCGATGCCATTGCTGTCCTGAGCGAACGCCACTAACGGCGCGAAGAGAAGGGCAAGTATCGAAAGAGATTTCTTCATGTAGTTGACTCGCGTCGGGGCTGTAGTGCTCGCCCGGATTTATAGAGTTCGAGCGCCCCCGACCACGGCCGCACTCGCGTGGCACGTGGCCGCAGATTGTACCTGGGTGACACCTTCACGGTCTCGATCCGTCGGGAGAATCGTGCCAGCTTGACGGTGAGCTCGACCTGGGCAGCCCACCCATTCCCTCTGACGAGCGGCGAGCTCCCGGCATCACGGATCGCATCGCGCAGCACGCTGATTCTCGCCAGGCGAAAGCTCCCCAGCGGGTCGGCCACTGAATCGAGCGCCAACATGGGGCGGAGGACCCGGGGGGCCAGCCGGCGCACCCACCGGGTGCCGGCCGAGAGGCCATCCGGTTGCCGGTCGGCCTCTGCGATCACGAGGTCCACACCACCCTCGAACGGCTTGATGAGGGATGGTAGCGCCTCGGGCGGGTCGCTGAAGTCGGCCTGCATGAAGATGGCAGCGTCACGCCGCGGATACTTGGTGCGTTCTGCCGCCCTGCGAGCCAGTACATCGAGAGATGCGCCGTATCCCCGGCGCTCCTTGTGCCTGATTATCGTGAGCGGGAGGATCTGAGTGTATGTCTCCAGCGTTTCGGCGGTGGCGTCGTCGCTGCCGTCGTCCACGACCAGAATCTCGTATTCCCGTGAGTAGCCCGAGAACACCTTGTGGATGTTCCAGAGTACGAGGCCCACGGTGGGCCCTTCGTTGTAGGCGGGCAGGCAGAGATAGAGCATGGCTACCTAGTGGTACCGGGCGAACCGGAGCGAGGTTCCGGTGTCGCGTCCGGGTGACGTGGATCACGCTAATTTACTCGATCTGAAGCGATCATGCCCTCGGGCGTGGGTTAGGCTCGGATCGCCGGGGTTCGCGTCGGGGTACGAACCACTATGATGGAAAATTGGGGGCGCTCCCCAGCGCAGGGGGGTGTTGTCGGTTCCTCGGCCATAACGAGCATCGTTTCCAGGCTGGGCCAGCAGTACTCAACTCGATCTGCTCCATTTCCTGAGGTGCCCTTCTTATGAGGATAGCATGCGTCGTGAACTGATCTTCTTCGTCGTGCTGGCCGCATGTGCGCGCGCGCCCGAGCCGGTTACCGCTCCCATTCCAGGCGCCACAGTCAACACCGCGCCGCCGAGTGCGATGGCGGCACCTGCAATTTCAGCCGACGCGCTGCGTCGCGACCTTTTCGTTTTTGCGTCGGACTCCTTTGCCGGACGGGAGACAGGCTCGGAGGGTGGGCGAATGGCTGCGCGCTTCATCGCGGACCGCCTGCGCGCCGCCGGGGTGGAACCGGCCGGCGATTCCGGGACCTACTTCCAGCGCGTGCCACTTACGCGCAGCGGGATAGCGTCATCGAGCTCAGTCCGCCTTACGAAGGGCGGCCAGGTGGAGACCATCGCCATCGGCGCGGAGGGGCTGGTTCCGCTGCTATCGTTAGGCCAGGGTGCGCCGCTGCCGCGCCTCGAGGCATCGGGCGACGTGGTCTTCGCCGGCTATGCGCTTTCCTCGGCGGGGCGGAACGACCTCGCCAATCTCGATATTCGCGACAAGATCGTGGTGTACGTGCATGGGGCGCCGGCAACCGCGGACTCCGCCACTCGCGCTACGCACGAGTCGGGCAACGCCATCGGTGAACGGCTCGGGGCGCTGATTCCACGCGGTCCGGCGGCCATCGTAATGCTCACCACCGGTGAGCTGGCGGAGGAATTCGACGCCCTCGCCGCACAGCTCAAGGGGGCAATGCGTCTGGGCGCTCCCGAGCCCGAAGCGGACGCCGTGCGCCCTCTCCCAATGGTGTTGATCGGTGTGGCTAGCGAGCGTCCATCGCTGGTGCCGGCGGGATTTCCCCAGTCCGACGCTCCCGGCCCGCTCGGCGCGCGTCTCGAGGCGAAGATCGCCGTCGAACAGCAACCGGTGGAGTCGAACAACGTGGTTGGCCTGGTGCGTGGAAGCGATTCCGCACTGCGCGGCAGCTACGTGGCGTTCGGAGCGCATCTCGATCACGTGGGCATCATGCCCGCCGTAAACGGCGACTCGATCGCGAACGGCGCCGACGATGATGGTTCAGGGAGCATGGGCGTACTGCAGATCGCCGAGGCGTGGTCGAAGATGCCAGTCAAGCCTCGCCGGTCCGCGCTGTTCGTCTGGCATACCGCGGAGGAGAAGGGTCTCTTCGGCTCCCAGTGGTTCACCGATAACGCGACCGTGCCGATCGACTCGGTCGTCGCGCAGTTGAATGCCGACATGATCGGCCGCAATGCGCCCGATTCGCTTTACATAGTTGGTCCGCAGGCCGCGCCACAGCGGCAGAGTGAGGTGGTGGGCGCGATCGTCGACTCGGTGAATCTGGCGGCGGCGCGATCGTTCTCGATCAATCGCGAGTGGGATTCGCCAACGCATCCGGAGCGCATCTACTTCCGGAGCGATCACTACAGCTATGCGAACAAGGGTATTCCGATCGTGTTCTTCACCACCGGTTTGCATGACGACTACCACAAGGTATCGGATCATCCCGACAGGATCGATTACGACAAGCTGGCCCGGGTGAGCACGCTGATCATGCGGGCGGGCGAGGCGATCGCGAATCGTGCGACGCGACCGACGGTGGCGGGAGCGGGAGCGGTGCCCTGACGTCCGCGGGGCGCGGGGCGCGGGACGAGGGGCGAGGGGACAGCATCGGAGTGACGGGCAGCGCGGGTTGCTGCCCGCACTTTTTTTTTTTGCGTAGCACGTTAGGAAGGTGGGCGAGAATTCCTTCCCTAATTCCTAATTCCTAATTCCTAGAAAGTTGACGGAAGCACGAGCGGATACTAGCATGGCGCCAGCATGCGGTTGGGAAGATCTGGCTCTATTAGCACTGTGCGCAGGGGAGTGCCAGGTTGCATGTTACGCGGAACGTGGACGATCTTCTGAAGTAAGAGGGGAAGGG
>CAZPCC010000377.1:0-7583 GCA_964584905.1 uncultured Gemmatimonadaceae bacterium | reverse complement strand
GGGTGTGACCCCGACCCCTCGACCCCTCGACCCCTCGACCACTCGACCCTCGACCCCCGACCCCCGACCCCCGACACTCGTGACCGCCGTCACGTCCTAATCGCTCGCTCGTCCTAGGTTAAGTGTCGCGCGCCTCCCCGTTGTTCGCCGAACGCGCTCGCGCCCTGGGCGCGGCAGGCTCCACTACGACCCCCGATGCCCTCATTGTACCGGTTCGTTCCGAGACTTACCGGCACCACTGCCGCGCACGCTCTGTGTGTTCTGACCGTGCTGCTGTTCCTTGGCGGTATGGCCACTGGAACGAGTGTCGGCGCGCTGGGCGGGCTTCTGCTGACGGCTCAGGTCCTGGCAGCGCTGCTGGTCTATTCACGAGCGGCCCGTGCGGCGCACGGCACGGTGCGTGTGCTTTTCGCAGGGCTCACGGCCTCGGCCGTCTTTGCCCTGATCGGCCACTTCTCGTCGGCGGTGAGCGGCGCGGTGGGCCGGCCGATCTCGTTCGACGTGGCCGCTTCGCTCGGTCTGGCGGCGCAGATGTGCATTTTCGTCGCGTTCGCGATCGCGCTGGGGCGCCAGCGGGCGCGGATTCGATTCGAAGTACTGGTAGACGCCATGCTTCTGGTGGTCGCCGCGGCGATCGTGATCGTGCAGTTGGAGGGAATTTTCCGGGGCCGGCAGGCCAGCGTCGGCGCTGCGTCGATCGCGTGGAGCGTTCTGGCTGAAGCGAACCTGATCCTGCTCGCTCTGCTGCTCGCCTGGCGAGGCGACGTTCTGGGGCGGCGGATCGCCGTCTCGTTCGCTGTAGGAACAGTGTCGCTGGCGATCGGGAATTTCCTTTTCACCCGTCTGGTGGCGGACTCCACTCCTGTGCTGAATGGTGCCGTCGCCATTCTCTGGAGCGTGGCGACGTACGGCTTCGTCTCGGGGGCCATGTACGTGCCTCGTCAGGACGGAATCCGCACCAATGAGGTTCCCGTGTACGTCGCCGACGCGGGGCACATCCGCATGCTGGCGATCGTCGCCGCGATTCTCATCGCGTCAGGTTCAATCGTCAGGCTCGGCGTGCGCGGCGAGGCGCAACCGGAGTTGGCACTGGTCGTCGGTGTCTTTGGCGTGTTGCTCGCGTTGCGAACCGGTTATGCACTGTGGACGCAGCAGCAGACGACGGTGGCGCTGGAGCGGGCGGTAACATCCGAGCGCGAACTTTCGGCGACCCTCGAGCATAGAGTGGCCGAGCGCACCTCGGAACTGGGCGGCGCGCAACGCGTGCTGCAACGAATGTGGACGCTTGGCCAGCAGATCGCGGTCGAGCTCAATCCCACTCGTTCGCTGGAGCGGTTCGTCGAGGCAGCGGTGGATGTGGTGCAGGCAGATGGCGGCGCGGTGGGTCTCTACCGCAACGGCGTGGTCGAGATACCGGTAGCGTCGGGTCTGCTCGCCGGGCTCCGCGGGAAGACCATCCCGATGCCGGTTGCCAGCACGCCCGAGCCGCTGCGAGCGCTGGCTACATGGTGGACGCCTGACGTGCGGCTCGGCGATCTGCGCGAGTACGGTGCGCAGCTTGAAGGCCTTACAGGCAATCCGGTGGCCGGCGTGGTGATCGTTCCGATCAAGCGGGGGGGCGAGCGCATTGGCGCCGTGATGGCCGTGTCCCGGCTTCCGCGGCGGTTCAGCGAGCATGACATCGCGCGGCTCGAGACGATGACCGACCTGCTGTCAGTCGCGCTAAGCAACGCCGAGCTGGTCGAGACGCTGCGGCAGGCGGAATGGCGGTTCCGCACGCTCTTCCGCGCCGCGCCTGACGCTGTGTTGACGATCTTCGAGTCGGGCCGGATTCGCGAGGCCAACGATGCGGTGAAGGATGTTCTCGGCGTGTACGCAATGCAGGTGATAGGCAGTTCGCTCGAGCAGTATGCGGTGCCTGACGACAGAGCCAAGATCGGCCGGGAGCTGGCGCGCGCGTTCAACGGCGCCCCGGTCAGGTTCGAGGCGCGGTTCGAGCGCGAGGGTGCGGTGCACACGGTGTCGCTGGCAGCGCGGCTGCTGCCCGAAGCCGATCCAAAGACGGTTCTGTGCGTCGGGCGCGATGTGACGGTCGAGCGCGAGATGCGCACCAAGCTAGCCGAGACCGAGCGTCTGGCGGCCGTGGGTGAGCTGGTGGCCGGCGTGGCGCACGAGGTCAACAATCCGCTGAGCACCATCAGCGCGTTTGCCCAGCTCATGATGCAGAGCGATGACATCACCGCCGAACAGCGTGATTCGCTCGCGGTCATTCAGGATGAGACGGTCCGGGCCAGCCAGGTAGTGAAAGACCTGCTGACGTTCGCGCGCCGCAGCGAGGCGCGCCGCCAGTCGCTCGATCTCAATGAGATAGTCGAGCGGTCGTTGCGCATGCGAACCTACGAGCTTTCCAACAGGAAGGTTGAGGTGCAGACTTCGCTGGAGCCCGACCTTCCGGCTGTGTTCGGCGATCCGCGTCAGTTGCAGCAGGTAGTGCTGAACCTGATCGCGAATGCCTCGCAGGCGATGGCCGCACAGGAGCGCGGCACGCTGTCCGTGACGACCCGCGGCGAGCAGGACAGGGTGATGCTCGAGGTAGCCGATTCGGGACCGGGAATTCCGGAGGAGGCGCGACCGCACATCTTCGAGCCGTTCTTCACCACCAAGGCAGACGGCACGGGACTCGGGTTGAGCGTGAGCTATGGCATTGTGACCGCGCACGGAGGTACGATCGTGGTAGCGAAGTCCTCGACCGAGGGGACCACCTTTCGCGTCGTGATGCGGGGCAGTGGGCAGCCCGCGGCACGGGGCGTGGACGATGTGCCGGCACTGTTCGGAGATCGCTCCGCGCTCGAAGGCACGAGGGTATTATTCGTGGACGATGAGCCCGCTCTGCGCGGAAGCATGATCGCTTTCGGAAAGCTTCGCGGCTTCAACGTGGCTACGGCCAGCGACGGAATTGAGGCGCTGGAGCTTACCCGGCGACAGGAGTTCGATGCTATCATTTGCGATCTTCGCATGCCGCAGATGGACGGACCCGCGTTCTTCGAGGCGCTGAACGGGGAGAAACCGTCGTTGGCCGCGCGCATACTTTTCATCACCGGCGACGTCGTCGGCACCGGCAGCCGTGCGTTTCTCGACAACACCCGCCAGCCGGTAATGGTCAAGCCGTTCGATTTCGACCAGATCGAGGAGACGCTCATAGTGCTTCTCGAGAAAGAGACACCAGGGGGTCGGGGGTCGGGGGTCGGGGGTCGAGGTTTGGGGGTTGGGGGGATCAGTTAATCCGCCGCGCCGCTAAGTCACCTCTACGCATAGATTTTCTGTTCGGTAACCTGCCCCGACCCCCGACCCCCGACCCCATTGCTCTCCGCACTCGCACTTCTCGCTCAACTCGCGGTCACCGCCGACAGCGCGCGCGGAGAAGTACGCGCGGACACTCTGTGGTCGCAGTCGCTGGGAACGAACAAGCAGTACATGGTATACCTCCCGCCGTCGTACGATTCGCAGCCGGCGCGCCACTATCCCGTCGCATACTACCTGCACGGAATGTGGGGCGCGGAGACGGACTGGGTGAAGCAAGGCAGCATCGACGTCGTAATGGACTCGCTGATCGCCGCCGGCGGACCGGAGCTG
This sequence comes from uncultured Gemmatimonadaceae bacterium, assembly GCA_964584905.1. GTDB lineage: Bacteria > Gemmatimonadota > Gemmatimonadetes > Gemmatimonadales > Gemmatimonadaceae > JALZIF01. The sequence continues at coordinate 3,950 of CAZPCC010000377.1, read as the reverse complement.
ATTCTGATAATGCCGGACGGGGACGACGGCTGGTACACCACCTGGAACTCGTTGGGAAACTACGCGAGTTGCCGGCGCGATCCGCCACGCGAGGAGCCCGCCGAGAGCTACTGCGTACCATGGCCGCATTACGACGATTACATCGCTCGCGATCTCGTGGCGCACGTCGACAGCAACTACCGCACGCTGACCGATTCCACGCACCGTGGAATCGCCGGCCTGAGCATGGGGGGCTACGGGGCGCTCACGCTCGCACTCCGCTACCCCGACGTGTTCTCGGCGGCGGCGAGCCATTCCGGAGTGGTGGCACCGTTGTTCGCGGGTCCGGAGCCGTTCGAGGCGCCGCCACGCTATCTGCGCAGTATGGACAGTATCCGGGTACGCAACGCCAGGTTGTGGAACGTGCTGCGGGATGCCTTTGGCAATGATACGGTCGCCTGGCTATCCCGGGATCCGGTCACGATGGTCCGTAAGCGAGTGCATGCCGAGCTGGCGCTGCCGCCTATCTTTTTGGATGTCGGAGTGGAGGATCCGTGGATAAATGCCAACCGCGCCTTCGCCTATGAATTGAACACCGTCGGCGCCTCCGTCCTCTACAATGAGTGGCCGGGCAAGCACGACTGGCCGTACTGGCGCGCGCACGTTTCCGAGAGCCTCGCGTGGCTCGCCACGCACCTCACGGACCGACCCGCTGATGACCCGGAATCTCGCTGACTTCGAGCCCCTTCTAATCCGGAACTGCCGTGCGTCCATGGAGCGCAGGCGCGCTTTGAAGGCGTAAGGCTGCACCCTATGCGCTTCTTTCCGCAGGATGCGCTCGAGTGGCAGGCGTTGGAGCCGAGCGTTGTGCGGCGGCTCTCGCTCTCGCTCGTCGTGGTTGCGGTGGTAACTGGCGTTACGCTGCGTCTCTACAGGCTTGCCATGCTCCAGGTGACGGGGCTGGTGGTCATTCTGGCGGTGATAGGCGGGCTGGCGCTGCTGGCTGCCTTCGTCACGCTGCACCTTGGCAACTATCCGCTGCGGCAGTGGATATGGCGGGCCCCGCTATTCGCTCTCGTGCAGAGCGCGGCCTCCGTGGCGACGAGCGCCGTGTTCGTGGCTGCGGGCATGGAGCGTATCGGCAGCACGGCCATGGAGTGGCCGCAGTGGCGCGCGGACATTCTGCAGACGCTGATCAGGAATTCCGTCGCCGTTTGCGCGTACGCCCTCTTTCTGGCAGCAGCGGTTCAGATCGTAAGGCGGTGGATGATTCGAAGAGGGGCCAGGGGCCAGGGGCCAGAGGCTAGGGGCTAGGGGCTAGGGGCTAGGGGTCAGGGGTTAGGGACTAGGGGCTAGCCACCGCCTCCGGAGCAACGCAAGGCGATAACAACTGAGCGTGTGAATCCATACCAGAACTCTGAGAACCTTTGAGAAAACGAGTGGACACTATGCAGATCTTCGTGCGCGTGAGGATGTCCGTCGTAGGGCTCGCGCTGGTACTGAGTGGGCGCGCTGCCGAGGCTCAGGAGCGTCCGTTCGGAACGTTGCGCGAACAGGCGGAGGTGCAGCAGCAGTGGCTGGCCGAGCGGATGGAGACCGTGCTGCCGGCGCTGATGCGAAAGTACGGGGTCGAGTTCTGGGTGGTGCCGATGCGCGAGTATAACGAGGACCCCGTCTTCTCGTCGCTGGTATCGCCGACCACCTTTGCGGCGCGCCGCCGCACGATATACGTGTTCCACGACCGCGGCGCAGCGGCCGGCGTCGACCGGATTGCGTTGGGCGGCACATCCCAGGGCGGTGTGTTCACGGCGGTGCGCTCCACCACTCCCGTTCCGGCGACTCCGTCCGGGAGCCCCGGAACGGATCGCACCGCTGAGCTGTGGGGCGACGCGCAGTGGCAGGTGCTGCGGAAGCTGGTGGAGGAGCGACAGCCGAAGAGCATCGGAATCAATGTGTCGCGCACCTTCGCCTTCGCCGACGGACTGTCGGCGGGGGAGTACCAGGGAATGAGCGAGGCGCTGGGGCCGCAGTGGGCTGCGCGCCTCGCGCCGGCCGAAGGGCTGCCGGTAGATCTGATCGCCAGCCGCATCCCGGGCGAAGTCGAGGTATTCGAGCGGATGAACCGGCTGGCGTGGGAGATCATCCAGACAGCGTTCTCCAATGCGGTGATTACGCCCGGTGTCACGCGGACCGATGACGTGGTGTGGTGGATGCGGCAGCGGGTGAACGACCTCGGGCTCGGCAGCTGGTTCCATCCGTCGGTGAGCGTGCAGCGCCGCGGCGTGCCTGACGATTCGCTGGCGGCCAATCCGGTAATTCAGCGCGGTGACGTGCTGCATTGCGATTTCGGCATTGTGGCCATGCGTCTCACCACCGACACGCAGCACATGGGGTACGTGCTGCGCGAAGGGGAGCGCGAGGCGCCGCCCGGAATCAAAGCAGCGCTCGCCAGGTCGAATGCCTTGCAGGACATCGTAATGTCGGAGCTGCGTGCCGGGCGTACCGGCAACGAGATCCTCCAGGCTTCGCTCCGCCGCATGCGCGATTCTGGCATCGACGGCACTGTCTACACCCATCCGATCGGCACGCACGGGCACGGCGCCGGCCCGCTGATCGGCCTGTGGGACTATCAGGACGGCGTGCCGGGGCGCGGAGACCACAAGGTCATACCTGACATGTGGTTCTCGATCGAGCTTCAGGCAACCACGCCGGTGCCCGAGTGGGGCGGACAGCGCGTTCGATCAGCCCAGGAAGAGGATGCGGTGGTCGGAAGCGACGGAGTTCCGCGTTGGGCGCACGGAAGGCAGACCGAATTTCATCTTATCAGATAGAATGAGATGAGAGATGCGAGTTGCGAGGAAAAGCGCACTTCATAGTCAGTTGCTATTCCTCGCATCTCGCATCTCGCATCTCGTACGCATTCGCAACTCTCATCTCGTACGGAGCCTCGGATGGCACCAAAAAAGCATCTCATCGTAGTCGGGGATCGCGTGCTCGTGCAGCCGGAGGACGGCGAGGAGCGCACCAAGGTGGGGCTCTACCTTCCGCCGACGGCGATTGATAGTCAGGCGGTGCAGGGGGGCCGCATAATCGCGACCGGGCCGGGGCTTCCGATGCCCGACATGGCCGAGTCGAACGAGGAGCCGTGGCGCATGGCGTCGCGCGAGACGCGGTTTGTTCCCATGCAGGCCAGACCCGGCGACTACGCCCTCTTCTTTCGAAAGGCAGCGGTGGAGATCACTTTCGATGGCGAGCGCTACCTGGTGGTGCCGCAGACGGCGATTCTGGCGCTCGCGCGAGACTAACAGAAATGAGAATTGCGAATTGCGAGAGGCACACAACTCGCATTTCGCATTTCTCGTCTCTACTCATGGAACGCGTGTTAGACTTGAGATGTTAGTACATCAAACGCGTGCCCCTCGACCCTCGACCCTCGACCCTCGACTAATGTATGATGAACGTTTTGTGACCCCGATGCGGCAGGAGCTCACTCAACTCGGCGTCGAGGAGATGCGCACGCCCGAGGAAGTGGATGCTAAGCTGCGTGACGCAGAGGGCACCACGCTGGTGGTAGTCAATTCCATCTGTGGATGTGCCGCGCGGAACGCTCGACCGGCCGTGCGTGAGGCACTGGCCTCCGACAAGCGCCCCGACCACCTGACGACCGTGTTCGCCGGGCAGGACACCGCGGCAACCGAGCGTGCCCGCTCCTATTTCACCGGCTACCGGCCTTCGTCACCTCAGATTGCGCTAATGCGCGACGGCAAGATCGTCTACATGATCGAGCGCCATCAGATCGAAGGCCGCCAGGCCTCGGAGATAGCAGCCGATCTGAAGGAAGCTTTCGCCGAGTACTGCTGAGGAGCGCGGGGGTCGGGGGTCGGGGGTCGGGGGTGAAAGGCGGGAAATGGGAAATTGGAAAACGGTCGGATACCGCTTACCACCCCCGGTTGCCGGTTCCCAATTACCGC
>CAZPCC010000376.1:0-33835 GCA_964584905.1 uncultured Gemmatimonadaceae bacterium | reverse complement strand
CGTGCTGGCGGAGTGTGCGCGCGTTGCGAGCCAGGCGCTTCGGAAGCCAGCCTAACAATGGCAAGCCATGGCTGACACACAGCACGCGCACTCCATCACCAAATCGAGCCGCATGCTCCCGCTGCTCGTCTTTGTATTCGTGGTTTCGGGTGGTGCGGGCCTCATATACGAGTCGATCTGGAGCCGATATCTGGGTCTCTTCGTCGGCCACAGTGCGTACGCACAGATCATCGTATTGGCGATTTTCCTCGGCGGCATGTCCGCCGGCGCGCTGCTCATCGGCAAGCACTCGCACCGCATGCGCGAGCCGCTGCTGGGTTATGCGGCGGTAGAGCTGGTAGTCGGTGGAATAGGGCTCGTTTTCCATCCGATCTTTCAGTTCGTCACCGATTTCACGTACGATTCGCTGCTTTCGCCCGTAGCCGGAGGCGCCGGGCTCATCGTAATGAAGTGGACGATCGCCGCACTGTTGATCCTGCCGCAGTCAGTGCTGCTGGGAATGACATTCCCGTTGATGACCGCCGGCGCAATCCGGCGCGTACGTGGACGGACAGGGCATACCCTCGCGCTTCTCTACTTCGCCAACAGCCTTGGCGCGGCGGTAGGCGTGCTCGTAGCCGGATTCTGGCTCATCAAACTGTTCGGTCTGCCCGGCACTCTCGCCACCGCTGCGGTACTCAACATCGTCGTCGCCGTCGTCGTTTACGCCGCGGTGCGTCTTTCAGAGGGGCGGGTGACCGCTGCGGAACCGGTGCACAGCGTGCCGGCAGCGACGTTGCCGGCAGCGACGTTGCCGGCGACGGAGGCGGACGATCTCACCGAGGCGCCCGATAGGGAGAGGCAACCTGGATCGCTCCGGCATCCCACGCTGGATTCGACGCCGGCCACGCGCCTGCTCTGGCGTCTGATGCTGGCAGTCAGCTTCGGCACCGCCGTCGCATCCTTCATGTACGAGATCGTGTGGATTCGCATGCTCTCGCTGGTGCTGGGGAGCGCGACGCATTCATTCGAACTGATGCTGTCGGCGTTCATCCTCGGCCTTGCGCTTGGCTCACTATGGATTCGCACGTATGCCGATCGCCTGACCAATCCCGTGTTGACGTTGGGCATGGTGCAGTGGGCAATGGGGCTGCTCGCGCTGGCGACCCTCCCGGTCTACCTGTGGTCGTTCGACTGGATGGCATCGCTGCTGGGGGCGCTGCAGACGACCGAGAACGGCTACCGGTTCTTCACCGTTGCGCGTTATGTGGTATCGCTGGCGGTGATGCTTCCAGCGACCTTCGCAGCCGGCATCACCCTGCCGCTGATCACGCGCACGCTCTTGGAGAGTGGACGTGGGGAGCGAGCGATCGGCTACGTGTACGGGATCAATACCCTTGGCTCGATCGTCGGCGTGGTGCTCGCCGGCATCGTGCTGCTTCCGCTGGTTGGTCTCAAGTCGCTGCTCATCTACGCGGCGATACTCGACATAGTGCTCGGCATCGTGTTGCTGCGGCTTTCGGCCGACCTGCGCAGTTCGCGTGGCCGCGCGCTGGTGTATGGCACGGCGGTCGCCGCAACGGCCGCGGTGATGGCGGCAAACCTCGGTGTCACCTTCCAGCACAACGTTCTGGCGAGCGGGGTCTATCGTTATGGGCGTGTTCCCCCGGCGAGCGCGCGCGACATCTTCTTCTACGAAGACGGGCGGACTGCATCGGTCGCGGCCGGCCATGGGGGAGGCCGATACTACATTTCCACCAACGGCAAGCCTGACGCGTCGCTGGACTCGGCGTGGGTACACAAGGTGGAAGGGGATACGAGCGCGCCCCGGCAGATGACCGGCGATGAGACGACGCAGGCGTTTCTCCCGCTCATATCACTTGCGCACCGTCCCGATGCGCAGACTGCCGCGGTGATCGGCCACGGCTCGGGCATGACATCTCATTTCCTTCTTGGCAGCCCGGTGATGCGCGAAGTCGTCACGATCGAGATCGAACCGGAGATGATCGCCGGCTCGCGCGCCGCGTTCTATCCGGCGAACACCCGCGTTTTCGACGACCCGCGCTCCACATTCGTGATCGATGACGCCAAGTCGTACTTCGCCGCCGGACGGCGCCGGTTCGACCTCATCATCTCCGAGCCGTCCAATCCGTGGGTGAGTGGCGTCTCGGGGCTGTTCACCATCGAATTCTACCAGCGCGTCAGGCAGTATCTCAGCGATGAGGGGCTGTTCGCCCAGTGGCTGCATCTGTACGAGATCGACGACGAGCTGGTGTTGAGCGTGCTCGCCGCCTTGCACCACAGCTTTCCAGCCTACGACATCTTTCATACCTCGAGAGGGGACATTCTGATACTGGCGAGCAATCGTCAGGCGATTCCCCGCCCGGATTGGTCGGTATTCGAGTTTGCCGGCGTCCAGGAGGATCTCAGCCACACCATTCCATTCACGTCGGGACATCTCGACGCCACCCGAATCGGCGGGCAGCAGGAGTTCGCGCCGCTGTTGGACAGGTGGCCGCACGTAAACTCCGATTTCTATCCCGTTCTCGATCTGGAGACCGAACGCTCCCGCTTTCTTCGCCGCAGCGCGGTTGGCGTACTTCGGCTGGTGGAGGAGCGAATCAACATTTTGGCACCCTTTACCGGCCGGCGCATTCCATTCGCGACCGAAACGAGCGACCCCGCACCTCACATTTTCCGGATGCACGCACTGACGGCCGGTGCTCTGCTTCGGGCGCCGCTACGCATCGAAGATTCGCTGCGCCTTGCAACGGACGAGGATCTGGCGGCGCAGGCCAACCGGGGGTGGCAATTCCGTGCGGCCCTCGCCGGCGGCCCGCCGCCTGACTGGCGGCAGTGGGTGCGCGACATGATCAGAGTCGAGCACGAACTGCACGCCGGCACCACCGGTGTGGCGGACTCCGCGTTCTATGCAGCCGTGCGCGGGTTCGCGGCGCTCCACGATGCACCTGTCGGAGCGCGTCTCGCAATCGACTTCGCCGAGGGGTTGGCGAAGTGGGATTTCGCTGCAGCGTCTCGCGCCGCCGATGGCCTGCTCCCATTCGCGATGGAGCGACGCACCTGGTACGAATTCGATGCGCTTCGGACGGGTGCGGTGGTAGCCAAGCTGCGCACGGGGGACCCCGCCGGAGCGCGCCGTTTCATGGTGGAAATGGGAAAGCTCGGCGCGAATCCGCCTTCGGACCTGCGAATAATGCTGCTCAACGCCTATCTATTGCAGGCTGAGCGGGCGGAATAGAGCGAACGCTCGCAGAATCGCGGGTTACTGGGTCATCAAGTCAGCTGTCCCTGCCGGCCGAGGCGCACCGCGGTAGCGTGAGCCGGGTCATTAGGCGAGCTCTGCCGTATGCTGGTCGAGAACGGCGTGCCGCACTTCCGCAAGACGTGAACTGACCGTAGCTTCGGCGAAAGCGGCACTGCGTGGAGGCGGCCGATGCGCGAGCCAGAGGGGAGGATCCGACGCTCCCCAATCGACATCGCGACCCGGCTGGCGAGCGCGCTCGCCGGCCGGTACACGATCGATCGCGAGATCGGCCGTGGAGGGATGGCCACGGTCTATCTCGCGCACGACGCCAGGCACGACCGCCGCGTGGCGATCAAGGTGCTCGTCGACTCGGTCACCAGTGCGGTAGGCAGCGAGCGGTTCCTCCGCGAGATCCACATCGCCTCCGCGCTCACGCACCCGCACATCCTCACCGTGCACGATTCCGGGGAGGCAGATGGGCTGTTGTACTGCGTGATGCCGTTCGTCGATGGGGAGTCGTTGCGGGCGCGCATGGTGCGTGAGCGCCAGCTGCCGATCGAGGACTCCATTCAGATCACGCGCGAGATCGCCGACGCGCTCGCGTATGCGCACGCGCACGGCGTGGTGCACCGCGACATCAAGCCGGAGAACATCCTGCTTTCCGGCGGTCACGCCCTCGTTTGCGACTTCGGTATCGCGCGGGCCCTTACCGGCACCGGTGTGGGTGAGCGCCGGCTCACCGACTCGGGTACATCGGTAGGCACTCCGCTCTACATGAGTCCTGAGCAGGCGGCGGGCGACAGCGACATCGATGGCCGTGCCGACCTTTATGCGTTAGGCTGCGTCTGCTTCGAGATGCTGACCGGGATGCCGCCGTTCACCGGGGTCAACGCGCAGGTGGTGCGGATGCGGCACGTCGCCGAGCCGCCGCCGCCGATCCGGACGATGCGTCCGACGGTGCCGCGCGAGATCGAGGAGGTGGTGCACCGGCTGATGGCGAAGGTGCCGGCCGACCGGTTCCCGACGGCGGCCCGGCTGCGGGATACGCTGACGACGCCGACGAGCGAAGGGTCGGCGGTGGCGCGTGCCCGGCGCCGGTGGTGGCAGCTCGGAGCCCTGGTGGGGATTCTGGCGCTCGTCGTGGGGATAGTGCTCGGAGGGCGCGGCATCGTTCCATTCATATCGTTAGGTGACGTCGAGCCCGATTCTTCGCGTTACGCCGTGCTGCCTTTGCTGGAGGAAGGGACGCTTCCCGAGGATCTGACCGGCGCGCGCATAGCGCGCGATATGGCCGATGCGCTCGGCGCTTGGCGCGGCATCGAGGTCGTGCGCGACTTTCGCGTCCACGATCTGCTCAACCGCGCAGGGCGTCCACCGCGGACCATGAAGGCGTCGGCGGGATTCGCGCGCCAACTGCGCGCTGGAATGGTCGTCTGGGGCGATGTGCGCGCTGCGCGCGGCGGTGCCGACGTGCGCGCGGTAATGTATCGGTCAACGGATCCGGAAGAACTCGTCGCGCAACATGCCGTGTTCGTACCCGCGGGCGGCGCCCTGCGGGACAGCATGGTAGCGCTGACGGCCGGATTGCTCGCCAACCACGGCGGGACTGTATGGCGGGGGGCGGCGGGAACGACCGACCTCAACGCGTCCGACGCGTTCAGCCGCGGGCACGACGCACTGTCCGAGTGGGAACTGCCGCGCGCGCTCGAAAAATTCGCGCGCGCGGTAGAGCTCGATCCTGCCTACGCCGAAGCGCATCTTTGGCTGGCCCTCGTGCAGACCTGGGCTGGAGAGGACAATCCGCGTCCACGAGCGTGGCATACCTCGGCACGACGCGCTGCCGAACTGAGTGATGCGCTGCCGATAAGCGATCGTCCCTACGCTGTAGCGTTAGGTGCCATGTCCGAAGGACGCTTCGACCTGGCTTGCCCGATGTTCGACAGCCTGGTTCGGGCAGACTCGACCAGCTTCGAGGCATGGTTTGGGTTGGCGGACTGCCTGCGCAACGATCGTACGGTGGTGAGTGATCCGCGCAGCCCTTCCGGATACGCGTTCCGGGCAAGCTGGGAGCGAGCGATCACCGCGTACATGAAGGCACTCGAACTGGTCCCCTCGATGCATCGTGCCTTTCGGGGCGCGGCGTTCGATCGGTTGCCGAAAATGCTCTTCGCCTCGCCTAACATAGTACGACCCGGTGTGCTCGTGCAGGACGATCAAACGCTGATGTTTCACGCGTACGCCGCGCTGCAGAATGACAGCATCGAGTTTACGCCGTATCCCTCGGACGATCTATTCCACGGGAAGGTCGGACCGCCGGCCAGCGCCGTCGCGGCTGCGGCCGATCGCAACCGTGGGCGGCTGCGCCGAGTGACCGAGCAGTGGGTAGATGCGTTTCCGTCAAGCGCTGACGCCAGGGAGGCGTTCGCGCGGGCGCTCGAGGGACTCGGTGAACTCGCAGGCACCCGCGACGAGCGACATTCGGCGCTGGCGCAACTCGGCCACGCGCGCCGGCTCGCGACGGACTCCGCACAACTGCTGCGCCTGGCGGGAGCAGAGGTACGCTTGTTGGTCAAAACGGAGCAGTTCGCTCGGGCGGCCCAAATTACCGATTCTCTGCTTGCCACGCCGGCCGAGAACGAAACCGACGTCTCTACACTGCTGGGGCTCGCCGGACTGTCAGCGTTGCGAGGCGATGCGGCGCGCACCGCCGACTTCATGCGCAGGGCAGCGCCGGACTATACGTTCACCACACCGAGGGGAATAGAATGGACGATGATTCGGCCGGTGTCGGAGCCGGCTCTCACCTACCTGGCGTATGCCGCCATCGGTGCGCCAGCCGACACGCTCCGCGCATTGGAGGACGCGACACGCAGAGCGGTTGACCAATTCGCCCCGCCGGAGCGACGTACGGAGTTCGCGGTGGCCACGATGCTACGACCCTCGATGTTGGCCTTTCCAGTCACCGGCGCCACCTGGATTCACCGGCAGGGAGACCAGCCCACGCCGCTGCTCACGCTGCAACGCATGTTGGTCGCCGGGGATACGCTCGGACTGCGCGTATTGCTCGATTCCTTCGTCGTGGACCGCACACCCTTTCGCGCAGGCGACGTGAGTATAGACCAGACCTACCAGGAGGCGGAGCTTCGCCTGGCGATCGGCGACACTACGGACGCGGTGGCGTTGCTGGACCGAACGCTGTCCGCGCTACCCACGTTAGGGTTCCATTTGGTGCATCACGTGGCCGAATCGGCGGGGCTTGTGCGAGCGATGGCACTGCGAGCTCGACTGGCGCGCCGCGCAGGAGACACGCGCACGGCCGAGCGATGGGAGTCGGCAGTGGCAGCCTTACGTGGGCCAGCCTCCCGCTGACTTCCCTACTGCCCAGGACTTCTCGAGCAACAGGAGTGCATCATGCAGACGACCATGGTTCTCCCTCGAACACTGCTTCTCAGCCTGGCATTCACTGCCGCTTGCGGCGGCGGGGACACATCCGATCGTGATACACTCGCCGATTCTGCGGCACGCGGCGGCGATACCGCGCAGGTAGGGGCATCGTGCCTGCCAATAGTTCCGAGCGTCCGAGGCTCGCTCGTTGGGCAGCGCGACAGCGCCCAGCACGAAGCGCGGCGCGTACGCTTGAGCGGCGACGGCGTGTCGCGTCGGGATTCGGCGGGCGGCACTGTGACCATTATCCCAACCTGCGGCAGCCACACCTTTCGCGAGGAGGATCTTGCGCGCGGCCAGTTTGTCGCCCGGCTGACGATCGACGGCAGCGCACCGCGATTCAGCCGCTTCCCTAATGACACCGTGTACTGGTGGGTGTACCTCGACCTGACGAGCGGTGTGCCGGTTTTCCATTCGGAGTTTCTTTCGACGGCAGCGGTTAGCGATACCGGCCGCGCCTATCTACGCCGAGGTGACTTCGTGATCCGGTGCAAGCCGGCGAGCGATCGTCCGACATCCGAATTGGCTGGCTGGGAGCCAGACCACCGAGCCGAAGCCTGCCCAGCGAGCGATGCTCAGATGCCACTCATGATGCGAATACAGCCAACGGCACTCGATTCCGGCACACAGGGCGGTGGCGGGAACTCGCCGTGGTTCGGGTGCAAGCTCGGATGCTGTCAGTCGAGCAGGTTCTTTCTTGATGAGCAGTGAAATATTCGCTGTCTTTCCAGTCAACGCTTCGAGCACCAGGAACTCTCACCCGAGGTGGCCATGCCTAGCGCACGTCGAATCGCCGTCTTTCTTCCGGGGATCGCAATACTGGCAGCTGCATGTGCTCGACAGCCAGACGTCTCCACAGTCGCCGATTACGAGACCACTGCCGGCTGCCCAAGGGAGCGAAATTTCGCGGGTGGGAGCCTATTGGGCAGAACGGAAGAAGTACAACGATTTTCTGGCGCGAGAGGCGGGCTACTTCGCACACGCATAAATCGCGACGCACCTCGCACCGATGGTCCTAATCCGTTGTATACGATAAGACCCGCGTGTCGGAATTACGATTTCACGTTAGGAGAACTTGTTGACGGCAGGTTCATCGGACTCATTGAGACCAACGGCGATACGGCGCATCGGTTCTCGAGGAGGGACAACGATTATGTGGCGTGGTGGGTGTTCGGCACCGTTGATGCTGGCGGCAACATTCGGTTGCAGTCGGAGTTCGTCTCTCTGACCGCAGCCGCCAATGATGAGGCGATCATCCGCGCGCCGTTCAAATGGTGCACCAAGGACGAAGATTGGGATGAGGAAACCGGCGGATGGCACGGTAATGACTGCGGTACGCACCCAGCGCCTGCGATGGAGGGCCCGCGGGGAGGAGACAATCCATGGTTTAACTGCAAGCTGGGTTGCTGCTATTCGGCGATGGACGAAGCCTGACGCACGGTGCAGAATTGCACGCTGGTCAACCACTGCGGCTCGTGTCACAACGTTGTGGAGCGCCGGCGCGTAGCTTGAGCCTACACCTTCCTTCAAGTCGGGAGCTTCAAAGAATGCATTCTCGCCGTTGGCCGCGGGCTACCGCGGCCGTCATTGCCGCGTGCGTCGCCACGCCCGCGATTGCGCAGGAGCCGTATCGCCAGCCCCCCGCGCCGATCGCGCAGATCCTCGACGCCGAGCCGACGCCGGCCGTATCGGTCGGCCCCAACAACGACTGGCTGCTGCTTCTCGAGCGCGAAGGACTGCCGCCAATAAGCGAAGTCGCCGCGCCTGAGCTTCGCCTCGCCGGCATCCGCATAGACCCGCGCAACAGCGGCGGCTCGCGCGGTTTCAGCTTCAGCGGCCTCAGCCTCCGTTCGGTCGACGGAAACACGGAGCGGCGCATCGAAACGCCCGCTGGCATGCGCATCTCGAGCCCAATGTGGTCGGCCGATGGCGCACGAATCGCCTTCGTCCAGTCCGGTGAGGACGGCCAGTGGCTCTGGGTCGCCGATGTCGCCACCGGACAGGCCCGTCGCGTGTCGGACCGCAAGCTCAACGCGGTACTCGGCTCCCCCTGCGACTGGATCTCGAATACGCCGCGGCTCGTTTGCACGTTCGTTCCCTCGGACCGCGGTGCCGAGCCCGCCGCTCCAACCACGCCTTCCGGGCCTGTCGTGCAGGAATCGCGCGGACGCGAAGCGCCCAACCGTACCTACCAGGATCTGCTTCAGAACTCCCACGATGCCGCGCTGTTCAAGCATTTCGCGACGAGCCAGGTCGCGCTGGTGTCGCTCGACGGCACGGTGGCCAACCTCGGTCCTCCGGCAATGTACGTCGAGGCGGACCCGTCGCCTAACGGCGAATATCTGTACGTTTCGGCGGTGCACGAGCCGTTCTCGTACGTGGTGACGATGCGCGACTTCCCGACCACGCTCGCCGTGTGGGACATGAACGGACGTCAGGTCAAGGAGCTCGCAAGACTGCCACTTCGCGACGACGTGCCCGCGGCGTTCGATGCCGTTGCGCCTGGTCCTCGCAGCGTGAGCTGGCGCGCCGATGCTCCGGCGACGCTCGTCTGGGTCGAAGCGCTGGACGGCGGCAACCCGCGCACGCCGGCGGAGAAGCGCGACCGGATGCTGTCGCTGGCTGCTCCGTTCACCGGCCAGCCGACCCCTCTGTTCGATGCCGCCTCACGTCTGCGCGGTGTGGGCTGGGTGCGCGCCGATCTGGCGCTCGTCACCGAGCGCTGGTGGCGCACGCGGGAAACGAAGACGTGGATGATCGATCCGTCTTCGCCGGCGAAGGCGGCGCAGCTGCTGTTCTCCCGGTCGTACGAGGATCGTTATGACGATCCAGGCTCGTTCGAGACGAAGCTGACGCCGAACGGCACGCGCGTCGTTCTCACTACGGCCGACGGCAGATCGGGCTACCTCACCGGACAAGGCGCTTCGGCGCAGGGCGACATGCCGTTTCTCGACCGGATCGACTTCGCCTCGAAAAGGACGACCCGGCTCTGGCGTTCGGCTCCCCCCAAGTACGAGACGGTGATCTCGGTGCTCGATCCGCAGGCGCAGCGGGCGATCACGCGACAGGAGAGCGTCACCGAGCCGCCTAACTACTTCGTGCGCGACGTGCGCCGGCAGCGCGTCGCCCGCCTGACGAACTTCGCCGACCCGGCGCCCCAGTTCGCCGGAATCGAGCCGAAGCTCATCACCTACAAGCGCAATGATGGCGTTCAGCTGTCGGGCACGATGTATCTGCCTCCCGGATACGACTCGACCCAGGGACCGCTGCCGTTCCTGTTCTGGGCATATCCGCGGGAGTTCAAGACGGCGGCCGCCGCCGCGCAGGTGCAGGGCTCCGAATACCGGTTCGTCAGGCCGGGTGGCTCTTCCCACCTGTTTCTGCTGACGCAGGGCTATGGCATTCTCGACGGGCCGTCGATGCCGATCATCGGCGAAGGCGACAAGGAACCTAACGATACGTATGTCGAGCAGCTCGTCGCCAGCGCCAGGGCCGGTATCGACAAGGTGGTCGAGATGGGCGTCGCCGACCGCGACCGCATAGCCGTCGGCGGACACTCGTACGGCGCGTTCATGGCCGCCAACCTGCTCGCCCATTCCGACCTGTTCAAGGCCGGCATCGCGCGAAGCGGCGCGTACAACCGCACGCTCACGCCATTCGGATTTCAGCAGGAGGAGCGTCCGTACTGGGAGGCGCCGGAGATCTACCACCGGATGTCGCCGTTCGACTATGCGGACCAGATCAAGGAGCCGATCCTGCTCATTCACGGGCAGGCAGACAACAACTCGGGCACCTTCCCGGTGCAGAGCGACCGCATGTATTCGGCACTGATGGGCAATGGCGCGACGGTGCGCTACATCGAACTGCCCGCCGAGTCACACGGCTATCGGGCGCGCGAAAGCGTGGGACATACGTTATGGGAGATGGTGACGTGGCTCGATGAGCACGTGAAGGGCGAGAAGACCGCTGCCGTCGTGCCCTGACCCGGGGGTCGGGGGTCGGGGGTCGAGGGTTAGGGTTAGGGTTGGTGCGAAGGCGGTTCGGCGTCGAGCTGACGTCGATTGCGTCGGAATGATGGTGCACGAAACGGCGCGGCGGCGCACCTTCCCGGTGGGGGGGGCGCCGCCGCGAAGTTTTTCGTGCTATCGTATCGGCCAGCTGCCCCGTATCAGGCGGCGCCCGCTTCGAGTACCGATTTCAGCTCACGCGCCCTCGTCACGTCGGTCTCGAGCGTCGCTGCCACCCGCTCCAGATGATCGCGAACCTGCACGGTCATCGGCATGTCGAGCGCTTCCCGCACCTCCGAGAGCAGTTCGTCATGCATCGTTATCGAGCGGTCGAGGTACGTGCGGTCGAATCGCGCACCAGCGCGCATCCGCAGTTGCTCAAGCGCATCGTGATGCCCCTCCACTGGCGACATGCGAGCCAGCTTGGGGCTGGCCTTGATCAGGCTTGCAAGTGAAAGGTTCTCGGACCTCAACGTGCGATGCCGCGTCAAGGCCTCGCTCGCCGTCTCGCGTACTCTCGTATCACGAGCTTTCGACACGGCCAATCCGCCGAGCTCGATCATCGCATCGTACGTCGTGTCGAGCAGGGCGATCACATTCTCGTCGCTGAGCGTGACCGCGACCCTCGTCAGCGCCTCTGACGGTACCGCGGACACGCCGGCCGCCGTTTCCGAGCTGGCCATGGCGCCCTCTTCATCCGGCGTGCACGCCCCTGCGATGCCCAACGCTGCCACCACCGCCAGCGCCATCATGCCTATCGATCCCACTCCGCGCATCGTCCATTCCATTCCACGCATCGGCCATCCCATGATCAGACTCCAGCGCAGCTCAATCGAGCCGCTCCTTGAGCGCGTTCGCGCGGGTGATGTGCTGCTCGACCGTCGAACGCGTGTCCACTAACGCTTGGCGAAGCTCGAGCGAGTGCGTGCCTCGATCGCGCGCGTCGAAGCTCGCGCGGGTCTTCCTGCCAATCCTTGGAGCTCGTTCACGAATTCCTCTTCCCATTCACGACCAGCCTCCTACTCCGGCAACTCTTTCAGGTCTTCGTTCCGCTCACGGATGAGACCGCTGTCGACGGGGGCCGCCGGCTCCGCGCCCATCCGTTCCGCCAATGCAATCAGATCCATATTCATCTGCGTATGCTCCAGGCTGCTTGAAGAGCGGCGTTCCGGCTGATGGGTCGCAAGGGGCGTGCTAGCTCCCTGCTCCAACGCGTTAGAGTGATGCTTGTCACACAACCATCGTCTCATGCCCGCACGCGTACCGTTTGACACAACCCCTTCCATGCAATGCGCGCACTCCGCATAGCGCGACCGGGTGATCCCAGCGTCTTGTCGGTCGAAGAGGTCACGCGCCCCACACCAACGGCGCGCGAGATTCTCGTGCGCGTAGCTGCCGCCGCGCTCAACCGCGCCGATCTCTTGCAACGCGCCGGACGCTATCCTGCCCCGCCAGGCGTGCCGCCGGACATCCCCGGACTCGAGTTTGCCGGTACCGTTGCCGAGCTCGGTTCGCAAACCAGCCGGTGGCGGGTGGGTGACCGGATCTTTGGCCTGGTGGCCGGTGGAGCGCAGGCGGAGTATCTCGTCACGCACGAGGAAACCGTCGCCGCCATACCGGCCAATATCGGAATGATCGAAGCGGCCGCGGTGCCCGAAGCATTCATTACCGCTTACGACGCGCTCATTAGCCAGGCGGAAATGAAGGCAGGGGAC
Organism: uncultured Gemmatimonadaceae bacterium; assembly: GCA_964584905.1. Classification (GTDB taxonomy): domain Bacteria; phylum Gemmatimonadota; class Gemmatimonadetes; order Gemmatimonadales; family Gemmatimonadaceae; genus JALZIF01. The sequence continues at coordinate 21,425 of CAZPCC010000376.1, read as the reverse complement.
AGGGTGCTGATCTTCGCGGTGGGAAGTGGTGTTGGGCTCGCCGCGGTGCATCTGATCCGCGCTTTCGGCGCGGCAAGCTGGGGCACTACGCGGACGCCTGACAAATTGGTCCGTGCGCGCGCCGAGGGTCTTGGCGAGGGCGCCGCAGTAAAGCTTCCCACCGAGATTCCCCCGCTGGTGGAACTATGGACGGGCGGAGCCGGCATGGACGTGGTGCTCGACCTGGTCGGCGGAGACTACGCCGCGGCGGGCGTGGATTCGCTGGCGCCGCGTGGCCGGCTGATGTGCATCGGTACAATCGCCGGTACGCGCGCATCGCTCGACTTGAGGAGAATCCTCTCCCGGCGCCTTACGATTCGCGGTACGGTGCTTCGAGCTCGGACGCTCGACGAGAAGATCGCCGTTACATCGGCGTTCGTGCGCGACGTCGTTCCGTTGCTGGCAGCCGGCTCCGTTTCACCGGTGGTGGATGGCGTCTATCCTCTGGAGGCCGCCGAAGACGCCCACACGAGGCTCGAGCGGGGCGGCGCCGTCGGCAAGCTCGTGCTGGCGATCGCTCCGGAAGATGCCTAGCGTCGTCGCTCGAGCGGTGCGCTCGACAGACCCCACGCCGCATCCTGCCTTACGAGCAACTGAAGAACGTATCGCCCGTCGGGCACATCGGCGAATCCCAGCGTCACCGTGCGCGTCAGGCGTCCTTCCGCCGGGGGCCGCTCCTCCCACACTATCTGCACCGCCGGACCAGGCGCCGACAATCCCAGAGCCTGGCCGATGCGCTGGAGAAGCCCGCCGCGCTCGGGTGCCAGCGACAGCGTAATCTCCACCGGCACGTCGGGAGCGAGCCGGCCGGCCTCGAAGTACACGCCTATCGAATCGGATTCCGCGATCGCAGCCGGCAGCAGCATGCGCGCTATCGCCGCGCCGCGCGACGACGGGATTGTGCCGTCACCGTTGACCAGCAATGGGTCGGAAATGGCGATCGCCGAAGAGTCGCGATGCGCCAGCGGCAAGCCCATCCGGACCCGGCCCGCTCGCGGCACCGGTCCGCCGGTGACCGCCTCCAGGCTGGCTACGACGTCACGAACATGAACGCGGACGGCGCGCGAGACTCCGCCGGCGCGCCCGCCTCCCGAATCAGCCGCCATCGCCGCGGGCGTGCCCACCACCAATCCGGCCGCAACCGAATCGCCAGGCCGAATGCTGTCGTGCGCAACGGCGAATGCCGCAGCCACGGTCGCCGAATCACCGTCCGGCAGAACGGCGAGCTGAAATTCGAGCGCCGCAACGAAGCGCGCATAACTGGGTGAATACTCCGCTGCCGGCAACACCGGTGAGAGCTCCCACGCCCGCGGCGTCGAGTGCCATGGATCACTCGCGAGGGCGAGCGATGGAACGAACGAACTCCCGTGCGGGGCGCGGTGCGTAATGATGGAAACCCGCCCCTCCATTCCGTTCGAGGCGCGCCGTTCCCAGCCGACGGGCAAACCGAACCGCAAAAGCAGCTCCTCCATGTCGGTCGACCAGCGCGCGCCCTCCACGTTCCGCGCCTCCCTGGCGATCCGGGCTTGCACCAGCCTGGCGAAATGTTCATTGCGACGGTCGTTTCCCGCGCGCATCCACAGAGGGTCCGCGAGCCACCAGAACAACTCGATCAGCGAGTCCCGCGCCGCGGTCGACAGCGCCTCCAGTGCTCTCAGATCTCGCGGCGCCATCAAAGGCGCAGCGTCTCGCCACCGCGCCAGCTCGTCAGGCGGCATCAGTGGCATCGCGGCCGCAAAGGCTTGTTCAGCGGGCCCCGGCTCATCTCGTGCGTGGTAAACGAGTCCGATCAGGGCATGGCACCACCAGCGTTCTGCCAGGCAGCCACGCGCGGCATCGAGGGCCTGGTCGTTCCGCTCGGCTTCGAGCAGATAGGTGATGCGCTGCCCTGCAATCCAGCCGTCGCCGGGAAGCACGGCCGCGGCACCACTCAGATCGGCGATCAGAGCGTCACGCGCTTCGACGACGTCACGGTGCGGCGGCGGTGGCTGCCACTCGTCGTCGGCTTCATCGTGCCACACACAATACCGACCGACGTACTCGTGGCAGGCGCGTGATGGGTCGCCGCGATGCCAGGTGAGCCGGCCGGCCCGAACACGCTCGAACCGCGATTGCGCCTTACGAGCCGCGGCCGCGACCTCCGAGCTGTCGGTTACAGGAGTACTGGAAAACGATGGCTGAGCACGAATTGCGCAGGGCGCGCACACGCACCACACCATCACGGCGGTAGCCGCGAGACAGTCGATCAGCAGTGTCCTGAAACGAAGAACGCTCCGCACGATTCTGGCCTCCACTGCAACAATGAGGCGCGAACCGGCGGAGCGCGACCCCCCGCTGCCAGGGAAGATCAGAACCCGATCTTGATCCCGGCGCTGAGCGCGAAGTTGTGAGTCGCCTCAGTCCCGATATCGAGCAGGGCGGCCTGCTCCGAGTCGAACTTGCCGTAGTAGTCCTTGGCCATCAAACGCATCGCCACGTTCTGACCTACCCGTAGGTCGACTCCGAGGCCCGCATTCAGAGCGAAATTAGTGGCGTTGGTCTGGATGGGTCCGATCGAGATGCCATGGCGCATTGCACCGGCGCCAACCTGCACGAATGGCGCGGTAGCCGAGCTGCCACGGGCAAAGCCAAGCTGAAATCCCGCGTCGAACAGCCAGACTTTGCTGTCGGCGAGCTCGAATCCGCCCAGGATCGGCACACCTGCTTCGATCGCCGTGCTGCTGTGCGCAACGTTGCCGATCAGCGAAAGCCCAGGCGTGATCGCAACGCCTATCTGCGCACCATAAAGCGGCGCATCAGCGGTGCGGAGTGAAGTGCCCAGTGGGCCATCGATCAGATTTCCGAAAACCATGTAGCCAGCATACGGCGCAACGTGCACGCGCTCCGCTCGCGGCGCCTGCGCCTCAGCCGCTCCCCCGAACATCGCGACGCCGACTACCGTTCCAACAATCCAGGTTCTCATTATCTCCTCCATCTCGCCCGTGATGGCACCGCGTTGAGCGGCGCGCATCATTGTGAAAGGCAGAGGTGGTGCCACTCGGCGAGTCCGAGGAGTTTACATCGTAACTCCGTGGAATACAACGAGTTACATGTATCGTCGAAATCTCCTCGGCCCTCCAGGCGTCTCCAACGCAGGACAGATCCACCGTGGTTTGCCGGACGGCCGGGGCAACAGTGTGAGCTGGCCCCCGTTCACGAGAGCCGCGTCCGATCATCCATTGTCATGCGATCGATCGGGCGCATCGAACACCTGATTCTCGCGAAATCCCAGCAGCGTACTCTTCACATCGAGTGCGATGTTGCGGAACCGCTCGGCTGACTCGGAGCTGACGCGTACGTTTGAAAACAGGATGATGGCAAATAGCTCCTCGCCCCCCAGCCCGCCGAATCCGATCACCGACTCCACTCCGTACTTCAGAACGAACCCCTCCTGAGCAGGAATGTACGGGCTGCCTTGCGCTCGCTCGACGTGAAACACGTTGTATGTCTTGCCCTCGTGCTCCGGGATCAACGTGGGTGAGGGTGTGACTAGCGATTCTATGTCGAGCCCGAGTTGACGGATGAGCTGCGCGATCATCGGGGCGTGCTCGACGACCTCGCGCGTTGGCAGGGGGATGGCGCGATGGTCGCGAGATCGGCGGCGGTCGTTCCAGTCAGGAAGTATACCGGCGGTTGCCAGAAGCGTCAGGCATCGGAAGTCCTGCTTGTCAGGCTGTTCCGCAAGCAGCGATCGCGCGACTACGCGTAGCTCGGGCTCGAGCTTGGAGAACCGATGCGTCCGATAGAATCGCACCAACACACAACTGCGTTCGTCCGACGCTGGATCGCGGAAAGCGTTGTAGAGATATTGAACCATCTGACGGGCGGCACTCTCCACTGTCGGAGCGTCGCGCGCGACGCTGCGCAGTTCGGTACCGCATCGGAGCATGTCGCCCAGAGAGAAATTCTCCAACGACAATGCCCGCAACCTGCCGCCGTTTGCCGGGGGAGTGATACTCGTCACGTCAGTCGGTATCGGTAACTGGAGTGCCAGGGCCGAGCGCTAACGACGCCCGTTCTCAACTGCGGGCGACGGCCTGCCGCCGATGGTGCGGTCAAAGAACTCCGACGTCGCCCGATTGACGATAAGCCAATTGGCGTGCAGAAAAAAGTGATGTGTGTCATCGGGTATTACCAGCACTTCATGAGGTACGTCCGCCGCTTCGAGGCGCTGCACGAGATCGACCGTCTGGCTGAACCGTACATTGCGGTCATCGTCGGCGTGGATGAGCAGCACTGGCGACTTCCACGAGTCGATCGACGCTACGGGCGAGGATTCCCATGCGACCTTTGCGGCCTGCTCCCGGTCGGTCGGCTCGTAACGCCACTCGGTTCCTCCGATTCGCCTTCCGCCTTCGGCGGTGAAATCGTGCACGCCGTGTATGTCGACGCCCGCGGCGAACAGATCGGAGTCGCGCGCCAGTGCCAGGGCGGTGAGATAGCCGCCGTACGATCCTCCATAGATTCCGATGCGCGCAGGATCGACCTGCGGCAACCGCCGCAGGTACTCGCCGGCCGCCTTTACGTCCAGGTATTCCGACGCACCTCGCGCACCTGCGTCAGCCGGGCGATGGAAGTCGTAACCATAGCCGATGCCCAGCCGGTAGTTCACAGAGAGCACCACGTAGCCGCGGCTCGCCAGATACTGATTGGATGCGTAAGCGTTGGAGTAGTAATCGGAGTAGTGCCAGCCTAGCAGCATTTGTCGCGGCGGTCCGCCGTGCACGTAAATAATGGCCGGCTTCTTCGTGGCTCCGCCGGGGGCTTCGAAGAGCTGTCCGCGCACGGTCACCCCATCGGGCGCCTGGAACGTGATGCGCCTGGGAGTAACCAGCGATCGCGTAGGAAAGTCAGCAGGGATCCGATCTTCGGCGATCAGACGATGGGTGCCGCCGGCGGCGGAGATCACCGCCGGTAGCGGCGGCCGCTGCGCTGTGGCGCCCAGAAAAGCGATCGTCGCACCATCACCGGTCACGACGGGCGTCCATTCCAGTCCGCTTCCAGGCGTCAGGACCTCGGGCGCCGATCGGTCGACCGGCGCCTTGACGATATGACGGCGATCGATGTCGTCAGGCTGTGAGCCAGCGTTTCCCGCAAACACGGCGTACCGTCCGTCGGGACTCATCTGGATGTACTCCGCCATGTAATCGCCGGGCGTGAGGAGCAAGGGTTCACCGCCTGACGCGGCAATCGAATACAGATGCGGCCATCCGTCGACGTATGAAAGGAACACTACGCGGTCGCCCGCCGCCCAGTGGAGATTGGTACCGCCGTGAGTGCTCGGCACCGAACCGCGCAGCGTCTCCGGCGCCTTCCAGAGCTGCGTGGCCGAGCCGGTGCGTGCGTCGGCGACCCAGATCGCCCACGGGCTATGGCGGGACTCGAGCAGCGGTTCCGGCGCCCCACCCGCGCCAGGTCGACGAATGAAAACGAGACGGGCGCCATCGCGCGACCAGCGCGGAGATGCATCACGAGAGGTCGAAGGCGCGATCCACTTGATGGGCATCGAATCGCCCGAGAAGATTCCGATGAAGGAGTGGTCGCCGCGACCCGCGACGAACGCCAGCTGCGAGCCGTCGGGCGACCACTGCACCCCGCCGACGTTTCCGCGGGCGAAGAACAATCTCCTGGCTTCGTTCGAACCATCGATAGGCACCGTCCAGATCTGCCCGCCGCGCTCGAACGCGACAACATTGCTTCGCGGTGAGATCACCGGGGCGTCGCCATCGACGAGCACCTTCGGCGCGCCACCCTCGAACGGCACCACCCAGATCTGCACCGTGGGAGCTACGGTGCTCGATGCAGGGTTTGGCGGAATGTCGGACCAGTTGCCCCCATGCTCGCCGCCGCGCACGTACACGACCCACTTTCCGTCGGCCGACAATGAGACGCTCGTCAATTCCTGTCCGTCGTCTTCCGAATAGCGCGAAAGCTGGCGCGGCTCGAATCGCGGTCCTTCGGCCACCCAGACATTGCGCTTGCCTTCTTCATTGAACACCCAGGCGATGCGGCTGCCGGTCGCCGCCGCGGTCAATTCGTTCGGAAACGGATAGCTGCGGACCTGCTCGATGGTGTAGGCGTCGGATGCCGCAGGTTGCGCAAGGCCAGTAACACAGGGCAACACCACCAGCAGGGCGGCGGCCAGATGACGCGAACAATGCATGGATGACTCCGGCGGGCTTTGGATTTTCACGATAGCTCGCGCAGCCCGCTGCCGCCAGCGGGTCGATCTCAAATGCGCCAGACGGGGCGCCGTTCGCGCGGTTAGGAAACCTGCCCGGCTTTCATCGCAGGCTCCTTCCTGTTTTCGTTACATATGCATTCGTGCGCACAGCAACTCGCCCTGGCAACCCGGGCATCCGGCGCGTGACGACTTCGCAGCCGGTCGTCGCAGCATCTGCGCCGGCTGCACGGCGTGTCATCGATGCGGCGTCGCTCAGCAGACGCGAGCGCAACATTACGCTCGCCGGAGTGCTCGCCGCACTCCTCCTCGCGGGACTCGACCAGACCATCGTCGCGACTGCGGGGCCGGCAATCCAGCGGGACTTGCAGATTGCGCCGTCGCTCTACGCCTGGCTGACGACGGCATATCTGGTGATGGCGACGGTAATGCTGCCCATATATGGAAAGCTGTCCGATCGGTTCGGGCGCAAGCCGATTCTCATCATCGGCGTATCGATTTTTCTCGCCGGCTCGCTGCTGTGCGGCGTCTCGCAGGGAGCCATCTCTCTCATCGCTGCCCGTGGCGTGCAAGGGGTCGGCGCCGCGGCGCTGTTCACCACCGCTTTTGCCGTGATTGCGGATCTGTACCCCCCCGCCGTTCGCGGACGCTACATGGGACTGATCAGCGGCGTGATGGGACTCGCTAGTGTCATCGGACCACTCGCCGGAGGGTTCATCACCGACGCCTTCGGCTGGCACTGGGTGTTCTTCATCAATCTGCCTATCGGCTCGGTGGCGCTGTGGTTCATCATCACGGCGATGCCGCGTCTTGGCGTGCATTCCGAGCAGCGGCTGCCGGTGGACATACTGGGTGCTGTGCTGTTGTTCATCGGGGTTGTACCGCTCATGATCGCGCTGAGCGTCGGGCGCTCCGAAGGAAGCGCGGCCGGTGGTGGGTATGCGTGGACTTCGTGGCAGGTTCTGACGATGCTTGGCCTGGCCGGAGCCGCGCTGATCGCATTTCTCATTCGCGAGCAGCACGCTCCGGACCCCATCCTGCACCTCGAACTGTTCCGCAACCGGGTTGTCAGCTTCGGCGCCGCTGCGCTGTTCGTGCTCGGCGCCGCCTTTCTCTTCGGAATAGTGTTCCTTCCGCTGTATCTGGTGAACGTGACGGGAGTTTCGGCTACGGATGCCGGCCTGGCGATGATGCCGCTCACCTTCGGCATCGTCATCTCCAGCATTACGTCGGGCCAGATCGTCTCGAAGTTCGGGCATCCCAAACTCATCATGCTCACCGCACTCGCCATTCTCGGTGGATCGTTTGCGCTGATGGGCTTCACGCTCACACCCGAGTCGTCGCAGTGGTCGGTGAGCGCTCGGATGCTGCTGATAGGTCTTGGCATAGGACCCACGCTTCCGCTTTACACGCTCGTAATGCAGGCCGCATCACAGCCCCGCGAGCTGGGCGTGGTGACGGCCGCATCGACCTTTTCCCGGTCACTGGGCCAGGTAATCGGTCTGGCCCTCTTCGGCACCCTGTTCGCCAGCACGCTGGGCGGGGAGCTCGCCAGCCGCGTCGCACCACGAGTGGCGGAGTTGCCGCCGGCGGTGCGGGAGGCGATCGGCGGGGCTGGCGCCTCGTCCGCGGCAGCCGGCGGCGAAGGCGCTCCGACGGTCGCCTTCGATACGGCAGCGATCAAGGCGCGAGTGCGACACGCCGTTCCTGGTGAGGAAACCGCGTTGGCGGCGGTTGACGCGGTGCACCGTTCCTTTCAGCTCGCATTCACCGAAACGGTGATGAAGCTGTTCAGGGTTGGGGTCGGGCTCGTGCTGTTAGGGTTGATCATCACCGCGTTCATGCCGGATGTCGAGTTGCGGCATACCTCGCCGGCCCAGCCCGTCACGGCCGACTCTTGACACGGCGCGATCACCATCTAGCTTTTCGCGTATGACACGTTCGTCGCTCGGCCACCTTTCCCTTGGACTCGGCAATCTTATCAGCCGCGTCATTCTCGTATGCGCGCATACGGGGGGAGCCAACGAGTTCTGAGCAAACGGCGAACGACAGCTGCAGCCGCTCACGACGAGGCCTCTCCCGAAACATCGGGAGGGGCCTCGTCGCAGTATCCACCTGACGATTGGAACCGGCCAACGGCATTCGATGTATGGACAGTTGAGGATCCTATGACTCATGACACCTGTGCCTCCCGCGAGGCAGATGCGGCAATGCCTGCGTTTGCCAGGGGCGCCCGCGCACGGCGAGCGCTTCTGCTCCGGCGCGCGGCCAATCGTATATCCCGCCGGATCCTTCGCTCTCTCGGAAGGGAGCCCCGTCCGGTGCTTACCGCCCCGCTCGAAGGCACGCCGCGGGTGTTCGAACGGAATCCGCTCGCTCCGGCACGCGCATTGTTGGCACGGCCGGTACAGCCGGATGTTGCACTCGAAGAGGAGCGCAACCGCTGGGGTGGACGCCTGTAGGTTATCAACGGTCGCCCCGTGAGACGTCGAATGGTGCGAACCGCGGGCGAAGAGCCCGAACTCGTGCAATGGCTGTTGCGCGGCGCCGCGATCACAGCTGCTGCCCTAACGTTAAGCTGCTCCGGGGGCACGACATCCGGGCCGGATCCCTCGGGCTCCCTGCGCGTACTGTTCATCGGCAACAGCCTCACTCAATTCAACGCTCTGCCCGCGATGGTGCGCGCCCTCTCGGATTCCGCCGGCGGGCAGCCGATTCGCGTGGGTGAAGTGACGTTCGGCGGATTCAGCCTCCAGGACCACTGGCATCAAGGTGATGCGCTCGAGGCAATCGACAGCCGGCGATGGGATGTAGTCGTCATGCAGCAGGGACCATCGTCGCTGGATGACAGTCGGGCTGAGCTCATCGACTGGGCTGGGCGGTTCGCGACGCGCATACGCGCCGCTGGTGGCCGCCCTGCACTGTACCAGGTCTGGCCGATGGACTACCGGCTAGACGTATTCGACAGGGTTCTGGAATCCTACCGGTTGGCAGCCGAAAGCGTGCAGGGCGAGCTGTTGCCTGCCGGTGCGGCGTGGGCGGCCGCGTGGGAGAGCAATCCCGGTTTGCCACTCTACGGTTCCGACGGTTTCCATCCCAGCGCGATGGGCTCTTATCTCGCTGCGCTGGCCATCTACGGCGAACTGCTCGACGTGTCTACGGCGGGGCTGCCATCCCGCCTGGCGGCGGTTGGAGGCTCATCGGTGCTGGTGAACATCCCTCCGGCACAGGCGGCGCCGCTTCAGGCCGCTGCCGATGAGGCGACCGGCGCTCCCTAACGGCGCACCGAGTCAGGGCGCGGCTTCGTGGAACTCCACGGCGGTGGCTCGCTCGCTCGTCCAGCGCATCCGCCAGTCGCTCTCGAACAGCAATACCGGGTTCCCCTTGGCGTCGAACAGCCGCATGATGCCGCGATCTTCGGAGAGGCGCTCGATCTCGGCAGCGCTGCCCGTCACCCAGCGTGGATGCTTGTAGACAATGGGCTCGAGCCGGCAACGCACACGGTATTCGTGCTCCAGCCGGTGCAGCAGAACGTCGAACTGCAGCATCCCCACTGCTCCAACGATTGGCGTCGGCCCGGAGATGTCAGTCGCCGAGGTAAAGAAAACCTGCGCCGCACCCTCCTCGGTGAGCTGCCGCAATCCGGCATCCAGCTGCTTGCGGCGCAGCGGATCATCGAGGATCACGCGTGCAAAATGCTCTGGAGGAAAGCGCGGAATGTCGAGGAATTCCAGATCCGCGCCATTCGACAGCGTGTCGCCGATACGCAGCGCTCCCCGATCGAGAATGCCAATTACATCGCCGGGCCACGCTTCCTCTACGTGCGTGCGCTCGCGGGCGAGAAACTGCTGCGGCGCCGCCATTCGAATGGTCTTGCCGGTTCGCACGTGCCGAACCGGCATCCCCGCTTCGAATCGTCCCGAGCAGACCCTAACGAAGGCGACCCTGTCGCGGTGCCGCGGATCCATGTTTGCCTGGATCTTGAACACGAATCCGGTGAACGCCTCGTCGGTGGGATCGACAGGGCCCGCGCTCGACTCTCTTGCCACCGGTGCGGGGGCAAGCGCGAGAAACTCACTGAAGAAGGTTTCGACGCCGAAGTTGGTGAGAGCGCTTCCGAAGTAGACCGGAGTCTGCGTGCCGGCCATCACCTCTTCACGGGAGAACGGATGCCCGGCCGCATCCAGCAGCGCGATGTCGTGCAGCAGCCGGTCGTGGCTCTCATCCCCAAGTTCCGAGCGCAGGGCATCATCGTGGAGTTCCAGCACCTGCTCGCCGGCCCGCTTGGCACCGCGGTCCGCGCCGCGGGCATACAGATGCGCGCGCGACTGATGACGATCGTAGACACCAAGGAAGGCGCCGTCCCGGTGGATCGGCCAACTTGCAGCATAACAGGCAATGCCCAGATCCGACTCCACGTCCTCCAGCAGCTTGAACGGCTCCTCGCCGGCGCGATCGCACTTGTTGACGAAGGTGAAAATCGGTGTGCGGCGCCGTTTGCAAACGGCAAAGAGCTGACGGGTGCGGTCCTCCACCCCTCGGCGATTGTCGAGAAGCATGACCGCGCTGTCGGCGGCGATCAGCGTGCGATAGGTGTCCTCGGAAAAGTCTTCGTGGCCCGGCGTGTCGAGCAGGTTGATCTGATACCCGTCGTACTCGAACTGCATGACGCTGGACGAAACGGAGATACCACGTTCCTGCTCGAGCTTCATCCAGTCCGACGCGGCGTGCCGGTCGGCCCGGCGGGCCTTGACCGATCCGGCGAGGTGGATGGCGCCGCCGTAAAGCAGCAACTTTTCCGTGAGCGTCGTCTTGCCGGCATCGGGATGGCTGATGATCGCGAACGTGCGCCTCCGGCTAATGGCGACTTCGATGGCGTGCCGGGAAACCTCTACCACGTTAGCGTCAGGCATGCCGAAAGCTAGAAGCGAGAGGGGCCAGCGGCAACGCAGACGCCTCTGGAGGTGAGGTCCTGACTGCCCAAGGGACTTGTCTCACTCGCTCAACTCGATCAAGCTTGCGAAGCGACGGGAGTTGATATGTCTTGCGCTTAATCGGCGCGTTACGGGGCCACCAACGCCTCACCTCATGACCCGGGTGGACATGTCAGAAGGGGACAGGCCCACGGAAGCAACATCCGCGGCTCAACTGCCGGATCTCTCGCATGCCGTGCTGGTGCACTTCTACCGGGCGGTGGTGAGCCATGCCGATGTGTGGCGCCAACGGATGGATGCCACCACCAATTGGGCAGCCGCGACTACGGCAGCGATGGTGACGTTCTCGTTTGGCGACAGGGCCGCTCCGCACGTCGTGCTGCTGCTGACGCTCGGTTTCAACATGATCTTTCTGCTCATGGAATCACGGCGGTATCAGGTCTACGACCTCTGGCGTCGTCGCTTTCGGACTCTCAATCAGTACCTGATCGCGCCCGTTCTCGCTCCGATGCAGGGGCCTGACGCCGCGGCAATACAGGAAAACCTGGCACGCGTGGCGACCGATCTGGGGCGAACCGTCCCTCACCTGACCCTTGTCGATGCGGTGGGATACCGCCTGCGGCGCAATTACGTCTATCTGATCGGTGTCGCATTGGTCGCGTGGGTAACGAGGCTCGCGTTTCAGCCGTATGTGACGGCCGAGTGGGACGACATCGTCGCACGCGCGGCGATTGGCACCATCCCGGGCAGTGTCATCATGACCAGTGTCGCGCTATTTGCGCTGGCCTGCCTTCTGCTGGCAGCTCGGGCACCCTCCGAGGCCATGTTGAACTGGATGTCGATTCCCTCTCCTGCGGAACGCCTCGTCGCCCAGTCGCGACGGTGGATGAGCAAGTCGGGCCGCCCATCCTGAGAGCATGCTGCGACGGCTGACTTTTCTTGGGATGCCGCGCGCGCATCGGCCCGTTTCTTGACCAGAGGCGAAGCGAGCGGTACAGGGAAATCGACGCAGCGCTCGCCGGTAACCGGCGGAGGCGCGAGGCTTTCACCGAGTGAGGGGAAATGAGCAAACTGCTGCGCGGTCTGGCCGCGGGCTACGGCGCAAAGAAGCTCGGAGGCGGTTGTTTCAGCACGGTGCTGATCTTCATTCTGCTGTGGTGGCTGTTAGGATATTGCGGAATCTTCCAGTAGGACTTTCGGCACGTCGCTCCAGAGAAGCCGTCGCGGAACAGGCGCGCATCGCTCGATAGCGTGATACCTAACAATCCGGACGCGGTTCGCGCCGCGTTTGCCGAACGGGAACGTGGATTCACAGAGGCGAACCGCGTCCGCGAGCGGCATTCGTCTCGCCTGAGCCTCGCGCGACTCATCACGTTCGGCGTGATCGCGCTGCTCATCATCCTGGTAGTCGCCGGCCGCATCTCCGCTTCGACCGTGGCGCCATTCGTCTGGACGCTGATGGCCGTGTTCGTCGTTCTGGTGGCCATCCACTCCCGCGTTCGTCGTCAGGCGGCACGCTACCAGGCGCTGGCCACCGTGAATGCCGAGGCCGGATTGCGCTCACGCCGGGCGTGGAACGCACTGCCCCAGGTACCGCAATTCACCGCGCCTGCCGGCCATCCATACGCTGAGGATCTGGGGCTCTTCGGACACGCGTCGCTATGGCAGCTCCTGCCCCGCGTCAGCGCGGCGCCGGCACGCGCTGTACTCGGCGCATGGCTTCTCGAGCCCGCATCACCGGCTGCTGTACGCGAACGTCAGGAGGCGGTAGCGGAGCTCACCCCTCGACTGGACCTTCGAGATGACCTTGCGGTGCTTGCCCTCTGGATGGGGGAGGTGCCGCCAGTGCTGCTCGCAAACGCGGCACGGATCGGGCAAACCGTGGATTGGCTCGGGCATGTCAGCTGGTTGATACCGGCAGCTCGCGCGCTCACGCTAATCATCATCGCGATGAGCGTGCTGATAGCGATCGGTACGCTGCCATTCTCGTCGCTCTGGATTCCGGTCGCCGTTTCCGCCGTTCTCTGGATAGTCTACGGCGGCCGCGTCAGGCAGACGCTTGGCAGAGTCGATACCCTGGCAACGGCGCTGCCGTGGTATGCGAACGCGATGGATCGGCTGGCGAAGGAGGAGTTCTCATCGCCCCTGCTGCGCCGGCTTGCCGGGACGCTCGAGGCCGGTGAGCACCCTGCCGGCGCATCTCTGCGAAGCCTGCGGCGTACGCTGCAATTTGCTGAAGTGCGCTATTCGCCAATGCTCCACGCCCCGCTGCAGCTCGCAGGATTATGGGACTTTCACGTCATCTCCTCGCTCGCGAACTGGGCCGGCAAGCACGGAGACGCGGTCGGTGCCTGGCTACAATCTCTGGGTGAGATAGAAGCGCTGGCGGCGCTGGCGGGACTCGGATACGCCAATCCCGGCTGGCGGACCGCCGAGCTCATCGAGCCCGCCGACGGCGAAGAGACTCGCATCGAAGCCCGCGCGATGGGCCACCCGCTGATTGCACCGGAGGTAATGGTCGCCAACGACATTACTATCGGGCCGCCGGGGACATTCGTGCTGGTGACCGGATCGAACATGTCGGGCAAGAGCACGCTGCTGCGGGCAGTGGGGCTCAACACCGTGCTGGCGCAGGCCGGCGCAGCCGTCTGCGCTTCGGCGCTGCGTCTGTGTTCATTACGAGTCCACACCAGCATCCGCGTGACCGATTCGCTGGAGGATGGCATCTCGCTGTTCATGGCCGAGCTGCGCCGGCTGCGGAGCGTGGTCGACGCGGCCGAGGAACCGCCTCCGGCGCCGCCGGCCCTGTACCTGCTCGACGAGCTGCTGCAGGGCACGAACAGCGCCGAGCGGCACGAGGCGGCGCGAACGGTTATCGCGCGCCTCACCAGGTCGCGCAGCATTGGGCTCGTCACTACGCACGACGTGGCGCTGGCATCGGCGCCCGAGCTCACTCCGGTGGCCGTGCCAATGTTCTTCCAGGAGTCGGTGCTCGCCTCGGATAGCGCGCCGCTCAGCTTCGACTACCGGCTACGGCCGGGAGTCGTGCCGATGGGGAACGCGATGAAACTTCTCGCGCTGGTGGGGCTGGCGGAGAAGTAGTAGGAACGGGTCGGCAGTTGCTCAGCTTCGCACCAGCCGACGGTACTTGATCCGATGCGGCTGGTCGGCGTCCGCTCCCTTACGCCGCTTGAGGTCCTCGATGTACGCCTGGTAGTTCCCCTCAAACCACACAGTCTCGCTGTCCCCCTCGAACGCCAGGATGTGCGTCGCTATGCGGTCGAGAAACCAGCGGTCGTGGGAGATAACTACCGCGCACCCGGCGAAATCGATGAGCGCATCCTCCAGCGCTCGCAGCGTGTCCACATCCAGGTCGTTAGTCGGCTCGTCGAGCAGCAGCAGGTTGCCGCCGCTCTTCAGAAGCTTCGCCAAGTGGAGCCGGTTGCGCTCGCCTCCCGACATGTTGGCAGCCAATTTCTGCTGGTCGGCGCCACGAAAGCCGAAGCTTGCCAGATAGGCCCGAGCGTTGAGCTCGCGCTTGCCTACCTGAATCGTGTCCTGTCCGTCGCTCACCTCATCGTAGACGGTTCGCGCTCCGGCCAGCTCGCGTCCCTGGTCGACGTACGAAAGCACGACCGTATCGCCGACGGTGAGCGTTCCCCCGTCAGGCCTCTCTTCCCCGACGATCATCCGGAACAGGGTCGTCTTCCCCGCCCCGTTGGGACCGATCACCCCGACAATGCCGCCGCGCGGAAGCGAGAACGTCAGATCATCGAAAAGCAGCGTATCGCCGAAAGCCTTGCGCAAGCCGTCGGCGATCACCACATCGTTGCCTAACCGCGGCGGCGGCGGAATGACTATCTCGTGCTGCATCAGCTTGTCGCCCTGCTGTTCCGTCGCCAGCTCCTCGAACCGCTGAACGCGCGCCTTGTTCTTCGCCTGCCGCGCCCGCGGAGCCATGCGCACCCACTCCAGCTCGCGGGCAAGCGTGCGCTGCCGGGCCGAAACCTGGCTCTCTTCCTGCGCAAGGCGCGTCCGCTTCTGGTCGAGCCAGCTCGTGTAGTTACCTTCCCACGGGATGCCGGCCCCGCGGTCGAGCTCCAGAATCCACTTGGCCACGTTGTCCAGAAAGTAGCGGTCGTGGGTGATGGCTACGACCGTACCGGGAAACTCGGCAAGGTGCCGCTCCAGCCAGGCGACCGATTCAGCATCCAGATGGTTGGTCGGCTCGTCGAGCAGCAGCATGTCGGGCTGCTCGAGCAGCACCCTGCATAACGCTACGCGCCGGCGCTCGCCCCCGGACAGGCGTGAGACGTCGGCATCGGCCGGCGGCAGCCGCAGCGCGTCCATCGCGATCTCGATCTTCGTGTCGAGGTTCCACAGATCCTGCGTATCGATCCGCTCCTGGACCGACGCCTGCTCATCGAGCAGCGCGGTCATCTGCGCATCGCTCATCGGCTCCGCGAACTCCATCGATATTGCGTTGAACCGGTCGAGCAGATCGCGCTGCGCCCGCACCGCTTCTTCGACGTTGCCACGCACGTCCTTCGTCGGATCGAGCTGCGGCTCCTGGGAAAGATAGGCAACCCTCGTTCCCCTGGCGGCCCACGCCTCACCCTGAAACTCATGGTCGACGCCGGCCATGATGCGAAGCAGCGAGGATTTGCCCGCACCGTTGGCGCCTAGTACGCCAATCTTGGCGCCGGGATAGAAGGAGAGCCAGATGCCATCGAGGATTACGCGCGAAGGAGGGACGACCTTGCGCAGATCCTTCATTACATAGATGAATTGAGGAGCCATGAGAAGAGAAGCGAGAAGCGAGATGCGAGATGAGAGCGACGCGCGACGCGCGACGCGGGGAGTCTTCGGGCGCCGGTCGCCGGTAACGAGAAATCTAAGCACGGTGGCTGTCTGGTTCATCAGCGCCGCAGCGCGGAATACATTGTGTGGTATGTTTCCGCCCACGCCGCTTCCCCAGCTTCGGATGGCCCTTCGCCGGCGTCATCCTCGAGTCTCGCTTCTCGCATCGCTCATCTCTCACGTCTCGCTACTCGCAACTCTCATCTCTACCGTTCCGGCCTTCGCCTCGGCCCAGACCGTCGGCTGGGAGATCGAGAACGAGATCAGTGGCAGCTTCTTCTTCGGCAACACGCGGCAGACCCTGTTCACCACCCGGTCATCCGTCGCCCGGGCGGACAGCTCTTTCGAGCTCAAGGGCAACGTGCGCTTCAGTTACGGAGAGAGCAGCGATGAGGATGATGAAAGCTTCGTTAGCAAGCGCGCCTGGCTAGGCACGCTCAGCTACGATCACCAACCGTTCGGGCGGTACAGCACCTTTCTCATCAGCACGGTCGAAACGAGCCTCGAGAAGCGCATCGATTTCCGTTATGATTTCGGCATCGGTGAAAAGCTCACCTTCGTGCGCACGGAGACTACGCGAGCGGACATAAGCCTCGCGCTGCTCGGCGAGCGCACCTACTTTCCGCCTAGCGCGACCGACCAAACACAGTCCCTGTTGCGCTGGTCGGCGCGCGGGCGGTACCGGCGTCAAATGAACGACCGGGTACGCATCTCGCACGAGACCTTCTACAGGCCGGTGGCCGGCGATTTCGACCGATTCACGCTCAGCTCGAACACGAGCATAGCGATCCGCCTGGCCGAGTTCGCGCATCTCAACTTCTCCTTCCTCGACAGCTACGACAGCGAGGCGCGGTCGCGCGGGGCCCGCTCCAACAACGATGGGCAGCTGGTAGTCGGAATCATTACGTCGTTCTAATCGTCAGCAGGGAGCATTCAGGTGGTTTAAGCGGCCTCAATGCTGCGGCCCTGATATTGCTTCCTTCCGGGTACGGCTTTGACCTGCCGCGCGGAATCGCCTGACTCGTCGTGGAGCAGGGCGTAATGTTTTGTGTCACCGGAGCACATCTATGCGTTCGACCGTGTTGGGCGAGGGCACATTGCGTCTAGCCGCCTTTCTGGCGCTGCTACCCGTCCTCGCCGCCTGCAAGGGCGACTCGATCACGTCCCGGGATCCGGACGCGGTTTTCGGCACGGCAAGGGTCGTCGTCAACTCGTTTGGGGTCAACCTCGATCCCGACGGCTACACTATCGACGTTCGCGGCCTCGAACAGCACCCGGTTCCCACAACCGGCGCTGTAGATCTACGGATCCTCACCGGACCGGCGCGCCTTACGTTGGGCGGCGTGGCGGCCAACTGCCATGTAGCCGGAGACGTGGCCCGCGTGGTTACAGTGGCCCAGGGATCGGTACCATCCGAGCGGTTCGTCGTTACCTGCGGGAGCGGAAATCAGCACCTGGCTTTTGCGTCGGTACGCAACGGGAACGCCGACATATTCGTGCAGCAGGAAGGAACAACAAGCGTGACGCGAATCACAACGAGCGACTGGTCCGACAGCGATCCAGTGTGGTCTCCCAGCGGCAACCGTATCGCGTATGCCACACTCGCACCGGACTCGACTACAGGGTACATCCGCGTCGTTTCTGCGACCGGCGACAGCCTGGCGACGATAGGCTCCGCCGGTTCGCATGCGGGCTACCCGGCGTGGTCACCCTCGCATGACAAGCTGGCGTTTGTCTCGAATATGAGCGGAAATTCCGAGCTCTACGTGGTGAATGCCGACGGATCGGGGTTGCTGCGGCTCACCAATACGCCGGGAGCGGAGTTGCGCCCCGCCTGGTCGCCCGACGGGACCCAGTTGGTCTATGACGTGAACGTCGACGATCCACTCGTCATGCGCGACCTGTTCGTCATAAACGCTGATGGTACAGGTGCCCGACAGCTGGTCACTGGGGGAAATACCAACATCCACGCGTCGTGGTCGCCGGACGGAGAGCGTATCGCGTTCGGTTCGCGGAGGAACGGCAGCGGCGACGTTTACATTACGACGCTGGACGGTAGCTCTCTGCTCCGTGTGACTGGACACGGTGCCGAGGACGGAGATCCGGTGTGGACCGCCGATGGAAAGGCACTCATCTTCACATCCCTCCGCACCGGTGTCCGGAGCCTCTATCGCTACACCATCGCGGACAGCGAGACCGTAATGCTGACCGACGATACCTACGAGGACTACGACGCCTCGCTGAGCCGCTAGCCAGGCAGCGTGCAGTTGCGCCGCCGCCGTATCCGGTAGGGAAATACGTCGGGCAGTTCGCCGCGGGCCACGCGGGCCTGCATCCCGGTCCAGAATTCGACCGTGAGCAGGTCCGCGTGCGCATCGAGGAATGCCCTCCCCAGCGCACCGGGGAGCACCATGAACGCCGCAAATTCCTCGGGAAAGACGTCGTGTTCTCCTACACCGAACCAGGGCTCCGCCAGTAGCGCGTCATCATCGTCGCGGGCAGCGGGCAACCGCCGGACCTGGCAATCGGAGAGGAGAGCAAGCTCATCGTAGTCGTAGAAGATGACCCGCCCATGCCGCGAGACGCCGAAGTTCTTGAGAAGCATGTCACCGGTGAAGATGTTGGCGCCGGCCAGGTCCTTTATCGCAGTGCCGTAATCCACTATCGCCTCACGCGCGGCGGCAGGCTCGGCGTGCCGGATAAACACGTTGAGCGGCGTCACGTAGCGCTCGGTGTAGCAGTGGGTGAGCACGACTCTCTCGTCATCGAGGCGCACGCTGCCGCCAGCGGTCTCCATCAGGTGCGCGAGAACGGGAGCGGGCAAACAACGCCGCGGTAGCTCCAAATGCTCGAACTCCTGCGCGTCGGCAAGCCGTCCGGCACGATCGCGTACGAACACGAAATGGTACTTTTCCATCACCGCGCGCCGCGTCGTTGACTTCGGCTGGCCGAAGGTGTCCTTGATCAGCTTGATCACCAGGTTGAACGACGGCAGCGAGAGCACTGTCATAACGAGTCCTTCGTCTCCTTCCGGCGGCTCGAATCGCGTGCCGCCGCGATGCAGGTGCGCGCGAAGCCCGCGGTAGAGCTCGGTCTTTCCGTGCCGGTTGAATCCGATGGCCGTGTAGAGCTCATCGATCCGCTTGAGCGGCATGATCGTCGAGAGGAACGAGACCAGCGCGCGCGGGCGAGGAGCGGCGACGCGGAAGTACGACCAGGAGAACCCGAAGACGACGCTGGCTTCGTCCGAGGTGGTGAGTACGGCGTCGACGCAGACGCCGTCTTTCCCGTTGATCATGGCGACGACCAGCGGCACTGACCGGCTTCCCCGCGTCGCCCGGCCCACCAGGTAGGCACCCTTGTTCCGATAGAACACGGCGTCGAGCATCTCGAGTCGCACCGCACCCGACTCGCCGCCAAGCGCGACGTCGAGTGCATCGGCAAACGCGTTGGCATCCGCGGCAGCGGGCCCATCGGCGGTGGACCACGGCCCGCGCTCGAGCGCCCAGCGCGCCGCGCCGGAGTTCGCTTCCGCGAACTCGCGTACGCGTACCTCGGCGCGCGCTGAATCGTCAGGCACGGGCGAATCCGCATCGGTGAACTCCGTCTCCGGATCGACGCCGACGGTGCTGAACAGGCGGCGCGTCACGGAATTGAAGAACGTGGCAGCGATTTCGGCATCGGCGCGGCCGGCCGTCGCGGCGGCGTACGCACGCTTCGTCTCGGACCAGGCGGCGGCGGAGAGCAGCTCGCCGCCCTGCGCCTGCGCGACCCTCAGCGCCTGGTCCATGTGTACCTTATAGATCGCAAGTCGTTCAGCCGCGTCGCGTTGGGCTGCATGCCAGTCCCGCGCCATGAACCGCCCGGGCGCAAGCGCCGTGATTGCGTCGAATCGCTCGCGGAATGCGTAGTACAGGTCGCCGATCAGGTGGGCGAGCGCGCGGGACGGCCCTTTGCTGGTCATGTGCATTGGCGAGTACATTCCCGCCGGGACGGCCGCCGTCCCTGCGCCAGGCGCCCTGCCGCCACCGCGGTTCCACTCACGCGAGCCCTCGACGGAACATGACTGTCTCGACGACAACACCGAAGTACACCTCGCTCACCCCGCCGTCGGCGGGTGAGCCGATCACGATGCGCCAAGGCGCGCTCTCCGTGCCCGATCAGCCCATCATCCCCTTCATTGAAGGCGACGGCACCGGACCCGACATCTGGCGCGCGTCGCAGCACGTCTTCGACAATGCGGTAAAGCTCTCCTATGGGGACGCCAGGCGGATCAACTGGTTCGAGGTGCTGGCCGGCGAGAAGGCCAAGAACAAGCTCGAGAGCTGGCTGCCTGACGATACACTGACCGCCATCCGCCATCACCTTGTGGCGATCAAGGGGCCGCTGACGACACCGGTCGGCGGAGGGTTCCGGTCGCTCAACGTAGCGCTGCGCCAGCAGCTGGACCTCTATGCATGCGTCCGGCCCGTCAGGCATTTCGCCGGCGTGCCCTCTCCGGTCAAGCGGCCGGAGGATGTGGATATGGTAGTGTTCCGCGAGAACACCGAGGACATCTACGCGGGAATCGAATATCGCGCCGGGAGCGAGGAAGTACGAGGACTCATCGCCTACCTGCAGAACGAGCTCGGAGCCACGATCCGTTTCCCGGAGACGAGCGGTCTCGGCATCAAGCCGATCTCGGAGGAGGGGACGGCACGGCTGGTGCGCGCTGCGATCCAGCACGCGGTGAAGCAGAATCGCAAAAGCGTGACGCTCGTGCACAAGGGGAACATCATGAAGTACACCGAGGGCGCGTTCCGCGACTGGGGGTACCAGGTGGCGAAGACGGAATTCGGGGCCACCGATCATGAAGGCGGGCCGTGGCAGGTGCTCCCCGGGGGAATCATCATCAAGGATGTGATCGCCGATGCATTCCTCCAGCAGATCCTGACGAGGCCTCGCGATTACGACGTGGTGGCGACGCCTAACCTCAACGGCGACTTCATCTCCGATGCACTCGCTGCACAGGTAGGTGGAATCGGCATCGCGCCTGGCGCGAACATCAACTACGTCACCGGACACGCTGTGTTCGAAGCGACACACGGAACCGCCCCCAAGTATGCGGACAAGGACATGGTGAACCCGGGATCGCTGATTCTCTCGGGTGAGATGATGTTCCGCTACATGGGCTGGGACGAGGCCGCCGACCTGATCATCCACGGGCTGCGGCGCACCATCGAGCAGAAGCGCGTCACCTACGACTTCGAGCGAATGATGGAAGGCGCGACAAAGTTGTCGACGAGCGAGTTCGGCAAGGCGATGGTGGATAACATGGGGGTCGGGGGGGGGGGGGGGGGGGGGGGGGGGGGGGGGGGGGGGGGGGGGGGGGG
>CAZPCC010000375.1:0-2941 GCA_964584905.1 uncultured Gemmatimonadaceae bacterium | reverse complement strand
CCCGCGAGCGGGTGGCCGCCCTCGATCAGGAAGGTGTCCATGCTGCCCTCGTCGGTGCGGGCGCGCGGGGCTCGTTCGACCGCAGGAGGCCTCGCCATGCCATAGGCATCCTCGGCGAACAAGGACGCGGGCCGATGACCGGGATGGGCCTCATGAGTGCCGTCCTCGCTTCTCTACACTTGATTCACTTACCTTATGATGGCCTGTCGCGGACAGGGATGTCCGCGCCGTATTCCCCCACAGGCCGAACACCACCACTACTCGCTTAAACGTTTCAACAAAGGATTTGCAGGCATGACCATCGGAGTACTTACCGGGGGCGGCGACGTACCCGGACTAAATCCGTGCATCAAGGCGATCGCCTACCGCGCGATCGACCAGGGGCACGACGTCATCGGAATCAGGCGCGGCTGGGGAGGACTTCTATGGATCGATCGCGACGATCCCGACGCCGCCAGCAAGTACACCATGAAACTGGATAAACGGACCGTCCGCACGATCGACCGCACCGGCGGTACCGTGCTGCACACGAGCCGCGTCAATCCCGGCCGCGTCGCCCCTGTGGACGTGCCGGATTTCCTGAAGGACCCGGCCCACCTCGAGGCGGAGGAGAAGGATCCTCGCCCGCGCGACTTTACGCCGCACGTCCTGAAGAACCTCGAGCACCTCGGCATCGACACGCTCATTCCGATCGGCGGCGACGACACGCTCAGCTTCGGCGAGCGGCTGCACCGCGAAGGCTTCCCCGTCGTGGCCATCCCCAAGACGATGGACAACGACGTGTACGGGACCGACTACTGCATCGGCTTCGGAACGGCGGTTACGCGCAGCGTCCAGTTCATCCACCAGCTCCGCACCAGCGTCGGCTCGCACGAGCGCATCGCCGTGATCGAGCTCTTCGGGCGCAACTCCGGAGAAACGAGCCTCATCAGCTCGTATCTCTCGGGCGTCGACCGGTCGATCATTTCGGAGGTGCCGTTTGACCCCGAGCGCCTCGCCGAGCTGCTCATGCGCGACAAGCGGGCCAATCCGAGCAACTACGCGATGGTGACCATCAGCGAGGGCGCGCACATGGTAGGCGGGAAGGTCGTCGAGTTCGGCGAAGCCGACCCATACGGCCACCGGAAGCTCGGCGGAATCGGGATGATCACGGGTGAGGCCCTGAAGGAGCTGACCGGAGAGAACATCATTTATCAGCAGGTCGCCTACCTGATGCGCTCGGGCGCGCCGGACGCACTCGACCTGATGGTCGGCGTCAACTTCGCCAATATGGCGATGGACGTGATCAAGAAGGGGGAGAGAGGCCGGATGGTGGCCCTCCGGAGCGGCACCTATACCCACATCGCGATGAGCGACGTCTCGGCCGGTGTGAAGCGGGTGGATGTCGACGAGTTGTACGAGATCGACGAGTACCGGCCGAAAGTGCACCACGTGATGGGCAAGCCGATGTTCTTGTATTAGGGCTGGTTCGCATGGAGCCCCCTCAGACGATCGCCGCTACAGAGATACGGTATCCGCCGCTGCCGCCCGAGCTGCAGCGGGGCCTGTCCCCGCGTTTGCTAAAGTATTTCGGTGCCGGCGCCATCGTTGCCTCCGCCACCATCGGATCGGGCGAAACCATCTTCGCCTCCCGCGGTGGTGCTATCTTCGAGTACACGCTGCTCTGGGCAATGGCGGCCGGAGCCATGTTGAAAGGGGTGCAGGTATACTCGGCCTCGCGCTACATCACGCTCACAGGCGAGCACCCGATGACGCACTGGCGGCTGTTCCCGGGCCCGAAGAACTGGGTTCCGATCGTGTTCGCCGTGCTGAGCCTGGTATCGTTTCCCTTCTGGCATGCGGGTCTGCCGCTGGCTCTGGGCTCCATGATGAACTGGATGACCGGCCTGCAGGGGACGCCGGACCAGGAGCTCTTCTACGCCCGACTGTGGGGTACGGGCAGCGCGCTCGTCATCGTCACGATGATCTTGTTTCAGAGTTACGGCGTGATCGAACGCACGCAGCTCGTGATCGTCGGCATCCTCATGGCGAGCGTCCTTGCCGCGGCGGCGGTGACCGCACCCGAATGGTCCGGGCTGCTGGCCGGGTTTCTGCCCGTCATTCCGACCGAATACGAGCCGTGGGTGCGCGAGGCGTACCCGGCCGTCGCCGCGCGGCCGCCGTGGCTGGAGATCGTCGTTTACCTCGGCGCCATAGGCGGTGGCACGTACGATTACATCGGATATATCTCCTGCTACCGCGAGAAGGCCTGGGGCGCGCTCGGGCTCAAGCGCGACCGATACGCCGTCGAGCTCGATCCGCGGCGCGTGGCGATCGCGCGCGACCCCGAGAACATCCTGCGGGGTCGGCGGTGGCTGATTCCTGCCCAAATCGACACGGGAGTCGGCTTCCTGTGCGTGCTAATCTTCACGTGCTGCTTCCTCGTTCTCGGCGCCGTGATTCTCTATCCGCAGCGACTGGTGCCCGACGGCGCCGACCTGCTGACGCACCAGGCCGTATTTTTGACGAACCTTCATCCGGCACTGCTCTACGTCTACCAGGCAGGCATTTTCTTCGCATTTATGGGGACGATTTACGGGGCGTACGAGCTCTACATCCGCACCGCCTTCGAATGCCTGAGCCCGCTCTCGCGGTGGGTCCGGGAGATGCCGTTCGCGCAGTTTCGACGCCTCGTCCTGCTCTACTGCGCCGTGCCGGGCCTCCTCCTCTTGTGGTCGATGGATGATCCCGTCGAGATCGTCACGCCCGCCGCCTTGCTCGGCGGCGTCTTCGCGTGCGGCATCTGGTGTTTTTTCATGATCTGGGCTGATCGCCGCTTTCTCATTCCCGAGCTTCGAATGAACCGGTTCCTGCTCGGCCTCACACTCCTTGCAGGCACGTTCCTGACGGTTGCCGGGGCAAGGGCGGTGTGGGATTATGCGCTTTCATTTATGTGAGGAAT
>CAZPCC010000374.1:0-7314 GCA_964584905.1 uncultured Gemmatimonadaceae bacterium | reverse complement strand
GGATCGGCGCGGTGCGGCGCCAGCAGTGCGTCCACGTGGGATCTCAGCCATGACGCGGCATCCCCCTCGCGATGGAAAGCCCAGGTAAGCAGCGCACCGCTCACCAGCGCCTCGATGTTCCTGACGAGCGGTTTAGCCGGCGTGTCGGCCGCCAGCTCCCCCCCCTCCTTGGCCGCGGCCACCAGCGCGAGGAGCTCGCGCCGCGTTTCGCGCGCCGTCTCGAGCAGGTGCGCGCGCAGGTCCGGATCCGTCAGATCGACCTGGAGGTATGCGAGGTTTCGCGCGAGCGCGTCAGGCGTCGCTGCCATAGTCGCCATGCACGAGGCGTAAGCGCGGATGACCGCTATCGGGGACCGGTGCGCCGAGCGCAGACCGGCGAACAGCTCGCCGATGCCGCCAGCGAGCAACCCCGCCATGCGCACCATCAGGTTGCGTTTGGAGCCGAAGCGCTGCACCAGCGCGCCCGCCGTCACCCCGGCCTCCTCGCCGATGAGTCCCAGAGTCAGCTCGGATGGGCCGACCCGCGCCATGACGCGCTGCGTGGCGGCGAACACCTGCTCGTCGGAGACCTTTCGCGGCCGCGCCATCGGCGAACCTCCCCTTGACGTTTCTAAATCGAGATTTAGTATCGTATCTGAATTTCTATTTAGAAATGGAGGATCGCATGCGCAAGGTCACCTACGGCGCCGCCTGCAGCCTCGACGGGTTCATCGCGGGACCCGGCGGGGCGATGGACTGGCTCCACTGGAGCGACGATGTCACCCGGCTGATCGCCGAGACCTGGTCGAAGACGGACACGGTGCTCATCGGGCGAAAGACGTGGGAGGCTTCTGCCGAATCCGGAGGCGACGGTGGGGGTGCCATGGCCGGCGTCGAGGGCTACGTGTTCTCCCGCACGCTCGCTGAGCTGCCCGCTGGCGCCGGTTCGACACTCGTCAGGACGGACGCGGCCGCGTTCGTGCGCGAGCTCAAGCGTGGGCCGGGCAAGGATATCTGCGTGCTAGGCGGCGGCGAGCTGGCGCGCTCGCTCTTCGAGGCCGGCGTCATCGACGAGGTGGGTCTCAACGTTCACCCCGTGCTGCTCGGCTCCGGAGTTCCGTTCTTCGGCGACGCGGGGCGCATAACGCTCGAGCTGGCCGAGTGTCGTACCATCGACGGCGGCTGCATCTACGCACTGTACCGGGTGCGGAGGCGGCGCGCCGGCCGGCGTCCGGCGAAATCCTGAGTGCCGCAAGCCGACGGTCGTGCTCCGGTTTGCGGTTGATCACGGGCAATCGATTCGGTTAGACGTCAGGCTCGTTCAGGGATTCAACGCCCGGTTCGAGCAGCGATTGCGCACGAGCCACGATGTGCTCCATCTGCTCCTCGCGTTCGCGCGCCCAGGCCGGCAGCTGGAGCACCCCGTATCCCACTGCCGTCCCGCCGAGGGCTAGCAGAAGAGCGGGGGAAATGAAGGCCTCGGGGACCTGCCCAGAAAGCAGCAGAACGATGAGCATTACGAGTCCGTATGCCAGAGCCGCGATTCCCGCGGTTACGGTTGGTACGGCGCTCGTCTTGAGTGTGCCCAGGCGGAAGCGATAGCCAGTCTCGGTGGGCTCGACCAACGCATGCAGATTGCCGTTGGACCACTCGCGCAGGTCGCCGTGGGAGGCCAACTTCCCACGCGCCTTGAACGTTTCCCGCAGCTCCGAGACCAGTATCGCCCACTCACGGTCCGTCGGAGCGCGTGGAAGATCCACCGTGCGTCCCACCGCGATTGGCAATCCAAGGTATGTCCGGCGAGGGGATATTTCCTTACGCTTGTCGAGCGCTCGCGCAGCCGCCGTTATCCGCTCCGCCGGAATTCCCACCTCCAGCCCTATTTCCTGCAGATCGCGGAGCGTGAGGTCCCCTCCGCCCGGAAGGGTCGATTCCCTGGAGTCGGGCGATTCGATAGAGTCGGCCGATTCAGTAGCCGCCTGGAAAATGGCCCTGATCTCTCTTTCCTGGAAACGACGCTCTTCGGCCATCTTCCTCCGGACTTCCTGGTACCTTTTGTCGCCCGCATCACAGCTGTCTGCGCTTTCCGCAGTGTACTGTGGATATATACCTTCCCGCGCCGGCCCTTCGCCATATTGTGAGCCTTGGTACGGGCTCGTGTCGCCACTGGTTGCAATGACCACGAGATCTCCTCTGACATTTCTCGCCGGCACCGCCCTCGTGCTGGCGTGTGCCTGCACGCCGGGCGTCGCGCGCGGTCCGGCCCCTCTAGCCATGCAGGGGATCGAATTGTCCCCCGCCGAGCAGGCGGTCGACCGCGTTATGCTCCGCACCGGAGCGGCCGAGCTGGTCGTCGAGAGCATCCCGCCCGCGCACGCAAAGGCTACGGCGCTGGCGACGATCCTCGGTGGCCGGGTTGAACGTGAGGTCGTTACAGAAAGGTCGGCGATGCTCACACTACGCCTCCCCGACGCCGTCTTCGAGGCCGCCCTGGACTCGCTGGCCCAGCTTGGCGAGATGACGAGCCGCTCCGTCGCGGTTCAGGATGTCACCACCACGGTGATTGACCTCGACGCACGCATAGCAAGTTTGACGGCGGCTCGCGACCGGTTGCGCGAGCTCCAGTCACGAACGGCGACGGTAACGGAGATCGTCGAGGTGGAACGCGAGCTGGCGCGCATTCAGGGAGAGCTCGACAGCCTGCAGGGACGGCTTGCATACCTGCGCGACGCAGCTGCCCTCTCTCACCTGCAGCTAACCCTCGAGCGGAAAGTCATTCTCGGCCCACTCGGCGTGGTGGCCGAAAAGGTGGGCTGGGTCGTCGAGAAACTATTCGTGTGGCGCCGTTAGGCCCCGACCTCAAGCGGCTGGCACAGCGAAACAGCAGCGAGGCCGCTCACCGCGCTCGCAGCATTCGGTGACGGGGACCCCGATCAGCTCCTGCAGCAGACTCTCCATCGCTCGGCATACCGCCGGCTGCTCGCCGACCGCGGCGGACAGGAGGCATCCGAATCCCCGGATCTTCAGCGTGCCATCGCCCGTCTCCACCTCGTTAGGAGCGCCGAGCGTTCCGAGTAGCGCCGACGCCGCCTCGACGCGCTCCCGCACCGAGCCGTGCGGGCGTGACCATTGGCCCGCCAAGCCACGGCCGACACTGCGCATGAAGTCGTCGAGCTCATTCTTCGACAGCCGGGCTCCGAGCTCACGGAGGACCTGCGTGACGAAGGGGACGTAGGCGCGCGACAGCGCCTCGTCGACGCCCGGAGCGAGCTCGTACAGCACCGCAGGACGCGTCCCGCCGCGCTGCATGCCTCCCGTTTGCACGAGGCCATCGCGGTGCAGCGCACCAAGATGCGAGCGCACGGCATTGTACGTCAGCTGGAGACTGGCAGCGATCTCCGTCGCAGTACCCGGCGCTCGCCTCAGAATATCTATGATCTGCCCTCTCGTTCCCGCAGGCGAACCCAACCGTAACTGCTTGTCCGGCATCGAACGTCCTCCGCACCACTCCGGGGGTTAAATGGAGCAGATATTGCAGTATTTCATTCAAAATATTGCTAACCTTCGCCGTACTGGCAATTGGCACTTCCGAGGCCAGGCGCCTGACGGGGCGAAGAGTCTTTGCCAGTCGATCCATGCCCGCGCCCGCGGAAGAAGGAGGATGTCGAGATGAGACGCAAGATGGTTGCTTCGATCTTCGGAGTCGGCAGGCAGCGGGCATCGTTGAGCCGGAGCGTTGCTTCAACGCTCCCGATCCTGGCAGGGCTCTCCCTGGCGGCATTCGTGGCCGCGTGCGAGCAGGACGACCAGCCCACTACACCGCCGTCGCCCTCATCGGCGGAACGGGCGCAGGGTCCCTTGAGCCCTCGACTCGTGGAACGGGGCAGAAGGATCTTCAGGCTCGACGCGTTCGGCGATGAGACCTTCTGGTCCGACACTCTGCGGATGCACGAGGTGATTCGAGGCACTGTCGGACCGGGGGTGAGTCCGGCGACGGCGCTCTCCGTCGGTCTCAAGGTCGATGTCGAAGCGCTCCCCGCGGCGTTGCGGGAGGCCCTCGCGGCCGGAACGGTCGATCTCGACGATCCCGCCACTACCGTCGCGCTCCTCGAGCTCGGCGCCGTGTTAGGCGTGGTCGGAGAGGTGGACGCGAGCCACACCCTCACGCGGGTGGGTATTACCTGCGCGCTCTGCCACTCGACCGTCGACAACTCGTTCGCCGCGGGCATCGGCCGCCGGCTCGACGGCTGGCCGAACCGCGATCTCGATGTCGGCGCGATCATCGCGCTCTCGCCGGCGCTCACTCCAGCCCAGCGAGCGGTCTATCAGTCCTGGGGCCGGGCATGTACGACCCGCGCTTCAGCATCGACGGGCAGAACATCCCCGTGGTCCTGCCGCCGGCGTTCGGGCTGCGTCACGTCGCTCGTGAGGTCTATACCGGAGATGGCCCGGTCTCGTACTGGAACGCCTACGTGGCGATCACGCAGATGCATGGCCACGGCCACTTTGCCGACGAACGCATCGGCGTGTCCGTGAACAACCCGCCCGATCTCGTCTCCTCGAAGCTCGATGCGCTCCGTGCCTATCAACTCAGCCTGAGAAAGCCGAGGGCGGTCGCGGGGACGTTCGATGAGATCGCGGCGAAGCGCGGCCGGATGGTCTTCAACACGACCGCTGGGTGCGCTCGCTGCCACCTCGGCGAGCGGTTCACAGATGTGAACGCTGGCCGGTTGCACGCCGCCGCCGAAGTAGGCCAGGACCCCGCCTACGCCGCGCGCAGCGCCACCAAGCTGTATCGCACGACGCCCCTTCGCGGGCTCTGGCATCCTCCGCAGCTGACGGGACCGTACTTCCACGACGGGAGCGCGGCGACGCTCCACGACGTCGTACAGCATTACGATTCCCACTTCGATCTGGAGCTGTCGCCGCAGCAGAAGTCGGACTTGGTGGAGTACCTGAAGACGCTGTGAGGACGTCGGGGAAGCACCGAAGGACGGGGCGTAGGCACCGGCACGGCAGGTGCGTTGCGCGCCAGGCCGTGCCTGTGCCTCCCCTGTTCCTCCGGGTGATTACCGGTGGAGTCCCCGCTCTCCAATCCTCCTGACAAAGCGGGGTTGGGACAATTTCGGGACGGGTCGACGCGCACTGAGGTGAGGGGTTACCCTCAGCGGGGTTGACCTGCGATATTTCCGACTGAAATTGTCCCCTTCCTATTTGAGACTCATTCTCATCCAATGATCCGACATACGACAGCCCTCGCGCTCGCCGCTCTGGCCGCTGCCCAACTCGCTCCCGCGCCCGCGGCTGCCCAGCAGGAAGTAGTCGTCTACTCGTCCCGCTCTCACTACGGAGCGGAAAAGGTGTTCGCGGACTTCACGCGCGAGACCGGGATCCAGATCCGATTCTTCAGCGGCAACAACAATGAGGTCATCGAACGGCTGCGCGCGGAGGGAAGCCGGACGCAGGCAGACGTGCTGCTGACGGTCGACGCGGGAAATCTGTGGTTCGCCGCCTCGCAGGGACTGCTGCAACCGATCGAGTCGGCCACGCTTTCCGCCAACATCCCAGCGCATCTCCGCGACCCGGCCAACCAGTGGTTCGCGATCGCCGTGCGTGCGCGCACGATCATGTACAGCACGGAACGGGTACGGCCGGGAGATCTGGCAACCTACGCCGACCTCGGCGACCCCAAATGGAATGGGCGGCTGTGCCTCCGGACATCGACCTCCGTGTACAATCAGTCGCTGCTAGCTTCGCTCATCAGCATTCACGGTGAGGCCGAGACCGAGAGGATGGTACGGGGATGGATCGCCAACGATCCCATCTACATCAACGGCGACACGCAGATCCTCGAGGCGATCGACGCCGGGCGCTGCGATGTAGGAATCACGAACACCTACTACCTGGGGCGACTGCTCAAGACACGCCCTGACCTCAAGGTCCGTCCGCTTTTCGCCGACCAGCAGGGATCGGGAACGCACGTGAACGTGAGCGGCGGCGGAGTCGCGAAGCATGCACGCAACCGCGAGAACGCGATCAAACTGCTGGAGTATCTCAGCACTCCGGCAGCTCAGCAGGTCCTTTCCTCGGCAAGCTTCGAGTTTCCCGCCAATCCCGTCGTGGAGCCGGCAGCGGTGCTCGAGAGCTGGGGAAAGTTCAAGGCGCAGACGATCGGGGTCGCGGCGGCGGGCGAGTTCCAGGCAGCCGCGGTGCGACTCGCCGACCGTGCCGGCTATCGCTGAATCATCCCGGCAGTGGGGCGCGCCGCTCGCACGGTGACTCGCCCGCGTAATGCAACACGCCCCCTCGGGGCGGCCGCCGGGCTTCTCGCGGTCGTCGTCCTGCTGCCGCTCGCCGCCATCGCGTGGAACGCGGCCACGCCGCGATTCGATGTCTGGGCGCACCTGGCCCGGACACAGCTAGGCGGCCTGGCGTTCAATACCGTTGCGCTGCTGGCAGGGGTGGGTACGCTCGTGGCGATCATCGGCGTGGGTCTAGCCTGGCTGGTCGCTACGCGGAACTTCCCAGGGCGGGGATTCTTTGAATGGGCTCTGGTTCTGCCGCTGGCAATGCCGGCCTACGTCGTGGGTTTCGTCCTCCTCGGACTGTTCGACTACGCGGGGCCGGTCGCACGAATCTGGCAGTCGATAGCGGGCGCGGATGCACGCCTTCCGGACGTCCGCTCGTACGGCGGAGTCGTGTTAGTCATGGCGCTCGTGTATTACCCGTATGTGTATCTGCTCGCCCGTACGGCATTCGCCGAACGCAGCTCCGCGCTGATCGAGGCGGCCCGTGGCCTGGGTCTCAAGCCGTGGGAGACTTTCCTCCATCTGGCAGTGCCCGTCGCACGCCCGGCAATCGCAGCCGGGCTCGCGCTCGCGCTCATGGAGACTCTTGCCGACTTCGGGACGGTCTCGCTGTTCGGTTATCAGACCTTTACTGTCGCGGTGTACCGCGTGTGGTTCGGAATGTTCGACCGGGTGGCAGCCGGGCAACTGGCGACGGTGCTGCTGGTTTTCGCCGCGATTGTGCTGGGCCTCGAGCGTTGGGCGCGCCGATCGGCGCGCTTCTCGCTGCCGTCCGGTGGCGCGGTGATGGGACGCGCCAGGCTTTCCGGGAGCGCCGGCTGGATGGCGACATCGTTATGCTCGGCTGTACTCGGCATTGCATTCGTGCTGCCGACTTCGGTCCTGGTGGTGTGGAGCGCCCGCGCCATCGGGGGCGGCGCCTCGCTGGAGCCGCTGTGGAGGCAGGGCGCCAACACCGCGTTCATCGGCGTCTGCGCGATGGTGGTCTGCCTGGCTGCTGCGCTGGTGCTGTCGTACGCGGCGCGGC
>CAZPCC010000373.1:0-8041 GCA_964584905.1 uncultured Gemmatimonadaceae bacterium | reverse complement strand
TCGCCCGCGCTCATCGCGGTCACCGTTGGAGACCCCTCGCCGGGCGCTGGTGGCGCGGGCCCGGCAGGTGGCGGCGGCGGCGGTCGCCGGGGCAGCGGGGGTGGGGAAACGCTGACGGAACGCCTGCGATACATGAGCGTTCTACCTCCGGCACCGCAGGCTCCGCTCGTCCCTCCGATCGAGGAGGAAGTGCCTCCTGTGGAGGAGCCGGTCGAGGAGGAGAAGACGGTCGATCCGGAGGTGACGCTCGACATCACCATCCCGACCACCAAACTCGATCTCGCGCTTTCTGCCGGAGTCGGCGGAGGCACCGGAAACGATGGGAGCAGCGGCACCGGACCCGGGCGGGGCGGTGGTGTTGGCTCGGGGGTCGGAACCGGTCGCGGCTCGGCGGTGGGTTCGGGGACGGGAGGCGGTGAAGGGGAGATCTATCCGCCGACGCCCGATTTTCTCACCATCCCTCCAATGCCCAAGCCTCGTCGGGTCTCGGGCCAGGTCGTGCAACTGCGCTTCCAGGTGGATATCGACGGCAGCGTGATCGCGTTCGAATTCACTCCCACCAGTGACTCCGACTACAACCGTCGGATCAGAGATCAGTTCAAGGAAGTGCGATTTCGCCCGGCTGTACGTTGGGATGGCGTTCCCGTGATAGGCACCGCGCTCCTGACGCTGCGCCTCTGAAATACTCCGGGGGGCGACTCCTTCTGCGCGCTAGATTTGCCGCGAGCCAGCATGACGCGGCTTTTTTGTTGCCTGTAGGTCGCCTCTTCCGGATCCGCAGATTACGCCGATTACGCAGAACGAAAGAAGCACGCCGCGTCCCGTACAGGCGGTCACAACGAAAGGAATTGATGCATGAGGGGACCTGCTCATCTAATGCTCTCGATCATTGCCGCCGCGGCGCTGTTCGTCCGTCCCGCTCTGACGCAGGAGGTTGCGCGAGATCTGCGCGTGTACTTCGACTGCAACGCCTTTTGCGACGGCAACTATATACGCACGGAGACGCCCTGGGTCGCATTCGTTCGCGACCGGACGGATGCAGACGTACACCTGCTCATCACCAGCGCCGGCACTGGCGCCGGCGGTCAGCAGTACACCCTCAACTTCATAGGAGTGGGCGCGTTCGCCGGGCGTAGCGACACCCTCAGATACGTGCATCGACCGGGTGAGACCGACGACAGGCGGCGCCGTGGGCTCACGCGCACGATTCATCTGGGGCTCGCCCCCTTCGTCGCGCGCACGCAGGCGGCGCTCCGGCTACGGATGGAGCTCGAGCCCGATTCCGAAGTTGCACGCGCTGCCGAGACAAGAGCGTCCGACCCCTGGAAGTCCTGGGTGTTCGAGCTCGACGCCTACGGTTCGATCCGCAAGCGAGAACGGCAGTCGTCGCTCGAATGGGGCGGCGCGTTCGATGGACGCCGCATAACGGCGCGCTGGAAGTTCGGTGCCTCCGCCGACATGGAGTTCGATGAATCGAGATTCGTGCTGGACGAGGATAGCCTGGAGAACGAAATCGTGACGCTGCGGGAGAGCTACCGAGGGGGCGCTGTGCTGGTGCGCAGCCACGGCGCGCACTGGGGATCGGGGATGCAGGCCTCGTTGAGCTCATCAACCTTCTCAAACACGACATTCGGGTTTCGCGTCGCACCGGCCGTCGAGTACAGCCTGTTTCCCTACGACGAGTTCACGCGCCGACAGCTCACCTTTCAGTACTCCATCGGGCTCTCCTCATTCCGGTACCGGGAGATGACCATCTTCGGGAAGCTCGAGGAGACGCGCCCTACCCACGCGCTGGTCATCGGCTACGACGTCAACCAGCCGTGGGGCTCGGCTGAAGCCACGCTCGAGACTTCGCGCTACATCGACAACAGTTCGCAGTGGCGCGGGAACATCGGGGGCCGGGTGGAGGTGCGTATTGCGCGCGGGTTCTCGCTCGAGGTGGGGGGCCGCGGTTCGCTCATTCGCGACCAGCTCTCGATCGCCGCTCGCGAGGCGACATCGGAGGAGATCCTGCTCGAGCTGCGCGACCTCCAGACTGACTACCGGTACGATGCATGGGTGGGAATAGGCTACACTTTCGGATCGATTTTCAGTTCGGTGGTGAATCCGCGGTTCGGCACCGGCCCCGGACGCCTACTGCGATAGACAGGCGCCTAAAAAAAGCGGGAAAGGGGAAACGGGAAACGTTGGAAAATTTCCATTGCCGCTGCCATTTCCCCTTTCCCGTTTCCCCTTTCCCGCTTTTCACGCTAGCCGGCTCGCGTCTCGTGCTCTCCGAGCGCTCGCAAGGCATCGCGAACGGCGCCTCGCACCGGCACCACATGCTCCGAGCGTATCTGGGCGCCAGGCACCGCCGATCGCAAGCGGTGCTCGGTGCGGCGGCGCAGTGGGCCGCCCGGCGCAAGCAACCCGCCCGTGAGCGCTACTGGAATCGCGGCTCGCTCATCCCCGAACAACCGCCTGCCGAGCGCACGCACGTGAAGCACCAGCTCCTCGGCTGCCAGGCTCAACAACGCATTGGCGCGCAGGTCGCCCGCGTCGGCGACCGCGTTGACGATAGGCGCGAGCGCGGCAAGTTGGGACGGCGTCGCGCGTGCAGCCCACGGAATCAGCTCCTCAACCTCGTTGACTTCGACCACAGTCAGCAACGCTCCGGTGAGTGCCGTTTCAGGCTCGCGGCCATCGTGCGCCGCTGTCACGACCGAGAGAGCGCGTCTGCCTATCCACGCGCCGCTGCCTTCATCGCCACACACAGGACCCCATCCCCCGGTGCGGTCCTCGACTCCAGTCGGACCACGCCCGAATGCAACCGATCCGGTGCCCGCGATGAGCAGAATGCCCGGCCCGTCTCCAAAGGCGTCATCCATTGCGATCGCCGCGTCTGCGCGGACGAATACATCCTCGGCGACGTCCATCGACTCCAGCGCATCGAGAAGAGCGTCAAGTTGTCCCTGGCGTCCCACGCCGGCCATGCCGGCGCACAGCGCCCGCGGGCGCACGCCTTCCATGCCGGCGATCCGCATCGCCTCGCGCACCGTATCCGCAATGACGATCGCGGAATGACTCTCCGCACCCGGCACCACGGCAGAAGCGGGACCAGTAGCCTCGCCGAGCGGCTTTCCATCTTCGCCGGCGACCCAGACGAGCGTCTTCGATCCTCCGCCATCGACGCCAATGACCAGCAGTTCCTCCGTCACGCTGCGCGCTCCGTTGCTGCTATCACCGGCGTCACTATCGGGCGCGGATGGGTGAACGAGGAGAGCACGCCGACCAGCACGGTGATCGAGGTGCCTATCAGCACGTACCACGGCCAGGCGATTCTTCCGAGCGGCGCGAGCCCGCCGAGCGAATCGGGGAACCAGGTCGAGAGCTGGTTGGCGAACACCACGAGCGTCATGCAGAAAATGCCTACCGCCATGCCGAGGAGCGCGTCGCGCTGGATTGCGCGTCTCCAGAGCAGGCCGAGAAAGAAGCCGCCTAGCAGGCCGCCATAGGTGAACGACGCGATCGACAACGCCAGGACGACCACCGGCGTCCCCTCGGCGGGGTACGCCAGCGCCGCACCGAGCAGGATGACTGCCCAGACGAGCGTGAAGACCCTGGCTATGCGCAGCGTCGCGGGATCGTTGGGACCGCGCTTGGTGAGCGGAAGATATATGTCGTGTGTGGAAGCGGCCGACAGTGAATTGAGCGAGCTGGAGACGGTGCTCATGGCGGCGGCGAGGATTGCGGCGATGACGAGGCCAGTAAGTCCGGGCGGCATCACTTCAATGATGAATCGGGGAAAGATCTCGTCGGTGCGGGCGAACGTCTGCGCGTCGTAGAATGCGTAGAGTCCGACACCGATAATCAGGAAGAGCGCGAATTGCACGATGACGACTACGCCGCTGCCAATGAGCGATATGCGGGCATCCCTGAGCGAAGACGAAGCGAGCAGCCGCTGAACGATCATTTGATCCGCGCCATGCGATGCCATCGAGAGGAAAGCGCCACCGAGCAGGCCGGCGATCACCGTGTGTGCACGATCGAACCCCATGTACCCATCGAATATCCGCAGCTTCTCGACCGATCCGGCGCGATCGAGGATGGCGCCCCATCCGCCGTCGACTCCCTGACCTATCAGCCACACCGCGGACAGTCCACCGATCAGATAGACGCCGGTCTGCACGACATCGGTCCAGATTACGGCTCGCATCCCACCGTAATAGGTGTAGACGATTGTGAAAGCCCCTAACGTCAGAATTGCCACCGGCTGGATGTACTCCGCCGGCACGATCGGACCGATGATGATGGCCAGCGGAATGGTCGTCGCAAAAATCCTGACCGAATCTCCGAAGGCACGAGTGAACATGAAGATCACGGATGCGAAACGGCGTGTCGCCTTGCCGAAGCGCCTTTCAAGCAACTCATACGCGGTGACGAGCTCGCCCTCGTAGTACTTGGGCAGGAGCGTATAGGCAATCACAATGCGTCCGAGCAGATAGCCGAGTGCGATCTGCAGAAAACCGAGATCGGTCGCGTAGGCGAGTCCCGGAATACTGATGAAGGTCAGGGCGCTCGTTTCCGTCGCCACCACGGAGAAGAGCACCGCCCACCAGGGAACTGCCTGGCCCGCCACGAAGTAGTCGCGCGCGTCGCGCTGCGACCGCCCCAACCACACACCGAGCGCCGTGGTGCCGAACAGGTATGCCGCGAGCACCACGGCGTCGAGGACGGTGAACGATCCGATCATGAAGGGGGGTTATTCGACGACGTACGCTTCCATGGCGAAATACTCGGCGAGACCCAACTGATCCAGCTGTTCGGCGGTGCCCTTGTTGCGCCCTTCCACCCGCTGCCAGAACTCGCGATCATCCTGCCCGGGGAATGGCGCTGAGTCCTTCTGCGACTGGTGCTTGAAGATCGCCTGAATCTTGAGGCGCAGTTCTTCCTGCGAGAGAGGGACGAGGAAGGTAGCCTCGGTTACCGGCCACTCCTGCCAGGCGCCGCGGTACAGCCAGACCTCGGGGCGCGGGGCATCCGCGGTCCACCCTCGCTCAGCCAGCTGGGCCAGCGCGCGATCGATCGCCTCCTTGCACATCCGGTGCGTGCCGTGCGGATCGGACAGGTCGCCGGCGACGAAGTTCAGATCGGGCCGCAGTTGCTCGAGCACCTGCCTGACAATGCTCACGTCCGCCGGTCCGATCGGGTCCTTGCGCACCTTTCCCGTCTGGTAGAACGGCATGTTGAGAAAGCGTGCCGCGCTTGCCGGCAGGCCGACGGTCTCGATTCCGCTCACCGCTTCGGCTTCGCGGATGATGCGCTTGAGGTCGAGCACTTCGGGCATGTCCACCTGTCCCGGCTCCTTCCCCGCCAGAAAGTCGCGCACACCCGAGCACAGCGTCCGCACCGCATCTCCACCGATTGCCAGATCGTGCGCCGTTCGTTCGATGAAGTCCACGTACCTCAGCACCTCGTGGTCGAACACGGCGATGTTGCCGCTCGTCATGTAGGCGACCACCATCTCATTGCCGTTCTCGACGAGCTTTCGCAGCATGCCGCCCATTGAGATCACGTCATCATCGGGGTGGGGCGAAAAGACGACAACCCGCTTGTCGCGCGGCAGCTTGGACTTGCCGCGGATCTTGGCCCCTAACGCATTGAATACTTCTCCATTGGCCGCGCCGGCAGCGCCGTACTTGGCGACCAGCGACGAGAGTTGATGCTCGGAGTAGTCGCGCTGAGTGAGCTTGAGGATCGCCTTGCCGGTGCGCTCGGACAGCCAGACTACCGCGCGGACCATCAGCTGGGGCGTCCATTCCACCTCGTCCAGCAGCCACGGCGTGGCGATTCGAGTCAGATCCGCCGCGGCGGCCCGATCGACGTAAAATGTGGTGTCCGCATGCCGCTGGAGAAACGTCGCCGCCACTTCCAGGTCGATCTCGCCCTCGACCGCGCGCCTTACGATCGGAGCCTTGTGCTCTCCGGTGGCCAGAATGAGGATCTCGCGCGCCTCGAGAATGGTGGCGACTCCCATCGTGACCGCCTCACGCGGCACGTTGGCCTCACCGAAGAAATCGGATGAAGCGTCGCGCCGGGTGATCACGTCGAGATGAACCATCCGCGTGCGGCTTTCGGCACCAGAGCCCGGCTCGTTGAAGCCGATATGACCCGTCTTGCCAATGCCGAGAAGCTGAATGTCTATCCCGCCGGCCTGACGAATGGCTTCCTCGTAGCGGAGCGACTCGAGCGCCAGCTGCTCGCGTCGCACGTCTCCGCGCGGGATGCGTACGTTGTTCCGCTGAACGTCTATGTGGTCGAAGAGATTCTCCCACATGAAGCGGTGGTACGAGTGAATACTGTCCGGCGCCATCGGATAGTACTCGTCCAGATTGAACGTGATCACGTTCCGAAAGCTGAGCCCTTCCTCTCGGTGCATGCGGATGAGCTCCCGATACACCCCGATCGGTGTCGAGCCGGTAGCGAGGCCGAGCACGGCGTGCTGGTTGGCCGCATTCTTCTCACGCACCAGCGCAGCGATGCGCGCGGCCACCAGGCGCGCGATATCGTCGTGCTCATCGACGACGACAGTGCGGATCCGTTCCATCGATGTCGCGTGGGGATGGGAGATGTGAGAAGGCCCGCGATCGATGTACGTGTCGCGGGCCTGCTCGGCCCCGCCGGCGCTCGGTCGAGCGCGGGCGGCTGCCTTTCCACTCACTGGCTCAAGCGTTGAACGAACTGCCGCAGCCGCAGCCACCTGTGGAGTTAGGGTTCTTGAACGTGAAGCCCGAGCCCTGCATCGACGAGACGTAGTCGATCGTCGTCCCGCTCAGATACTGCGCCGAGAACGGGTCAATGAACATCTTCACCCCTTCGGCCTCGAACACGTAATCGTCTTCCGCGGCCTGCTCCTCGATGAGCAGCCCGTACTTGAAGCCGCTGCAACCGCCGGGCTGAACGCTCACACGCAACCCGCCCTGCGCCTCGGAGACGCCCTCGTCCGACATGAATCGCCGAACCTCGACCGCAGCGGTCGGGGTAAGAGTCAGCGTGACAGTCGCCTGCTGAGTAGAAGCCATTTTTACCTCGGTGAGTAATCGCGTAACCGAATGCAATATAAAGGAATGAGGAACTAGGTACTAGGAATTGCGGAAAAAAGAGTAATTTCTGGTTCCAAATCCTGGAAGAGCGCGGAAAAAGGGGCTAGGGATCAGGGGTTAGGGGTCAGGGGTGGTGTGCATCGATTTAGCGGGAGTGGCGCCATAGATCGCGACGCCGCCGACAGGAATATCGACGCACACAATCCCTAGCCCCTAGCCCCTAGCCCCTGTAGTTCCCAACCTTCTAATTCCTAAGGCACCAATCCGGCGGCCGCAAACCTGTTGAGCAGCGGCGCATATCCGAGTGCCGACGCACGCTCCGCGAATCTGGCCAGATTTGCCGCGTAGTTGCCGCGTGCGTTGACGAGCGGCTCTGCGCATTCCGCCGCCAGCCACGCCGCTGCATAGCCGTCGTGCTTCTCGACGAAGTGGAGCGCCCCGGATACCTCAGCCGCGGAAATGTCTCTTGATCTGGTGAGGGCGAGTCGGATTCTGAGTGCCTCGAACAGTTCCCGACCCTGGAACCACCACTCGCTGCGTTCCTCCACAAGTTCCGTCGCGGCGGCGAGCTGCGCCTGCGCCGCCGGTATCGATCGAAGCTGCAGCATGGCGAGTCCCACTCCGGCGAGCGCACCTGCGTGTACGTCACGCTGGCCCATGGCGCGAGCCAGGCTGATGACGGCTTCGTAGAGCTCGACGCAAGCTGCCGCGTCGCCGCGCTCCCGCGCGAGGTGCGCCAGGTTGTACAGGGACGCCAGACGGTACTGCTGATTGCTGCTCATTTGCGACAGCCGGAGCGCCTCGTCAAGTCGCTCCCGGGCCGGGCCCCACCGCCCGGTCTTCATGTGCAGGACGCCGAGATTGAGAGAGGCCACGGCGGTCAGATTGGGTGTCCGCATCTCTCTGCCCAGCACGTGCGCCGCGCAATACGCTGCCTCGGCCGCCGGGAGGTTCTCGGC
>CAZPCC010000372.1:0-10195 GCA_964584905.1 uncultured Gemmatimonadaceae bacterium | reverse complement strand
AGGAGCACTAATCCCACCGCCCCGAGGACGATTAGCAATGCCGGCCGCACGCGTCCCGTCACCTGCTCGGTGACGGGAACGGTATAGGCGCGGAACCGCTGTGATTCCGGATATATCCCCTCGCCGACGAGCCCCGCGACGAACTCGGCGAGTTGGCGGTTGGCCTGATCGGTGGTAGCGCCCGGCGCGAGCCGGGCTACTCCATAAAATCCGTGGTTCTGGCCGTTGGGATTGAACGCCGGACCCGCAATCGCACCCTGGCTCTCCGGCGAGACTGCCAATGGAAGCCATGCTTCGGTTGGTCCGGCTCCGGAATAGTCGAGCGGAAGCCGAAAGCCGCTCGGCATGACGCCGACGACGGTAGCTGCTTCGCCGTTCACCTGGATCTCCTGCCCTACTATCGCCGCATCGCCGCCATAACGACGCTGCCAGAGCTCGTATCCGAGGACGATCACGCTCGGCCCGTCCGGTTGATCCTCCTCGGGCAAAAAGCCGCGACCGAGAAGCGGTGTTACTCCCAGAATCCGAAACACGTCTTCGCCGACGTTCGCGGAGCGGACGCGCTCAGGTTCCTCTTCACCCCCCAGGTTGATCGCGCCATCGGTGAAGATTCCAACGTCAGCGATAGCGGGAATCTCCGTGTCCCAGGCCTCGTATTCGTCATAGGAAAGCCAAGTCTGATCGAATCCCGTCCAGGCGCTCCATACGATGGCGATCTGTTCCGGATTGCCGTACGGTAGCGGTGTCAACAGCACCGTCTTTACCACGCCGAACAACGCGGTGGTGGCGCCGATGCCCAGCGCCAGGGTGAGCGCCGCCACGCTGGTAAACCCGGGACGACGGCCGAGTGTGCGCATAGCATAGCGCAGATCCTGTGCGAGATCCTCCAGCCACCGCGTACCACGCTCATCTCGCACCCCTTCCTTGTGACGGTCCACGCCTCCGAACGCGATTGCCGCACGCCGCCGGGCCTCGTCAGGCGCCAGCCCCTCATCGATCTGACGTTGCATCTCCATATCGAGATGAAAACGCATCTCCTCGTCGGTCATCTGCTCTTCTTCTTTCTTGCCGACGAGCGAGCGAAGGGAAGCAGCGACTTCATGATACCAGGCCATTTCATCCTCCCCCGAAGGCGAACTGCAGCACTCGATTGACCGCGCCGGACGAGCGCTCCCACTCCTCTCGGCGCACTGCCAGCTGGCGATGGCCCTCACGTGTAAGCTCGTAATAGCGTGCGCGGCGGTTGTTGTCGCTTGCGCGCCAAGACGACCTGATCCAGCCCCGCCGCAGCATCCGCTGCAGGGCAGGGTATAGTGATCCCTGGTTGACGTCGAAGACCTCGCCGGAGAGCTGGCGCAGTCGCACGGACAGTCCCCAGCCGTGCATGGGTTGGAGCGACAGCGTCGTCAGGACGAGCATCTCCAGCGTTCCCTGGAGGACGTCCGATCGCGGGTCTGCGGTAGACATGCTCCTTTAGACGGTATAAAGGAAAAAATGGTTTCAATCTCCGCGAGGACGTCGGCGCTGGGCGCGCGACCGGCCTCGGTGCCGGGCATGGTGCTGCGATCGGTGCTCCGGATGGCGGCGATCGGCGCCGCGATCGGCATCGGTAACGTTGCACCTTCAGCTAAATTCCTCGAGGAATCGTCGATTCAGGATCCACCATCGCTCGTGAGGCAATCGTGACGCAGCGCCCCTGGGTTCTCGCCGAATCTCCCTTCCCGGTGGTGGACCAGACGCCATACGACGTTGCCCTCCTGCCGTGGGGCGCTACCGAGGCTCATAACCGGCACCTGCCGTACGCCACCGACAACATCCAGGCTGAGCAGATCAGCATCAGGGCGGCCGAGCTGGCGTGGGCAGACGGCGCACGGGCGGTCGTGCTGCCATGTGTGCCCTTCGGTGTCAACACCGGGCAGCTCGACATCAAGCTGTGCCTGAACATGAATCCGAGCACACAGGCCGCGCTGCTGGCCGATCTGTCCGATTCATTGGAGCGGCAGCGGATCCGCAAGCTCGTTGTCGTCAATGGGCATGGCGGCAACGACTTCAAGCAGATGATCCGCGAGCTTCAGCCGCGAACGAGCGTGTTTCTCTGCACGCTCAACTGGTATGCCGTGGTGGATCCGCGTGAGTTCTTCGACACCCCTGGCGACCATGCCGGAGAGCTGGAAACCAGCTTGATGCTGCACGTTGCTCCGGAGCTTGTTCGGCCGCTCGATGAAGCGGGGCCAGGCCGTGCCCGACCGTCGCGCATAACGGGAATGCGCGAGGGCTGGGTCTGGGCTCCGCGGCCGTGGACAAAGGTCACCTCGGATACTGGTGTGGGAGATCCATCGGCCGCCACGGTGGAAAAGGGAGAGCGCTACATTAAAGCGGTCACGCGCCGGATCGCCGATTTTCTCGTCGAGCTAGCGGCGGCTGATACTGGCCGACTATACGAATAGGAGTGGCGCAGGCGGCACACCTTACCCATAATCCGAGC
The DNA here is from genome assembly GCA_964584905.1 of uncultured Gemmatimonadaceae bacterium. Lineage (GTDB taxonomy): Bacteria > Gemmatimonadota > Gemmatimonadetes > Gemmatimonadales > Gemmatimonadaceae > JALZIF01. The sequence continues at coordinate 7,710 of CAZPCC010000372.1, read as the reverse complement.
AGAGCTTTTTCAAGACGAGAATGACGGACATCCTGAAGGCTCCTGGCTCTGCGACTGACACGGTCGCCGGTAACACCGAGCGCCGGTTCGGGAACCCGCCGGAGAACCTGTTTTCCATGCTCGCTGCGCGCGCACGCGGGCACCGGCCCGCACACCTCTGGGGTGCCGCGCTCTTTGGTGCGGCGGACGCGGCGTTCATCCTGATCGCCTATCCAGCAGCGTGGTGGCTCGCCTGCGCTTCGGTTGCGCTCTGCACCTTCGGCGCGTGGGGACTGGCCGATGATGCGTTGCTCGCGGATCCGTACCGTGCGCCTGTGACGGGAAGCCATGTGGTTCCTCGCGCGGTGCGTGCCGTCGCGTTGGGGATCGGCATAATGGCCGCCACTGCCGCTGCATTTGGGCTCATGGCGGCAGCGCTTGGAAGTCTGACGCTCTGACCCCTGCACTCCGCCCGTCCGACGCCGAAAGTGGTCGTCAGGCATGCGCCAGCCGCCCTACCCGGCCGGATCTGCGCACGGAACTGAACAAGGCGCCAAACGGTCACCGGGCGGGAACCGCTCATTCGGGCGGTCGCAGAGTGCCCCGGTCAGGGGATCACAGCCTCAAAGGGGATTCGCTTTCTGCCCTGCACGAGCTGGTCGGCGATGTCGGAAACGCGCGGTGGTGGCCCGGTAGCCGGCCGCACCCAGCCGTCGAGGCGGAGATGGAAGCGGTGTCCTCGCGAGAGCGGCAGGGCGGAAGAGCTTCCTGCGAGCATTCGCGATTCCCCGGTTGCCCCGGCCCGCCGCGAGAAGGAAATTACGACACCCCGTCCGGCGATGCAGTTTGGCCGGTTCGTTACTCGAGAATCAGGTGTACGATGGTACGCAAGAACGTGGATGGCGAGAAGGCAGGCGCAGGTCAGCCGGATACAATGGATCGGAGCGACGAGGTGGCTCAGAGTGCCGGCGCTCAGGGCGATGGCGCCCCTTCGGTCGATGAAGTAGAGGACAGCGTGGCTGGCGGCGCACAGGAAGGCGTTGCAGTCGAAAGCCCCGCGCGCGAGTTAGATGAGTGGCGGGACCGGCACCTGCGTCTCGCGGCCGAGTTCGACAATTTTCGCAAGCGGACGGCGCGCGAAAGCGCTCAGGCCAGCGCCCGGGGCCAGGCCGCGTTGGCCAAGCAGCTGCTCGATCCGCTGGACGATCTGTCGCGATTTGCGCATCTCGATCCCGGATCCGTTGATCCGTCGGCGATCGTTCAGGGCGTGGAGCTGGTCGAGCGCAAGTTGCTCAAGGCGTTAGGAGCAGCCGGCCTCGAGGTGGTGAACCCGGTGGATCAGCCGTTCAATCCGGAGCTTCACGAGGCGGTGGCGACCGAGCCGGCCCGTTCACCGGAGGACGACGACATGGTCTCTCGTGTCTTTCAGCAAGGCTACGTGTTCGCGGGACAGCTGTTGCGTCCGGCCAGGGTGGTCGTTCAGCAGTGGAACGGTTGAGCTTTCCCCGCGACTAGCCGCCAATGGCGCAGAACAAGGATTACTACGCGGTCCTCGGCGTTTCGGCTTCGGCCACGCAGGATGACATAAAGAAGCAGTACAGGCGCCTGGCAAAGAAATTCCATCCGGACGCCAACCAGAACGACCCGAACGCCGCGGAGCGATTCAAGGAGATATCCGAGGCGTACAACGTTCTCGGTGATGCGACGAAAAGGAAGCAGTACGACGAGATGCGCCGGCTCGGCGCTTTCGGGGATTTCGGCGGCTTTGGCGGTGGTCGGCCCAGTGGAGCGGGCTCACCGGGACAGCAGCCTCCGGGGGGCGCCCGTTTCGAGCAGTTCGACATCGGGGGACTGGGTGGGCTTGGCGACCTGTTCTCGTCGATGTTCGGAAGCGGAACCGCGGGGGCGAGGGGTGGGACGCGCGGCGGACCGCGCGCGCCGGAGCGCGGTCAGGAGATCGAGATGACGCTCGAGCTGCCGTTCCGGACTGCCACGTTAGGCGGCAAGGTTCCGGTGCAGCTCGAGGTCAACGAGGAATGCCTAACCTGCAAGGGAAGCGGCGCCGCTCCCGGCGCAACGCTCCGAACGTGCCCCGAGTGCAACGGCCGGGGCAATGTGTCGTTCGGCCAGGGCGGCTTTGCGGTGACCCGGCCATGCCCGCTCTGCCTGGGCCGCGGCACCGTTCCTTCGGAACGGTGCAGTACGTGTGGCGGCAGCGGCGAGGTGCGGTCGAAACGCACGGTGATGATCAACGTTCCACCCGGGGTGGAGACGGGCAACAAGGTGCGCCTGACGGGACAGGGGGGGAAAGGCCGCTCCGGTGCGCGGCCGGGTGACCTGATCATCACCTTCCAGGTCACGCCCGACCGCTTCTACAAGCGCGATGGACTCGATCTGATCGCGCCGATTCCGCTCAACATTGCGCAGGCAACGTTAGGCTCGCGCATCCAGGTCAAGACGCTCGACGGAAAGAAGGTAGCGGTGAAGATTCCGCCGGGGACGCCCTCGGGCAAGCGGTTCCGCATTCGCGGGCAGGGCATCGAGAAGAACGGTACCAAAGGCGATCTGATCATCGAAACGTCGATCGCCGTGCCGGACCAGCTCTCGCCCGAGCAGGAAGCCGCTATGAAGGAGTTTGCCGAAGCGGGAAATCTGAAGTACTGAAGCCTTGGGTTGCCATCGCGAGATAGCCTTCGCGGTCCGCCGAGCTATGCCGCGCGCACCGGCAACACGCGCCGCCCCCGCTCGATGACACCGCCACCGAGTACGTGCTCGCCGTCGTAGAGCACCACCGACTGTCCCGGGGCGATGGCTGCTACGGGCTCATCCAGCGCCAGCTCGACCTCATCACCGTTGAGGCGGATGATGTGGGCGCGCGCCGGAGCGGCGTGATGGCGGACCTGCACCTCCACGCCATGTCCCACCGGCGGTGCCGCGCCGAGCCAGTTTACTTCCCGGGCGATTACTCCGCGGCCGAGAAGTGCCTCACGCGGACCGACGACCACCGCTCGGTCGGCGGGACGAATCTCGATCACGTATAACGGGTTCCGGTGGCCGCCGGGCAGCCCCCGTCGCTGGCCGATGGTGTAGCGCGCGTATCCCTGATGCTCGCCCAGCACTCGCCCATCGGCAAGAACGATCGGGCCGGCTGCCAGCGCCGGCGTGTCGGCTCCGAGCGTGCGCGCTATGATCCTCGCGTGATCGCCGTCGGGCACGAAGCAGATGTCCTGGCTTTCGACCTAATCGCCAACGTGCGTCAGACCGAGCGAGCGAGCGCGGTCGCGCGTCTCCGCTTTGGTCAGAGCACCGACCGGGAGGAGGAGTCGCGGAATGACCGCGGCATCGATCCCCCAGAGAAAGTAGGACTGATCCTTGGCCTGATCGCGCCCGCGCAGCAGACGTCTGCCGTCTGCGCGCGCGTAATGACCTGTCGCAATGAAGTCGGCGTCGAGCGCGTCGGCCTTTCGCACCAGGTCCCGGAACTTGGTGAAGGTGTTGCACCGCACACAGGGAATCGGCGTTCGCCCGCGCGCGTACTCATCCACGAAATCGCGGACCACGTCTCGCCCGAACGACGACTGCAGATTGAGCACGTAGTGCGGAATAGCCATCCGCTCGCACACGCGGCGTGCATCATCGATCGAGTCGAGCGAGCAGCAGGGGCGGTCGGGCACGTCGTCGCCGTGGCAGAACAGTTTCATCGTCACACCGATCACGTCGTAGCCGGCATCGGCAAGCACCGCAGCGGCGACGGACGAATCCACTCCCCCCGACATTGCGACGACGACCCGGCCACGCGCGGCTCTCGTCACGAGACCGCTCCCGACAGGCGTCGCGCCTTGGCGATCAGGGCGGGGAACAGCTCGGCCACCCGCTGCACGCAATCGTCAGTTGTCAGGGATCCGAGGCTCATGCGTACCGCCGAGATCGCAAGCTCACGGGGCACGCCCATCGCCGCCAGCACGTGCGACGGGTCGACGCTGCCGCTCTGACACGCCGAGCCTGACGAGCAAGCGACGCCGGACAGATCCAGTGCCATGAGCAGCGACTCGCTGTCGGTACCGGGCACCGAGATGTTGAGAATGTGCGGCGCGCGCGGAACGGCGCTGCCGTGCACCACCGCGTCAGGCACGCGCTCGAGCAATGCCGCTTCCAGCCGCTCACGCATTGCGCCGATGCGGGCACCGTCGGACTCGCGCTCCTCGGCGGCCAGCTCCACTGCGCGCGCGAGCCCTACCGCAAAGGCCACGTTCTCGGTCCCGGGCCGTCGTCCGCGATCCTGTGAGCCGCCGTGGAGCAACGGACGCAATGGCGTGCCCCGGCGGATGAACATGGCGCCGATCCCCTTCGGAGCGCCGATCTTATGGCCGCTGATCGTCAGGAGATCGAACGCCATGGTTCTGGAGTCGATCGTAAGCTTGCCGAAAGCCTGAACGGCGTCCGTATGGAAAATCGCCCCGCACGCCTTGGCTGCGTCCGCCAGCTCGGGAATAGGCTGAATCGTACCGATCTCGTTGTTCACCCAGATGACCGAGCAGATCGCGACATCGTCCCGCATCATTCCGGCGAACCCCTCCCTGTCGACGACGCCGTCCGCGGTGACCGGTGCGAAGCGCTCCTCGGCCCCTTCGGCGCCGGCCTCGTGGACCGCGCCGAGCACCGCCTTGTGCTCTATCGGTGAGCTGAGCACCGCCCGGCGTCCCTCTGCCTGACGAGCACGCCACACCCCCAGAACCGCGAAGTTGTCCCCTTCCGTGCCGCCGGATGTGAAGCAGACTTCGTCGGGATGGGCTCCGAGCGCGTTGGCCACCCGCTCACGCGCCTCGTCCAGTGCGGCGCGCGCTTCGCGACCCCACCGATGCGTGCTCGATGGGTTGCCGAACCGGCTCTCGAAAAAAGGCTCCATCGCCGCGCGCACCTCGGTGCGCACCGGAGTAGTCGCGGCGTGATCCATATAAATGGGGCGTGGCATGGCACCACTAACTTACTGTTCCGGCGGTTTTCCCGACATGCCCTCCGCTCTCCGGATGAGCCAGCGCCGGAACGCGGCGCGGGCATGCTGTCCGAGCCGGAAGTCGTTGAAGGAAAACGGTTTACGGATCACGACAGTGGTCAGGGCGCGCGCGATATCAGAACCCAGACAAACGCGATGTAGCCTAGCAGAAGCGCCATCCCCTCGATACGCGCGAGCCGGTGGCCGCTGCGACAGAAGACAGGCAGGATGACGGAAAGGGCCAACATCACCCACATCTCGAAGTCGTAAAGCGACTGGTCGACCGATACCGGGTGAATCAACGGCGCGATTCCGAGCACGGCGAGAACATTGAAGACATTCGAGCCGACAACGTTTCCGACCGCTATGTCGGCTTCCCCGCGGATGCCTGCGACCACGGACGTGGCAAGCTCGGGGAGCGAGGTTCCGATCGACACGACAGTCAAGCCGATCACCAGTTCCGAAATACCGACCGAGCGCGCCACCGATACCGCCGCGCGCACCAGCAGCTCCGCGCCTGTAACCAGGCCAACGAAGCCGATCAGGATGAGAAAAGCGTTCACGCGAGGTGTGGAGCCGGTATCCGTCATGCCCCGGTTCTCCTCGAACTCCTCGAACTCGGTTTCCAGCGCCGGCGTCGGCTCTCCTCCCTGTGCCGCCCGCAACATGTACAGAAGAAAGAGGATGAATCCGCCTAGCAGAATCGCGCCATCCAGACGAGTGATAGTTCCATCGTACCCCACGACCATCAGCGCGACGGCCGCGGCGATCATGATCGGCATTTCGCGGGTGATGAGCCCGGGGTGCACTCGCACCGTGGAGACGGCGGCCGACAGTCCGAGAATTGCCGCGATGTTGACGACGTTGGAGCCGACGATGTTCCCAACCCCGACGTCAGGCTGTCCGCGCAATACGGCGAGTGATGTTACGACCAGTTCGGGAGCGCTGGTGCCGAAAGCGACTATCGTCAGGCCGACCACCATGGCGCTGATACCGAGCGACCTCGCCAGCCGCGCCGCGCCGCGTACCAGCCACTCAGCCCCGAAGAAGAGAGCCACCAGCCCGGCGATGAACATCGCCGCGTCGATCAACATCGGTGGCCTCCGAGCGGGCGGTATCCGGGGTCAGCCCGCACGCCGTCCGGCCTGGCTGCCTTGATATCGTGCAGTCACGTACCGTCGCCGGGCGGCGAGAAGATCGCCGCGCGGACACGCCAAAGCTCGGGAAAAAAGCGTTGAGAGATAGTACGCTGCAGATATTTCGCCCCGAGCGTGCCGCCGGTTCCACCCGTTATGGGACCGATTACGCGCTCCACCAGCTGCACGTGAAGAAAACGCCACATCGCGAACCCCTGCTCGTACTCGAGCAGGCTTTCGGCAAGCAGCATGAGCGGCGACTGCTCGCCGGCGCTGTAGATCCCTTCGATCGTCGTCCCGGCATCGGCCACCAGTGCAGAAAACTGGTCCTGCAGGGTGGGCCTGGCGAGCCAGCGGGCGACGATCGCCGGCGGATCGCCGTGCTCGGCCAGTGCATGCATGAAATGCGGCTCGCGGAGCCCGGATGCAGCTTCGATCGCGCGAAACTGGGCGCTCTGCGATCCGCTCGATGTACCGAGATGGCCGCGGAATTCGGCGAACCTGTGCGGCGGGAGCGTGTCGAGCGCCGAGAGCTGGTCGGAGACGATGCGAACCAGTGCGTTTATGCGACGCATGACGAACAATGCCGTGAGCGTTTGCCGCGCCTCCATGGCGCCGACGAGCGCCTCGAGCTCGTGGAGAATCACTTTGAACCACAGCTCACTCGACTGGTGCACGACGATGAACAGCATCTCGTCCGGGTGCTCCGGAGAGCTCAGGGGCCGCTGCAGTCCGAGCAGGGAGTCGAGCTGAAGATAGGATGGATAGTCGTGCGCGATTTCGTTATGCACTGCGTTTGGGGAAGAAGGTTCGGCGCTCAGAAGGTCGACACCTCGAGTTTCGTGATGTCGTCGAAGCGCATGGTTTCCATGGTGTAGTACGGCTCGCCGTATCGCGTGCGGATCAGCGAACCGTAGTGGGCGGCCTGGTGGCGAATCATGTCCGGCAGCGGATCGCCGTTAGGATATACCTCACCCGCCTGCGTCACATTCTCGAACTGGGAAGCGTAGCAGCGTATCGCTTCCAGCTTCGCTTCGAACTCCTCGGAGATGTCGACAATGAACGTCGGCTTGGGTGCGAACTCGCGGTAGGTCAGCGAATAGAGAACCTTGTGCGGGCGGTGTTTGGGAATGTCGGGCTCGACCTTGGCCAGTCCGGCAACGAAACAGGCATCGCGGATGAGTTCTGAAGCGATTCGATGATCGGGGTGCCGGCCTTCCGGCGCGGGAGCGATCACTATCCGGGGGGCGAGGCGGCGGATCTCGCGCGCCAGGAGGGCTCGTGTTTCCGGCGTGTTGACGATGCCGGCATCGGGGAGCCCCAGATTGACCCGCTCGCCGACACCGAGTACCTCAGCCGCCCGACGCGCCTCCTGCTCCCGCAGCTCGGCGCTTCCCCGCGTACCTGTCTCACCGCGCGTAAGGTCGATGATCCCGGTAGCGTGGCCCTGTCGCGCTGCCTTGATGAGCGTGCCGCCGCAGGTAAGCTCGATGTCATCACGGTGCGCGGCGATGGCCAGTACGGAGACAATGGTCATGCGGAAAGATACGGGGGTCGGGGGTCGAGGGTCGAGGGTCGGGAAGTGTGATGCATTCACTCGAC
>CAZPCC010000371.1:0-7052 GCA_964584905.1 uncultured Gemmatimonadaceae bacterium | reverse complement strand
ATTCTGCGCATCAAGAAGTCGGAAGCGGGACCGGTAACCGCGGGCGACATAGAAGGGAACGCGGCGGTGCGCATCGTAGACCCTTCGCACCACCTGTTCACGCTCCAGGACGACCGGGAGCTCAACGTCGAGCTCTACGTGAACAAGGGGCGCGGCTACATCGAGTCGGAGCAGCACCCGATGGATCGGGGCATGCCGGTCGATCTGGTCCGAATCGATTCGATCTACAATCCGGTGCGGCGCGCGAACTTCACCGTTGCCGAGACCCGCGTGGGGCAGCGCACGGACTACGATCGCCTGTCGCTCACCGTCGAGAGCAACGGCACGATTTCGCCCGAAGAGGCGGTTAGTTATGCGGCCGCGCTGGCGCAGACGCACTTCCAGTACTTCGTGAGCTTCGGTTCGCACGCTTCGGCGGTGGTTCAGCCGGAGACAGAGGGCGGCGCCGATTCCGAGCGGCTGGCCCAGTTGATCAAGACGCCGATCGATGAGCTCCAGCTGTCGGTGCGCTCGGTGAACTCGCTCAAGAACTCCGACATCCGGACCCTCGGCGATCTGGTCAAGCAGACCGAAGGGCAGATGCTGCAGGTGAAGAATTTCGGCAAGAAGTCGCTGCAGGAGATTGCCGAGCTGCTGGAACGTGAAAATCTGAACTTTGGAATGCGCTTCGAGGAGTCCACCGATGGCGTGCGGATCCTCGATTGGGGGACGCCGCCGAGCCAGGCAGCGGCCAACGCGCCTGACGACGAGGAGTAATTCATGCGGCACCGCAAGGCGGGGCGCCAGCTGCGGCGCACGAGCGAGCAGAAGCTTGCACTGATGCGCAACCTCGCTACGTCGCTCATCGAGCACGAAGCGATCGAGACCACCGAAGCCAAGGCAAAAGAGTTGCGGCCGTTCGTCGAGCGCTTGATCACCAAGGCTCGCTCGGGAACGCTGCACGACCGGCGCATGGCGGCGCGGCACATCCAGAAGCGCGAGGCGGCGGACAAGCTCTTCCAGAAGCTGGGCCCGCGGTTCGCCGCGCGTCCAGGCGGCTACACCCGCATCCTCAAGACCAGGCACCGCAAGGGTGACGGCGCCGAGCTGGCGCGCATCGAGCTCGTGGAGGGCTGACCGATGGAAAAGAAAAGGTCAATCAGCAATCGCCGCTGCTACGTGTGCGAAAAGGGCGTGACGTTCGGCAACAACGTCTCGCACGCCAACAACAGGACCCGCCGCGTCTGGAAGCCCAACCTCCAGGTGGCGCGCATCCTCATCGACGGCAAGGTCACCAAAATCAAGGTCTGCACCCGCTGCCTGAACGCGGGCAAGATCGAGAGGGCTCCGAGGGGCGTACAGATTGCCTGAGGGTCGAGGGTCGAGGGTCGGGGGTCGAGGGGGAGCCGATGAGGTTCCCCTTTTGTTTCCCCCTCGTTCCTGAAGCGGGAAACGGGAAATGGGAAACGGAAACGGCTAGGACGCACAGCGTCCGGGCTGCCCGGTTATCTTCCCTCGCGGCTCAAATTCGTTTCCCGATTCCCGATTCCCGCCGTTCCGTTTCCCGTTTCCCCTTTCCCGTTTCCCGCTGTCTGCCCGACCCGCGACCTGCGAACAGCCCGTTTGCGTTTCCCATTTCCCCTTCCCATTTCCCGCTTTTGAAAACCGCGTTAATTACTGGAATCACGGGCCAGGACGGCTCCTACCTCGCCGACTTTCTGCTGGAAAAGGGGTATCGCGTGGTCGGGGTCGTCAGGCGAAGCTCGACGACTCCGTACGAGCGCATCGCCCACCTCATCGATCGTATCGAGCTCGTCTCGGCCGACCTGCTCGACCAGCACTCGCTCGTCGAAGCGATAGCGGCGGTCGCGCCTGACGAGGTGTACAACCTGGCGGCGCAGAGCTTTGTGCAGGCTTCGTGGACCCAGCCGGTGCTCACCGGGGAGTTCACCGCACTCGGCGTGACGCGCGTGCTCGAGGCGGTCCGCAAGGCTGCGCCGGCGGCGCGGTTCTACCAGGCCAGTTCCAGCGAGATGTTCGGCAAGGTCGTCGAGACTCCGCAGCGCGAGTCCACCCCTTTCTATCCGCGCAGCCCCTACGGCGTGGCCAAGGTTTACGGTCACTGGATCACCGTGAACTACCGCGAGAGCTACAACATGTACGCGGTGTCGGGCATTCTGTTCAACCACGAGAGCCCGCGGCGCGGGCTGGAGTTCGTGACGCGCAAGGTCACCGACGGCGCGGCCCGGATTTCCCTCGGGCTGGCGCGCGAGCTGAAGATGGGCACTCTCGATGCTCGCCGCGATTGGGGCTTTGCCCTCGACTACGTCGACGCGATGTGGCGCATGCTGCAGCGCGACACGCCTGACGATTACGTAATTGGCAGCGGGCGCACCTGGTCCGTGCGCGAGCTGTGCGAGACCGCGTTCCAGTGCGTGGGACTGGACTATCGGGATCACGTGGTTCTGGATCAGCGGTTTGTGCGGCCGGCCGAGGTCGATCTGCTCGTCGCCGACCCGTCGCGCGCGCGGGAGGAGCTTGGATGGGAGACGACGGTGCCGTTCCATGATCTGGTGCGGATGATGGTCGAGGCCGATCTCGATCGTCACCGGCCGCGCCGATAGTGCCGCGCGCATTCATCACCGGCGCGTCAGGATTCGTCGGACCGTGGCTTTGTCAGGCACTGCTGGAGAGCGGCTGGGAGGTGGTGGCGGGAAGTCACGACGAGCCGGCGTCCGGCGTGGCTCCACTGGATTCCGATTTTCGACGGAATGCCGGCGACCTTCGACCCCCGACCCCCGACCCCCGACCCTTGACGTCGGTGCCCTGTGACGTCCGCGACTCCACGCAGCTCGCCCGCGTACTGAACGACGCCCGTCCCGACGCGATCTTTCATCTCGCTGGAGTCTCGTACGTGCCGTCGGCCAACGCCGACCCGGGCGCGGCGCTGGAGGTGAACGTTTCGGGCGCGGCGCGGCTGGTCGCCGCCGTGGCGGAGATGCGTGCGGCCGGCACCGCCGATCCGATTGTCCTGGTGGTGGGGAGCGGACTGCAGTACGGTGCGCACCCACCCGAGCGGATGCCGCTAGGTGAGGATACGCCCCAGGAGCCGCGCGATGTGTATGCTGCCTCCAAGGCGGCGCAGGAGCAAATGGCGCTGGCTGCCTGGCGCGGACAGGGTGTACGCGTGATAGCCGTAAGGAGCTTCAACCACAGCGGTCCCGGACAGCCGCCGCATTTTCTCCTTCCGCGGCTGGTTCGAGACACGTTGGCCCTTCGCGCCAGTGGCGGAAAAACCCTCAAGATCGGCAACGTGGCATCGGTGCGCGATTTTCTTCATGTGGCCGATGTCGCGCGCGCCTACGTTGCGGTTGCCGAGCGGGGTGAGGCAGGCGAGGCGTACAACGTCGCCAGCGGCACGGGACACCGCGCCGATGAAGTTGCCCAACGCGTGCTTGCTCTGGCCGGCGTCGATGCGAGATTGGACGTGCAGGCGGCGCTGCAGCGCGCTGCTGATGTGCCGCTGCTCGTTGGCGATGCGGCAAAGCTGCGTGGGGCGACCGGTTGGTCGCCGCAACTTTCGTTCGACACCATCATCGAAGACATGATTCGTGCCGCGTCGCGCTGATTTACATCGCATTCTACTCGTCGGCTCGGGACCGATCGTCATTGGTCAGGCGGCCGAGTTCGACTATTCGGGAACGCAGGCGGCGAAGGCGCTGCAGGAGGAGGGTTACGAGGTAATACTCGTCAACTCCAACCCGGCCACGATCATGACCGATCCGGAGTTCGCCGATCGGACGTACATCGAGCCGGTAACGCCGGAGATCGTCGAGCTGGTAATCGAGCGGGAGCGGCCGGACGCGCTCCTGCCGACGATGGGCGGCCAGACAGCGCTCAACGTGGCGATGACGCTTTCGGAGCGTGGCGTACTCGAGAAATACGGCGTGGAGCTGATCGGGGCGAACGCGCGGGCGATCAAAATGGCCGAGGACCGGGAGGAGTTCGCCAACGCGATGCGGCGAATCGGGCTGGCGGTTCCACTCGGCGGCATAGCCCGCTCGTGGGATGATGCTCAGGAACTCCTGCACCTCACCGGCTTTCCGGCGATCATCCGCCCGTCCTTCACGTTGGGCGGCAGCGGAGGGGGCATCGCCTACAACCGCGAGGAGTACGAGGCAATCGTACGGCGGGGGCTGGAGCTGTCCCCGGTGCGGCAGGTGCTCATCGAGCGGAGCGTACTCGGCTGGAAGGAGTTCGAGCTGGAGGTGATGCGCGATCACGCCGACAACGTCGTCATCGTGTGCTCCATCGAGAACCTCGATCCGATGGGCATTCACACTGGCGACTCGATCACCGTCGCGCCGGCAATGACGCTCACCGATCGCGAGTACCAGGCAATGCGCGATGCGGCGATCGCGATCATCCGCGAGATAGGCGTCGAGGCGGGGGGGTGCAACATTCAGTTCGCGATCAACCCGAGCGATGGCGAGCTGCTGGTTATCGAGATGAATCCGCGAGTGTCGCGGTCGTCGGCGCTCGCCTCCAAGGCGACCGGGTTTCCGATCGCGCGAATCGGAACGAAGCTGGCGGTGGGCTACCGGCTGGATGAGCTGCCGAACGACATCACGAAGACGACTCCGGCATCGTTCGAGCCGGTGCTCGACTACGTGGTGGTGAAGGTGCCGCGGTTCAACTTCGAGAAGTTTCCGCTGGCCGATCCCCGCCTCACGACTCAGATGAAGTCGGTGGGGGAGTCGATGGCCATAGGCCGCACGTTCAAGGAGGCGTTCCAGAAGGGGTTGCGCGCACTCGAGACCGGACGGACGGGATGGAACATCGGCGCCACCCTCGAGGAGGACCGGCTGCCTGACGACTCGCTGGAAACGCTCAAGGCCGCGCTGCGGCAGGCGACGCCGGAGCGCATCTTCCAGGTGCGGCGCGCGATGGTGCACGGCCTGTCGGTCGAGGAGATCGCCGAGCTGACGCAGATCGACCCCTGGTTCCTGGGGCAGATGGCGGAGCTGCACGAGGCGGAGGTCGCATATGCGGCGCTGGACGAGGCGGGGGCGCAACCGCTTCGCGCGATGAAGCGCATGGGTTTCTCCGACCGGCAGCTGGGCAAGGCGCGCGGCGAGTCGGAGGAAGCCGTTCGCATACGCCGATGGAGGCTGGGCATTCGCCCTGCCTACAAGATGGTGGATACCTGCGCCGGGGAATTTCCATCGAGCACGCCCTATCTGTATAGCAGCTACGATGACGAGAGCGAGGCGCCGCGCAGCGGCCGCCGTTCGGTGATGATCCTCGGCTCCGGTCCGAATCGCATCGGACAGGGTGTGGAGTTCGACTATTGCTGCGTGCGCGCGGCGCTGGCATTACGCGATCGCGGCTACGAGACGATCATGGTCAACTCCAATCCGGAGACTGTCTCGACCGACTTCGACATCAGCGACAAGCTGTACTTCGAGCCGCTTACGCTCGAGGATGTTCTGGAGATCGTCGAGCGCGAACAGCCGATGGGCGTGATAGTGCAGTTGGGCGGGCAAACACCGCTCAAGCTCACGCGGCCACTCGAGGCGGCGGGCGTGCGCATCCTCGGTACCTCGCCGGATTCGATCGACATCGCCGAGGATCGCGAGCGATTCGACGGCGTGGCTCGCGCGCTGGGTATCGAGCAGCCGCCCAACGGCACGGCAACATCGGTGGAGCGCGCGGTGGAAGTAGCGTTGCGTGTCGGCTACCCGTGCCTCGTTCGCCCCTCCTACGTGCTGGGCGGGCGGGCGATGGAAATCGTCTTCGACGAAGAGTCGCTCAGGGAGTATTTCGCCAAGGCCGCGCTGGTAAGCGAAGACCGGCCGGTGCTCATCGACCGCTTTCTCGAGGACGCCTACGAGGTGGATGTGGACGCCGTCTCCGACGGGGAGCGTGTGGTGATCGGCGGCGTAATGCAGCACATCGAGGATGCGGGTATTCATTCCGGAGACTCGGCGTGCGTGCTCCCGCCGTACATCATCGCCGCCCAGGACCTGGCGACGATGCGCGAGCACACGGTGGCGCTGGCAAAGGCGCTCGGCGTGCGCGGACTGATCAACGTCCAGTTCGCAGTCAAGGATGGTGTGGTCTACGTGCTCGAGGTAAATCCGCGCGGCAGCCGTACCATCCCGTTCGTGTCCAAGACAATCGGCGTTCCCCTGGCATCGATCGCCGCGCGGGCGATGGTCGGCGAGACGCTCGAGGAGATCGGATTCACCGAGGAGATCATTCCGCCTTACGTGGCGGTGAAGGAAGCTGTGTTTCCGTTCAACAAGTTCCCCGAGGCCGATCCGGTTCTGGGTCCGGAGATGCGCTCGACGGGCGAGGTGATGGGCATCTCCGATTCGTTCGGCACTGCCTTCGCCAAGGCGCAGGCCGCCGCGGACAACGGTCTGCCGGTATCCGGTACGGTGCTGGTGACGGTGAACGAGGCCGACAAGGCGACCGTCGCTCCGATCGTGCGCCGCTTTCGCGACATGGGCTTCCGAATAATGGCTACGTTGGGTACCGCCGCGTTCCTCCGCGCGCGCGGCATCCCCGCCGAGGGGGTGCTCAAGGTGCACGAGGGTCGTCCGAACACAATCGACATGATCGTCAACGGCCAGGTGCAGCTGCTCATCAACACGCCGCTCGGCAAGCACGCGCAGCGGGACGATTACACGATGCGTCAGGCGGCGGTAGCGCACCGGGTGCCGTACACCACAACTCTGTCGGCGGCTAACGCGGCGTGCGACGCCATTCTTGCGCTGCGCTTCCGGCAACCCTCGGTGAAGTCATTGCAGGAATGGCATGAGGTTGCTCGAGGGGCGGTCGTCGGATAGGCAGTTATTTCAGTGCACGCGATGTAGAGCGTTCGCGCTACGGGACTCGTCGAGATCGTGCTCGTAGCTGGCATCCATGTCGAAGGGTCCGCAGGATGCATCAGGATTGAACGGATCAAAAGGATCTGATCGCGTATGGGAGAAGTTGCGTGCTGGTGAAATTCAAAAGAAAAGGCCTGCACTTTTGATAGCGTGCTTTTGTTAGTTTTCTCGTCTTCT
>CAZPCC010000370.1:0-4659 GCA_964584905.1 uncultured Gemmatimonadaceae bacterium | reverse complement strand
CGAAGATCAATCCGCTGCAGCGCCTCCCCACCCTCGATGGTCCACTCGCCGATCCCCGCGATCGCGTTGCCACTCCTACGGATTGGTACGCCCCCTTTCGGGAGGCCACGTGGGAAGAGGCCATGGAGCTCACCGAACAGCAGCTCAAGCGTCTGCGCGACACGCTCGGTCCGGCCAGTCTGGCCACATTCGCATCGGCGAAATGCAGCAACGAAGAGAACTATCTGCTGCAGCGGATTTTTCGGGCTGGCATCGGAACCAACAACGTCGATCACTGCACCCGGCTCTGCCACTCGTCGAGCGTGAGCGCCATGCAGCGCGCGATGAACACCAGCGCGGCATCCGGCTCCATGCGCGAGGTGGAGCACGAGAGCGACGTGATCTTTCTGCTCGGTGCCAACACCACAGAAAACCACCCGGTGTTCGGGGCAGCGCTCAAGCGCGCGCAACGCCGCGGCGCAAAGCTCATCGTCGCCGACCCGCGCAAAATCGAGCTCGCCGCGCGAGCCGACATCCACCTTCAGTTGATGCCCGGAACCGACGTCGCGCTGCTGAACTCCATGCTTCAGCACATAGTCGCCAGCGGATTGGAGGATCGTGGGTTCATCACGATGCGAACACACGCTTTCGATGCGCTTCGTGAGGCGGTTGCGCCGTATACTC
Organism: uncultured Gemmatimonadaceae bacterium; assembly: GCA_964584905.1. GTDB lineage: Bacteria > Gemmatimonadota > Gemmatimonadetes > Gemmatimonadales > Gemmatimonadaceae > JALZIF01. Next base: position 3,996 of record CAZPCC010000370.1, on the reverse strand, counting down.
CTGACGTCGCGGCGCCAATCACCGGGGTGCCCGCGGATCTGATCCGGCGCGCGGCAGAGACGTACGCGCGTGGCCCGCGTTCGGCGACATTGTGGGCAATGGGGCTGACGCAGCATCGCACCGGCACCGACATCGTGACCTCGTTGCTCAACCTGCTGCTGTCGTGCGGAATGATCGGCCGCTGGGGAGCGGCAATGCTTCCGATTCGCGGCCAGAACAACGTGCAGGGTGCGAGCGACGTCGGCGCCATACCCATGGTGTACACGGACTACCAGCCGGTGACGGACCCCGCGGTGCGGCGAATGTACGCGGAAACGTGGCGCGTGCCCGAAGATCGGCTTTCGCTCGAGGCGGGGCTCAAGGTGACACAGATAGTGCAACCGGAGAGTCCGGTCCGGGGCATGTACATCATGGGCGAAAACCCGATCATGTCCGATCCCGACGCGTCGCATGCCGAAACCTGGTTTCGCGGATTGGAGTTCCTGGCGGTGCAGGACCTCTTTCTGACCGAGACCGCTCGTTATGCGGATGTGGTGCTCCCCGGCGCTTCGTTTGCGGAGAAGGACGGGACCTTCGTCAACACCGAACGGCGGATCCAGCTCTCCCACAAGGGGATAGAGCCGCCTGGTGAGGCTCGCGAGGATCTGGAGATTCTGCTCGATCTTTCACGAAGGCTCGGGGTCTACACGCCGTTCGACAGCTCCGCCGACGTAATGGTCGAGATTGCCCGCGTCACGCCATCGTGGCGCGGCGTCACCCACGAGCGCCTGGTCGGTGCGGGACTCCAGTATCCGGTGCACGATCACCAGCATCCGGGCACATCGTTCCTGTTCGACGACCATTTTCCCACCATCGACGGCCGCGCCACTCTCGTACCGGTGGAATACGCTCCACCGGCCGAGCTGCCTGACGATTCTTACCCTTTCGTCATGAACACCGGCCGGCAACTCTACCACTGGCATACCGGAACCATGACGAGACGGTCATCGGGACTCGACTCCCGCGAGCCAACGCCGACGGTGGAGCTCTCGCCACCCGATGCGGCGGAGCTCGGCGTGGGGGATGGCGACCCGGTGCGAATCACTTCCCGGCGAGGAAGCATCGAGATCGCGGTGCGTCTGTCGCCACGGGTCGCGCGCGGGCAGGTTTTCGTGCCCATGCATTACCGCGAGGCGTGCGCGAACCTGTTGACCAACCCCGTGCTCGATCCTTATGCGGGGATCCCGGAATACAAGGTGTGCGCGGTGAGGGTGGAGGGGGTTGCGGGGGTCGGGGGTCGGGGGGTCGAGGGTCGGGGGACTGGAGGCTAGGTCAGGAAGGGCTCGCGCGGCACCGCAGGACTCATCCATTGAATCGCACGATGAAGTCGCGATATTCGAGTCGTCGACCCTCGACCCTCGACCCTCGACCCTCGAACAACTTGCGCGCACTCGTCAAGCAATCCGCCGGACCCGGCTTCACGCTTACGGACGTTCCCGAACCGGCAATTCGCGATGATGAGGTGTTGATCCGAGTACGCCGCGCCGGGGTGTGCGGGACCGACGTTCACATATATGAATGGGACGACTGGGCGCGCGGACGATGCGTGCCCCCTTTCGTCGTGGGGCACGAGTTTGCGGGCGAGGTGGTGAAGGTGGGGGCGCTGGTGACCGATGTGCAGAACGGCGATCGCGTAACCGCCGAGGGCCACATTGTCGATGGCCGGTGCCTGCTTTGCCGCACGGGCAACGCGCACGTATGTCCCTATACGAAGATCATCGGCGTAGACCGCGACGGCTGTTTCGCCGACTTCATTGCCATGCCGGCGACGAACGTGTGGCATCTCGACGACAGCACCAGCTTCGAGATCGGCGGGATCCACGATCCGATGGGAAACGCCTTTCATACGGCCCTGACGGCGGAGATTCCGGGCGCCACGGTTCTCGTCACGGGATGCGGACCGATCGGGCTGTTCGCGGTGGGCATCTGCGCCGCTGCCGGGGCGGCGCACATCGTGGCAAGCGACGTGAATCCGAAGCGCCTCGCCCTTGCCAGGCGGATGGGGGCGCACGACACGGTTCAGCCTAACGAAGTGGAAGAGGCGGTGAAGCGGGCGACTGACGGGTTGGGAGTGGACGTGGTGCTGGAAATGAGCGGCGTCCCGGCGGCGATTCACCAGGCGTTCGCGATGGTACGGGTGGGCGGCCGGGTCCAAATGCTCGGCATCCCCGCCAAGCCAATGGATGTGAACTTCGCGACCGAGGTGATCTTCAAGGGGATCACCATCTACGGCGTGGTGGGGCGCCGAATGTACGACACCTGGCATCAGATGACGCGCTTTCTCCGTTCCGGAGCGTTCGACCCCAGTCCGGTGGTCACGCACCGCTATCCGCTCGAGGCCTACGAAGATGCCATCCAGGCGATCAAGAGCGGGGAGGCGGGGAAGGTGGTATTCGAGATGAGTTGAGAGCGTGAGAGATGGGAGCTGAGAGATGAGAGATGCGAGGTGCGAGGGAGTCTTCGCCTTCGCCTTTCGCACTTCGCACTTCGCACTTCGCACTTCGCACTTCGCCTCGCTCTCGCATCTCTCATCTCTCATCTCATTTGCCTCTCGCATCTCGCCTCTAGCCTCTATCTCTGTTCCCATGCCCAACTCAGCCTTCAACTCCGCTCTCATCCGCACGCTCGACCAGCTCAAGGCCGACGGCGTGTACAAGCGGCTCAACTATCTCGCGTCGGAGCAGTCGGCGATGGTCGAGATGGAAGGGCGCGGCGAAGTGCTGATCCTGTCCTCCAACAATTATCTGGGACTCTGCGATGAGCCAAGTGTGGTGGAGGCAGGGCGACAGGCACTCGACAGGTTCGGCGCGGGAACGGGGAGTGTGAGGTTCATCTGCGGAACATTCACTATCCACCGCGAGCTCGAGGAGGCGTTGGCGCGGTTTGTCGGCACCGAGAGCTCGCTAAGCTACGTGTCGTGCTGGAACGCGAACGAGGGACTTACCGGAACGATCCTGGAGGAGGGCGACTTCGTCATTTCCGACGCTCTCAACCACGCGTCGATCATAGACTCCATCCGGCTGGCCAAGGCGATCACCAAGTGCACGTCGGCGGTCTACAAGCACTCCGACATGGACGATCTGGTCGAGAAGCTGCGGGCGAACGCCGGCGCGCGGCGAAAGCTGATCTGGACCGACGGCGTGTTCTCAATGGAGGGAGCAATTGCCAGGCTGCCGGAGATACTGCAGATCGCCCGAGAACATGACGCCATTGTGGTAGTCGACGATTCGCACGGCACCGGCGTACTCGGCCTGACGGGCAGAGGCACGCCTGAGCACCTCGGCGTGCTCGGCGACGTGGACATCATCACGTCGACACTGGGCAAGGCGTTAGGTGGCGCCGCCGGCGGATTCACCGCCGGCAGCGCCGCACTCACCGATTATCTCACCCAGCGGTCACGCCCGCAGTTGTTCAGCAACGCGCTGCCGCCAACGGTTGCCGGAAGCGCGCTGCAGGCGGTCCGGTTCATCGAGCAGCACCCGGAGCGTGTGGCGCGATTGCGCGAGAATACGCGCTATTTCCGGGAGCAGATCACCGAGGCCGGCTTCTCGCCGCTGCCTGGCGAGACGCCGATCGTGCCGATCATCGTCGGCGAAACGGCGCTCGCGATCAGGATGAGCGATCTGCTCCTGGATGAAGGAGTTTTCGCAACCGGCTTCGGCTTCCCGGTGGTCCCCCACGGCCAGGCGCGCATCCGCTGCCAACTCTCGGCTGCGCACACGAAGGAGCAGCTGGATTTCGCAGTCGAGGCGTTTGGGAAGGCTGGTCGGAAGGCGGGAATGGTGAAATAGGAAATGGGAAAAAGGAATTGGGAACTAGGGTCGGTACGCGAGGAGCCAGGCGCCGCGCACTATTGAGTGAAGGGGCGCGCCAGCGCCCCTTCACATACCATCCCTAGTTCCTAATTCCCAATTCCTATTTCCTATTTCACCATTCCCGCCTTCCGACCAGCCTTCC
>CAZPCC010000369.1:0-2150 GCA_964584905.1 uncultured Gemmatimonadaceae bacterium | reverse complement strand
GGGCGCGGCAGTCGCGGCGATCGCCGGCTTCGCGATCGGCGCGGGCTGGCAGTACTCGAGCGCGAGCGGGTACCGCAACGATCTCGACGCCACCCGCATCGAGCTCGACTCCACGCGGCATGAGCTGACGTTCCAGCGGCTGGAGGCGACGCTCGGCGCAGCGACGATCGAGGCCCAGCGCGGCAACCACGAGTCCGCACGACGCCTCGCCAGCGACTTCTTCACCACGCTCCAGTCCGACATCGAGACCGCGCCGGCCCAGGCCCAGCCGGCCCTGCGCGGGATACTCGAGCAGCGCGACATCATCATCACCGAGCTGTCGCGTGCCAGGCTGGAGTCCGGCGGTGTCCTGGCCGAGCTGTATGCCGAGTTCCGAACGGCCATGGGTGAACCGGTCGGGCCGATCCCGGTCGAAGTGGACGCGGTCGATTCGGCCGGAGCGACGGGCGGTTAGCCGGGTCGGCGCGCAGGCCGGCCGGCGCTACGTGCGGATCGGAGCGTCAAGCTAGCCGGCGGCTTCGCGCCGATCGGCGCTGGCGCCGCTCAGCGCCTCACTCGTCGCACGGTATCCTTCGGCGAGGAAGAACTCGGTGCTCGTGAAGTCGAACGTGTCGTAGCCATCGAGGTGCGGCCGGATGTAGGTCACGCTCGCCTGACCGTGCGCGTCCAGATGCGCGCGCTTCCGCGCGTAGCCCATGATCTGCATGACGCGCTGATGGATCGCCACCATCCCCTTCTCGACCGTGCCCACGCCGTCGCCCGCCTGGCCTGCGCCCACATCGATCGCGATGATCCGATCCGCTCCGCGCTCCACCGCCCGCCCCACCGGCAGCGAGTCGATCACACCGCCATCCACGAAGTACCGGCCGTCGATGTGCGCGGGAGGATAGAAGACCGGCAGGGCGCAGGACGCGTAGACCGCGTCGGCCAGCGGCACGTCCATCAGTCCGCCCGCACCGAACCATTCCTGCCGGCCCGACTCCAGGTCGACCGCGTTCATCCCCAGCGGAATCTCCAGCTCCGCGAACGTCTCCGCCGGCAGTATCGAGTCGATGTAGCGCCGGAACGTGTCGTCACGGAATACGCTCGGCTGGCGGATTCCGTTGAACAGCAGCGCCCATCGATTCAGCACCACGATGTCCGTGCGCATGAGCGCGCGCGCCATCGACATCAGCTTGTCATGCCCCAGCCCGCCCGCGATGCACGCGCCCACCAGCGCGCCGATGCTCGTGCCGATGATCTCCGTCACCTGGACGCCGCTCTCGAGTACTGCCCGCCACGCACCCACGTGCGACAGTCCCTTCATGCCCCCGCCGCCCAGCACCAGCGTTACCCGTTCTGGTTCTGCTGCCAATTCCGCCTCCGGCGTGCTGCGTCGATTCATCCCTCAAAGTCGTACGCACGAGCAGGATATCGCAACGCTTGCGTTCCCTTGACACTGTGGACGGGCCCGGGTAGCTTCGAGTTGAAATCAAGAATCATTCTTGAAAGCGGAGCCGGACAGGACGAATGAGTGAGCCACTGCTGAAGATAGAGAACCTCCACGCCGTAGTGGCGGAGGACGGGTCGGAGATCCTGCGCGGCGTCGATCTGGAGATCGGCACGGGTGAGATCCATGCGATCATGGGGCCGAACGGTTCGGGGAAGAGCACGCTGTCGAAGGTGCTGAGCGGCCATCCGTCGTACGAGGTGACGGACGGATCGGTGACGTTCAGGGGTCAGGACCTGCTGGAGCTGGAGGTGGACGAGCGCGCGCGCGCGGGGATCTTCCTGGCGTTCCAGTACCCGGTCGACATCCCGGGCGTCTCGATCGCCAACTTCCTGCGGACGGCGATGCAGGCGAACAACCCGGACGAGGAGATCGACATATTCGATTTCCAGGAGGACCTGCTGGAGCGGATGGCGCTGCTGGAGATGGACCGGACCTTTGCGGAGCGCAGCGTGAACGACGGATTCAGCGGCGGCGAGAAGAAGCGCAACGAGATTCTCCAGCTGGCGCTGCTGAAGCCGATTCTGGCGGTTCTGGACGAGACGGATTCGGGCCTGGACATCGACGCGCTGAAGGTCGTATCGGCGGGCGTGAACAAGCTGTACGAGGAGCGTCCGGAGATGTCGTTTCTGCTGATCACGCACTATCAGCGGATCCTGAA
>CAZPCC010000368.1:0-42911 GCA_964584905.1 uncultured Gemmatimonadaceae bacterium | reverse complement strand
ACCGTGCACCGCAAACAGTCGATCGTTCTTGCCCTGGTCATTTCGGCTCTGCTGCCACTCGCGCAGCCTGTGGCTGCTCAGTCACCGGCAAACAGCGACACCCTGCCGACCGTAGTCCTTCCACCGGAACTGGACCGCGTGCTCCGCGACTACGAGAGCGCCTGGCGAGCGCGTGACGCGGCCGGCCTTGCGGCTCTCTTTGCCGATGATGGGTTCGTACTCTCCGGTGGGGCGCCACCGGTGCGAGGTCGGGCGAACATCCAGACTCGGTACACGGGATCGGGCGGCTCGCTCCATCTGCGCGCGATCGCGTATGCCGCGGACGATACGGTGGGCTACATCATCGGCACTTATGGCGCCACGCCAGCGGAGATGAACTCGGGAAAGTTCGTCCTCGCCTTGCGAAGGCGTCCCGGCGGGCCGTGGTTCATTGCCGCCGACATGGACAATCCCAGTACGCCCATGGTTCGGCGGGCGCCGCCGGCTGCTCCGCCTGAATAGACAGGCATCGATCACCAGGAGTCGGCGTCAGAAAGGTGCGGGATCACGCCCTCTTGCGGGCACGCGCGAGCGCACGGTCCAAGGCATTGGCGAACGCCTGTTTTTCGCGCGCGCTGTAAGCCGCATGCCCGCCCGTCTCCACTCCGGCGCCACGCAGCCCATCCATGAAATTCCTGACCGACAGCCGTTCGCCGATGCTCTCGGCGGTGTATTCCTCACCTCTGGGATCGATGACGATCACGCCGTTAGGTACGAGGAGCGCCGCGAGCGGGATATCGGCGGTTACCGCGACGTCGCCGGCCACCGCGTGCTCGGCGATATAGAGATCCGCGACGTCGGGACCGCCATCGACTCGTATCGCCAATAGGTGCGAGTACCCCAGGGGGAGCTGAAGACGCTGGTTCGCCACGAGCACGGTCTCCATCTGGAGGCGGTCGGATGCCCGGAAGCAGACTTCCTTCACGTCCCGCGGAGCTGCGTCTGCATCGATCCAGAGCTTCATCGTTCCTGATTTCAGCCAGAGTTCATTACGCTCGAGTCCAAATATGTATCGTCCGGCATATCACCCGCTACCTTCTCGAGTGGGCGCAAGAACAGGAGAACCACAGATTGCGCGCCTAGCAACGGACAATATGCAACAAACAAATCGGCGTAATCCGCGAAATCTGCGGTTCGCTCTTCTCGCGACGCTTCAACTACCAGCAAAAGCAGAATAAACCACAGATTACGCCGATTTCGCAGATGAACGGTTCTTGGCTTCTCTTTCCGGCGTCATCTGCAGTCCGCGGCCTGGTACTGACGTTGTCGCGACGTCGGGACCGCTATCGACGCGTATCGCCGAGAGGACAGGAGAACCACAGATTGCGCGCCTAGCAACGGACAATTTGCAACAGCCAAATCGGCGTAATCCGCGAAATCTGCGGTTCGCTCTTCTCGCGACGCTTCAACTACCAGCAAAGCAGAATTAACCACGGATTACGCCGATTTCGCAGATGAACGGTTCTTGGCTTCTCTTTCCGGCGTCATCTGCAGTTAGCGGCTGGGGTGTTGCGATTTTCGTTAGGCCTCAGCGCCAGCGATATCAGGAGTTCGCTTCGCTTGGGGCGTCCCGACGGCGCCGATGGCAGACGACCGCGTTACACCAGCATAATTCTACCTGGCTTCGTATCTGCGGTTGCGCGATCGCTGCTGCAGATCACGACCGCGTTGGATGAGTCCAGCACCAGCACACCAGACCTTTCTTGATATATTGCCCGCCCTTCATATTGAAACGGAGCCGGTATCGCCCTGTCCGTGGCCGATCCCCGACCGAGGGTGGGTGAACAAGCACGCAGCGTCGAGTCGATGAACACTGTCCCCCACTATCCCATTCTGATCTTCATCGTCGGCCCGCCCGCGGTCGGGAAGATGACGGTTGGTCACGAGCTGGCACAACGCACGGGACTTCGACTGTTCCACAACCACCACACGATCGATCTCGTTCTGCCGTTTTTCGAATTCGGCACCCCGCCCTTCTCGCGGCTGGTCGGGGAATTCCGTCGCCGCATACTGGAGGAGGTTGCGGCGAGCGAGCTACCCGGCTTGATCTTCACGTACGTGTGGGCATTCGACGACCCGAGTGATGCGGCTGCCGTCGAGGAGTACGCACGAAGCTTTCGAGAGCGCGACGGCCGCGTTCTTTTCGTGGAGCTCGAAGCGACGCAGGCGGAGCGGCTGCAACGCAACGAGAGCGAATTCCGCTTGGCGGAAAAGCGGTTCAAGCGGGACCTGGCGGCTTCACGCCGCCAGCTTCTGGAGACCGATGCACGGCATCAACTCAACTCGCGCGGTGCCTTCGACCATCGAGTGGATTATTACCGTTTCGACAACACGGATCTGGCGGCGGCGGAGGCGGCCGAACGGATCATTGCGCACTTCGACTTGCCGCGATGGAAACAGGCCCCAGGCGAACGGACGGAGTCGCCCGCATAACGACTGTCGATCGCCAATCGGGGAAACAGAATTTGCGTCCGCGCTCTGCCACTTCCGACTCGCCGCTCTGGCCTCGGAGTGCGCCACCCTTCATCCACCTCAGGGCCAATTGATGCGGAGCTTTTTCTTGCCGTGTGCGATACTCGTACTTTCATTCGCCTGCACTACCACGTCGACTGAACTTCCTTCCGAGCCGGCGTCCATTGCCGGCCGCATCACGGCGGTGGATCTGGCAACAGGGCGCACCGGCGTCGTTCGCGTCGAGGCAAATCCGCAGGACAGCGCAGGGTCCGACAAGGCGGTCGTAAGAGTTACCGGGTCCACCACGGTCCGCGCGCCCGCCTCCACGAATGTGGAACCAGGTGGGCTTCGAGTGGGGCAATGGGTACGGGTCTGGTTCACCGGCCCCGTACGCGAATCCTATCCAGTGCAGGCGGATGCCGGGACAATCGTCATCGACTCCCTCGGTTCGGCGCCATGAAGGCACGGAACGAGGACATAGCGATAACGATCGAGCAGGAGCCTGCCGAAGCGGTACGCGCCGAGGTCTTCAGCGGACTGCGAAACTACAACCGCCAGCATGCAGTCGCGCCCGACTTCCGGCCGCTCACGCTGGCGGCGCGGAGCGCGGCGGGGGAACTCGTAGGCGGGCTGGCAGGGGATACAGGCTGGAGCTGGCTGCACGTCGATCTGCTCTGGATTTCCGAACAACACCGCGGCATGGGTATTGGCCGCGCTCTGCTGCGTGCGGCGGAAAGTGAGGCACTCACTCGAGGTTGCCTGTACGCATATCTCGATACGTTCGACTATCAGGCTCGGCCATTCTATGAGCGGGAAGGATATCACCTGTTCGGCGTACAGGAGGATTATCCGCCTGGGCACGAGCGATACTTTCTGCGAAAAGCACTTGCCTGACTATCATGTATGCCCGGCCTCAGCTCACCGCCGATCTTCGCTCGCCAGGCATAGTTCCCGGCCATCCCGCTTTCACCTCTACGCAGGAGTATTCAGCATGGCAGATCTCAAGACGCAGCCGACGGATGCGAGCGTTGAGGAGTTCATCGCCGCCATTCCTGACGAGACGCGCCGCCAGAACTGCCGCAAGCTCGGCGAGATCATGAAGGATGCCACGCACAGCGGGCCGAAGATGTGGGGCCCCGCTATAGTCGGTTTCGGGCAGTATCATTACAAGTACGACAGCGGGCGGGAGGGCGATTGGTTTCTGGCAGGCTTCTCTCCGCGAAAAACCGCTCTGACGCTATACATCATGGCAGGCTTCGACCGTTACGACAGCATCATGGCGCGGCTCGGGAAGCACAAGACGGGCAAGTCCTGCCTGTACATCAAGAAGCTCTCCGATATCGACCTCGATGTTCTGCGGGAGCTGGTCAATGAGTCGGTGAAGCACATGTCGCGGACGAGCGGCACTGGCTGACCGCCGCCGTGGTCAGGCGTTGGAAGCGCGCCGAATTTCCGGTGCGCTTGCCGCGCTAGGCTGCGCCGTCGGAATCGAAGATCTCCTCGATTCGCCGGTCGAACAACCTGGCGATCCTGAACGCCAGCGGCAGGCTCGGATCATATTTGCCCCGCTCCAGCGCATTGACCGTCTGACGAGACACGCCGAGGCGTCCGGCGAGGTCGCTTTGCGACCACCCGCGCTCGGCCCGTAGAACGGGGAGCACGTTCTTCACTGGTATCGCCGGCGAGCAATCGCGATTCCGATGGCGACGAGCAATGCGGGCGCCAGTATGATGTCCGGAGGATCCAGCCTCGGAGTGTAGACGCCTGCGGTGCGCAGGTTCACGTACAGCGCAGCGAGCGGAACGTATACGATCAGTGCGAAGGCGAGCCCCTCGAGCACAATCCGCTGCATCATCTCGTCCAGGTCCTGTCTCAGCAGACGCCAGAAGAGCACAGCGGCCACGACCAGTGGCGCGGCCGCGAGCACCGCAAGTACTCCCTGACCCCATGGGGGTAACCAGCCGCCGCGAGCTCCAAGACGAATCAGGAGATTGCCGACGCCACAGATCAGGAGCGAGAGCAGGTACATACCGTAGAGCGATGCCCCTTGGGGCTGGGGACCTTCCTGCGCGGAAAGAGCGGCCGGCATTTGAGTATCTCCTTCAGAGGTGGATAAATTGTAAAGTACCCTTAACAAATTGTCAAGGTTACTTTACAACCCACCTTCGGGACTCTACGCGCCGGGCACTCGAGTCGCTGGCGTCACCGGCTCGGAAGCGAGACGGGCCTAGCGTAGCCCGGTGGAAAGCGCCGCCAGCTGTACGCGAGCCGAGAGAAGGTCGGGAACCGGAGCAGTAGATTCGCGCCATTGTTCGACCAGGCGCTCGTACGACCGGCGCGCACCGGCCGTATCCCCCTGCGCACGCCGAAGATCGCCTAGCAAGAGATGCGCGTGCAGCCAGTCATCTTCGGCGTCCACACCGAATCCCGGTTCATCGAGTACGCGTTCCAACATGACGCGCGCGGAGTCGCCGCGGCCCAGTGCAGCAAACGCCTCGGCCTCCAGCATCAGCAACGGAATGCGCCAGGGCAGCTGTTGGGCGCGCCGCGCCGCGGCTAGGGCGTCGGCCGGGCGTTGCTCAGCGAGAAACACGAGTCCCGAGACATACGCCTCGGACGCCGAGTCGATGCCGTTCGCCGGCGACGTCCGCCCTTGGAGCACGCTCAGGACGGTCCGTGCGTCATCAGCGCGGCCGAGCCTGGCGCAGCTTGTCGCGATCAACGCGAGAAACAGCGGTTCGAAGTAGGGGGAGGGCAGCAACGACATGACGCGATCGATTTCCCGGCCGGCGTCGCGCTCCCTCCCGGCAATGCGATACGAGGCAGCCGTCAGCAATCGGTTTCTTGCCTCGCTGAGTTCCGATCCCATCTGCTGGCTGGCGTCGGAAGCCTGGCCGAACCGCATGATCGACTCCTCGACGCGGCCACGCCAGAGCGCGAGGTAGCCTAGCGAACGCAGCCCGAGAGCCCGGTCGCCGAGGGCCGGACGTTCGGACATTCTCCGGAACGCCGACTCCGCCTCGGCGAGACGTCCCACCAGGACGAGAGTACCTCCCCATTCATGGTTGATGTTGTTCCGATAGAGCGCCGTAGAGTCGAGACGGCCGGCCTGCGCGTAATGCACGAGCGCATCTTCGTTGCGGCGCTGCCCCTTGGCAGCTGTCGCAATGTTCAGGTGGCTGTTGACGTGCGTCGAATCGAACGACAGTGCCTTCTCCAGCGCGGCGATCGCCTCATCACGACGCTGCGCGGAAAGCAGCCCGGTGCCGTGATTGTACCAGGTGAAGACGCTGGGGTACCGCGCTGCGATCATGCCGGAGAGCACCAGCGAGGAATCACGCAGGCCGAGATATTCGGCCTGTGCCTCGAGAATACGCAGGCGCTCGCGCTCCGTGAGCCGGTCCGCACGCGCGAGCGCCTCACTATGGTATCGTTCTCCCTCCGCTCTGTTATGGTGATAGTAGTGCCATCCGCCGAGCGCACCATACGCCATGGCGAACCCTGTATCCAGATCCACGGCGCGCATCCAGAACTCGCCAGCCAGCTGGTATTCCCCGCGATCCCAAGCCGCCGTTCCCTCGGAGTACGAGCGCAGCGCAGCGAGCGAAGCGGTCGTAACCTGCGGAAGCGGATCCCGACGCTCGTTAAGTTCGGCTCGCGATTCGCCCAGGCGCCGGCGCATGACGAGCAGTACGTCATCCAGCGCACCGAGCACATCCTCTCGTGAGGCGGCGGTGGCGGTTTCCTCGACCGTCTTCTCCGCGCCCGAGACATCGGCCAGCCGGGCGGTGACCTGAAACCGGTCGCCCGCGCGGCTCACCTGCAGGCCAAGCACGAACCGGACGTTGTCCCGCTCGGCCACTTCCTGCGCGAGCTCGAACGTGAGCGTCGTATCGCGGTTGGTGATCTGCATCAGCGAGTAGATGCCGGCGAGACGCGAGCGAGGGTAGACCCTGAGGCGCCCGGACTGCTGCAGCGTGATCGTCGCGGCGGTGCGCAGTCCCGCGTCGAGCTCGGGATCGCCCGTCTCGTTGCGAACGTCGGCCAGGAGCACCGCATCGCCTACCGAGAATCCGGTGATTGAACGCGGTATCAATAGATATGCAGCACCGCCTGATGCGATAAGTACGAGAAGTGCCACGGCGACTGCAGCTGCGCGACGTGATGGGCGCCATCGCGAAACCGGAGCCGCGGTCGGCTCGACCCGCCGCCTCTGTTCCACCAGCCATTCCGTGAACTCGGGTGACCCCGGCAAGCGGAAGCCGGCCATGAAGGCGTCGCACTCCGATTCGGCAGGCGCCTGGAGCACCCGCACGTCTACCATGATTCTGCCTGGCGCGAGGGCGTAACCGAAGCCGGTTCGCATCACCGACGCGTCATCGCCAAGTAGCGAGCGCAACAGGTCGGTGAGTCGCGTCAGTTCTACTCGGCCATGCTCCGCCGTAGCATCAGGCGTGAGGCGGAGCAGCAGCTCCCCTTCGGCCGCGCCCTCATCGCCTGCAAGCGCGAGCATGACGAGGAACGCGAGCAGGCGTGGTTCCTCGAGTGGTATGGTGCCGTGCCGTCCGGCCAGCGAGGCGGCACCGAGTGTCCGAAGACGAAAGCGCGACATACCACTCCGTAGAGGCCCAATCGAAGGTTACGGCGCGGCCCGGCACCCGGCAATGCGAACCCCGCCGGCTCAGGGTCGAGACACCGTTGTGCGTGAAAGTCGGCGTTGCGCCGCATCTCGCCGCGCGTGCAGCAGCGAATCGGCGTTGCGCCACGAGCGTGCGACGATCGCGAATTGCGCTTCTGCGCTGTCGCGCTGCCCCGCGGCGTCGTACGCCTGCGCGAGCAGCTCGTGCGCTTCGGTGCGCGTGAGGTACAGCCCCGAGCCCTCGATTCCTCCCCGCAGTGCCGCCCGCATCACCGGAATCGCCTCCGACGGCCGGCCGAGCGCGAGGAGACTGCGTGCAAGGTGCGCGTTGATCTGCGTATAGCCTTGCGATGGCGAATGCGTGGCCGCCCGAAAGGCGCGAACGGCGGCCTCGTGCTGCTGGCCCCGGGCGAGCAGCAACCCGCGCAGAAAGTGGTGGAGCAGCGGATCCCGGCCGAACAGGCTCCGCTGGCCGACGGTTTCAACCGAGTCGATCAGCGACCGGACGCGAATCGTGTCTCCGGCCGCCGAGTATGCAGTCGCCGCCAGCGTTAGGCGCCAGGCGACCTCGCGCGCCCTCAACCCGGCCGGCCCCTGAGTATCCGCCGCGGCTTCGGCCGCCATCCGCATGAACTGGCTCGCTGCGAGCCGCGGACGTCCCATTTCGAGGTCGAGGATCGCGTCGTTATACGGATCCGCCGGAAGCCCGGTATACGCCGACGCCGAGCCGGGGGCGCGCCCCGCGCGCACCAACTGGAGGGCGTCCCGGTAACGCCCTTGCATGCGGAGAGCGATGGTGCAGAGCCAGCGATATCGAAGAAACATGCCGGCATCGACCGCCAGCTGCGCACGGCAGATGGTGTCGGCGGCGTCGAGATCATCGGAGCGGAGCGCCCAGGCGAGCCGAGTCTCCTCGGACATCAGCGATGTAGCGCCGAGCGACGACGCGCGGCGTAGCGCGTCCTCGGCATCGGCAGGCCGTCCGATTCCGATCAGATATTCGGCCCGCATACGCCATGGAGTATGGTCGGAGGGGCGGAGGCGGCTCCACCGAGCCAGCGTGCGTTCGACCGCCTCGGACGAATCCGCCCAGTCGTACCGCTGCGCGAGAGCGCTCAGCGCATCGCACATTCGGCACGCCGCCGAGGGCGCGACTCCCGAGGCCGAGTCGAGAGCGATCGAGCGGTCGAGAAAGCCAAGGGCGCGCGACAGATCAGGCGTCGCATCGCCGGCGCGCACCAGCGCCTCGGGGTCGTTAGGGAACAGTCTTGCCAGCGAGTCGCCAGCCGCCAGCGCGCGCATGTCCGACCGCGTGGCACCGACGTGCGTGAGAATCAGCAGGCGGTCACGGTCCGAGGCACGCGACGCGAGCGCCACCGCGCGATCGGCAAGCGCGTTCTGCTCGCTGCTGCCGATCGCCGCCGCTGAGCGCCACGCATAGTAGGTGGCCATCGCGAACGTCGAATCCTCGCGTACCGCCGCCGAGAACAACCGGTAAGCGGCGTACGAATCGAACTGGAAAAACGCGCGGAGCCCTTCCTCATACAGGCGATAGGCAATCGGCGAGCGGGTGCTCACCTCGGCCAGCGATCCGGTGGGCGCCGCGACCCCGAGATCCGCCGCAATGAGCACCGTCACGCTGTCGAAAACGGCCATGCGGTCAGTGCCTACGATCTGATACGCGCCGCGCACGATGCCGCTTTCCACATCTACCCGGCGCAGATCGAAGCGCAGGCGCTGGTCCGGCAGGGGTATCAGCTCGCCTTCGAGTACTTCAGTCGCGCCGGCACGGCGGGCCGCGTCGGTGCGCGTCATGCTCGCGTCGGGCGGAACCAGTTCGAGGATTCGGGAATTGGCGATCACCTGCAGGCTCGTCAGGCGGCCAAGGCTGGTGGCCAGCATCTCGCTGAGCACCCCGCCCAGTTGCAGCGAGTCGGGGGTGACCAGATCTCTGATCGTGCCGACGGCGAGCACCGGTGTCGTCGGTTCCCGGCCGGCGACGAATCGCCATCCGGCGAGGATCACCGAGACCGTCAGCACGAAGAGCAACCCGCCGAGCGCCCATCGCACCGGAGCACGATCATTCGTCAGGCGATGCGGAGGTGCGGGTAGCAACCCGGCAGGCGTGGCCCGCGGAGGCTTCGGAGTGGGCAGCGCCGCCGGGGCGCGCGACACCTCGGGCCTGGCCCGTGTACCGCCGTTATGCAGCTCGACGAGTAGCGCCGCGACTGATTCATCGGGCTCAGCTTCGAGCTCGCGACGCACCAGCGTCACGTGAGCCTCCCCGTGCGCGCGCGCTACACCGCGCTGGCCGAGCTTGCGCAGGGCCTCCATGTAGCCTGCGGCGAACGGACCGCTGAGCGGGTCTATCTGAGACAGCCTCCGCCACTGCTCGGCTGATTCTTCCAGCCTGCCCGCCGCTTCGGCCGCGTGCGCTGCGCGCTCCAGGGCACGGGTGGCGTCGTGCGCCAGCTCCGAGCGCTGCTCTTCTGACCAGCGCTCGAACTGCGGCGCCTCCGACAGATAGAACCCTTCAATGAATGGTCCGGCGTAGAGCTCGCCGGCGGCGAGCCACTCTTTTCCGGCGATTGCCAGCCGAAAATCGGCGACGTCCGCCCCGATCTGGGTCCCGTCGAGTCGCAGCTGCGCCGTGGTCGTGTCGATCGGCTCGACGCCCAGGTCGCGACGAAGACTGTACAGCGTCTGGGAGAGGGCGTGCCGTGCGCGTTCCGGCTCGCTCTCGGGCCAGAGGATCGCAAGCACCTGCTCACGGCTCACGCCTTTGGGGCCTGCGGCCGCGACGATCGCGAGTAACGCCAGGCGTCGCGGACGAACTCTCCCGCGATCACCAACGCCCTCGCCCTCGATCGATAGGCCGCCGAACGTCCTGAGCCGCAACACCATACCGACGAATGACACCAGATGATGAGCCGCGTGAGGGTCAGATGACGCCCCAACACGATACTCGCTGCCGATTGTAGCTCGCCGTACACCCGGCTTCAAGCACAGCCGGGTATGCCTTCACCACTCTCCAACGCGGGCGTCTGACAATGCTGCTTCGACTTCCGATGGCTCTGCTCCTCGGCTGCCTGTTTTCGGCGAACGTAATCGCACAGGATCCCCCCAAGATCGGCACCAGAAAAAGCTCGGCGAGTCGTGCGAAGTCCATCGCCGGCAAGCTCGCCGACACGGCCGTCACCAGCGCTGCCGCGATGGCAGCTGACACGGTGCTCGGCGACAATGCCGCTGCTGTCGCCGCCGCAGTCTCGCCATCTGGTGCGTACGGCATGCCGAGCTGCCCCGAGGGACTGGTGCCCTTTCAAGTGGCTCCGACCGCGATCGCGTCGCCGGTAGCGGCGATGCCTACCCCTGGAAGCATGATCATTGGCGCGGCAAAGAAGAAAATGGACGGGGAGACAGCCGACACCGCCTCACCTTCATCTTCGTCAGGCGCGCAGTTCCAGTGCGGCACTGCCGAGCAGGCAGCGGCGGCTGGCAATGCTGGTGCCAGTGCGCCGTCGGCAATGTTGAGCGTGGGCTCGGTGATGGCGGCGACCCCGCAGGGAATGCTGGTCACCGGCGCGATCGCCGCGGCTCCCACGGCGGGAAAGGGACTCAAGAAGCTTGGCGGCATGCTCGGCCGGGGAAAGCAGAGCAGCGAGTCGATGGCGAAGGACCTCGCCAAGGGACGTCTACAGCTCAAGACGATACGGTTCGTGGATGGGAGCGATGAGTTGACGCCTGAGTTCGAACCGGCGATCGCCGCGCTGGCCGAGGCACTGCAGAATTCGGAAGGGCGGTTTCTGCTTCTGATGCCGGCCGAAGCGAACGAGGAGGGACTCCCTGATTCGGCGCTGGCGCAGCGTCGCCTGACGAAAGTCGCTCTGCACCTTCAATTGGCCGGCGTTCCCGACGATCGCCTGACCATGGTGGACGAGCGGACCGGCGATAGAAAGGCGGCGCAGACAGGCAAGCGCGGCGACGCGCGGATCGAGCTCGTCCGGCAGCCGGCGGAGCCCGCGCCATGAGCGACGTACCGCGGAGCGTATGGATACTCGGATCCGCCGCTTCGCTTGCGATGGGCACCGTCGCCATCCGGCAGGCAGCTTCGGCGCAGGAGGTGTGGCAAGCCGACATCCGGGTGCAGTCGATGGAAGTCCTGTCTGCACGCGGCGTTCCGGCCGCTGGCGATGGGCGCGGCGGACAGCTGTCGACGCGGATCGTCGTCACCAGCGACAACGACGACGACGCACGGGCCAGCCGGCTCGAGATTCTGCTGCCGGTGGGCGTGACGGTGCTACGCATGCCTTCGGACTGCAAAGCGAGTCCCGGAGCGGTCGCCGGCCTGACCGCTCGCGTGACGTGCGAGCTCGGTGATCTGCCGGTGCGCGGCCTGCGTGAAGTAACGATCGTGACCAGCGGAGCGCCGTCGAATCGTCAGGCGCGGTTCGGCGCCTTCGTTACCAGCGACACACCCGATCCCATCCCATCCAACAACTACGCGGAACGGGCGCTCCCATGATCCGAATGCTGCTGGCCGCGGCCGCCACCGCGCTTGCTGTCGCGCCGGCTCTCGAAGCACAGCAAGCGCAAGTCCTGCACCCGGTTCCTCCGGCGGCCCGAGCGGCGACCATCCGCAATCCGCGTGCGTTGAGCGCGACCGAGTTGCTAGGCCGCAACGACACAGGTACCTCACCGCGCATCCGGTTCGAATGGGATCAGGTGGGCAAGGCAAACGCCTATCTGCTAGCCGGTCGCTGGACGGATGGCCAATCGTGGGCGGTGCGCTCGCAGGAGTATCGCGTCACGGCGCGCAACGCCACGAGTTGGGAGGTGCACCGTGTGACGTTCGACGTCTCTCTTACCCGCGGCGACCACTCGTGGCAGGTGACTGCCCTGTTCGAGCCTGACGATACGGGCGACTTTGAGCATCCTGCTCGGGTTTCGTTCGATCTGCGCTAGTAGCCCTCAGCGGCGAGGTTGCTCCGCCAAAAAGGCGGGGCGCCGAAATAATCGGCGCCCCGCTTTCCGCTACTTGGACAGCCCCTCGCCCGAGAGCTAGTGCTTGGTCATCGTCAGGCCCGACACAGTCGCTTCGGTGTTGTGCGCGAAACGAATGCCGTACACGCCGTCCGTCGATTCGAGCTTGCCGAGGCCGACCACATCCGACTTGGGATAGCTGCCGACGACCGTACCGTTGATCGCGCACTCGACCTTGTCACCGTGCACGGACACGGCGATCTCCTGCGTGACCGGCTCACCCGGCCCTGCCGCCTTGTTCACCGCTGGGTTCGCCTCGCCACGCCGGCCGTTCACCTGGAACGGCTCCGGGCCAAAACCGCGAACGATGAAGTTGCCGTTGCCGTACGCGGCGCAGTACAGATAGCTCTGCTTGTCGGTGCCGAGCTGGTTGCCGCCGACGACGATTCCGTAGGGATGCGGGTGATTGTTCAGGCTCATGTACTTGGCCTCGGTGAACGTCGCCTTCACCGTGTAATTGCCCGAGGCAGTATTGGCCGGGTTCCAGTAGGTGACGGCCGGCCCCGTTGTGACCTTCAGCGCATCGCCCTCCTTAGCGAATTTCGAGTTGGTGAGCTTCTGTCCGGCGGCCTCTTCCTTGGCGTCGATCTTTCCCTCCCATCCGGAAACCTCGATGCCACCGCCAGCAACGACGCGGGCAGAATCCTGTGCTCCGACGCTAAAGCCGGTGGCGAGCATCAAAGCGGCAACTCCGATGGCCGAGCGTTGTAGGGCACGCATGTCGATCCTCTTGCTGAGTGAATGGCTGGGGTAGATCGCTCCATTCTATCCTGCGGTCCACGGGCCGGCTACGCTCGAAATCACCAAACCGTATTTTCTACTGCTCCCTTCAGGTTTTCTTGCTCGTTCCTGACATATCGTGTGTCCAGGCTACTAATTGCGAGCTCGTGCATGATGAACCGAGACTCATACAACAGCATCGCCAGGCAGTGGGATTCGGCTCGCGTCTCCTTCGTCAAGGATGAGCGGCGATATCTCGACACGCTCCTGTCAGGCCTCGCACCTCCGGCTTCCGTTCTGGATGTCGGATGCGGCACCGGCCGTCCGATCGCCGAGTTCATCCTCGGCCGCGGACACCGGATAACGGGAATCGATCAGTCGGAGGAGCTGCTCGCGATTGCGAGCGAGCGATTTCCCGAGGGTACCTGGATCCACGCGCCTATCGAGGAGTATGTTTTCGAAGGGTCGTACGATGCAATTGTCTGCTGGGATGCGCTCTTTCACATCGAGCGTGCCCATCATCAACGGATCCTCACCGATCTTCATGGCTGCCTTACACCCCACGGGCGGCTGATGCTCACCGCGGGAGGCTCCGCCAACCCGCCTTTTACCGACACCATGTTCGGCCATGAATTCTTCTACGACTCGCATTCCCCTGAGTTGCTGGGCTCGGTGATGCGCGAGATCGGCTACGAGCTGCTGATCGAGGAGTTCATGGACGTTCCGACTTCTGGACGGGACAAGGGCAGAATCGCGATCGTGGCGCAGAGATCGCCATCGGAGCGGTCGTCGTCAGGCGGTCGTGAGTGTTGACTTGCGGCAGGTACCGACACAACTTGCCGGGGCGACGCCGGATCCCGGCGGAGCTCGACGTATTCTGGATACGACTGCTTCGCGAGCGGTACCTAACGTTTTGATCCCAGCCCTTGCCAGCGCATGGCTACTTCAACCGCGCGCCGCGACCACGCGATCGTAATCGGCGCCAGCATGACCGGATTGCTGGCGGCACGGGTGCTCTGCGATCATTTTCGCCAAGTGTCGCTCATCGAGCGTGATCCGCTGCACGATGTCTTCGAGCCGCGAAAGGGCGTGCCTCAGGGACGGCACGTGCACGCTCTGCTGACCAAGGGTCACGAGATTCTGGAGCGGCTGTTCCCCGGGCTTACCGAAGATCTTGCCAGGGACGGCGCGATCGCGGCCGACATCGGCCGCGACACTCGATGGTATCACTTCGGTGGCTACAAGGTGCGGTTCGAAAGCGGCCACCGGGGTCTGATGATGAGCCGGCCGCTGATCGAAGGCCACGTTCGCCGGCGCGTGCTGGCACTCGACCGTGTCTCGCTGCTCGCCGGATGCGACGTGCGTGCGCTCGCCGCCGGCGACGACCGCACGCGCGTGACGGGAGTGAGCGTGCAGCGGCGCGGAGGCACGGCCCCGGCGGAGATCCTGTCCGCGGACCTCGTCGTAGACGCGAGTGGACGCGGCTCACGCGCAGGCGCCTGGCTGGAGGAGCTCGGATACCCAAAGGCTCCCGAGGAGGAGATCAGGATCGGCGTCGGCTACACGAGCCGGCTGTACCGCAGACGGCCCGGCGACCTGCCTGACGCCATGTGCGCCGTGGTCGCGCCTACTCCTCCCCGGGAACGCCGCATGGGCGCGGTGTTCCCGGTGGAGGGTGACCGGTGGCTGGTTACTCTGGCCGGCTGGTTAGGCGAGCATGCCCCGGCCGATGAATCGGGCTTTCTGGCCTTCGCCAAAGGGCTTCCGGCCCCGGACATCTACGACGTGATCCGTCGGGCCACGCCGGTGAGCGATTTCAGCACCTACAAGTTTCCCTCGAACCTGCGGCGGCACTATGAGCGGCTGGAGCGTGTGCCTGACGGCTACGTGGTGATAGGCGATGCGCTGTCCAGCTTCAACCCCGTCTATGGGCAGGGGATGACCGTCAGTGCGCTCGAGGCCATGGTGCTCGACGACTGCCTGCGATCCGATTCGGCTGAACGGGCAGCCGGGAACCGCAATGGGCGCTCCGACGCCGGCAGCCTGCCGCGCCGATTCTATCGCGACGTTGCCAGGGTGGTCGATCTACCGTGGCAAGCCGCGGCCGGCGCGGACTTCGCCTACCCCGAAGTGCAGGGCCCAAAGGCGCCAGGCACCGATTTCATCAACTGGTACGTAGGCCACGTACAGCGCGCTGTCACGCGCGATTCGCGCGTGTACGCGGACTTTCTCAAGGTGATGAACCTCATCGAGCCGCCTGCCTCCCTGCTACATCCGCGAGTGGTCTGGCGCGTGCTGCGTAGCAGGTTCTGAAGGCACGTTATGTGGCGGCGCCGAGTGCCGTCCTGAATTGGGGCCGGGCCAGGGAGCGAATGCACCCAACGGCGACACATTGCGACCGCGCGTCCCACGCTCCATGTTCACGCCGCGCTGCGCAGATTCCCGCGGACAGGGTATGCCTCGCAACTCGCAATTTTTCAGTTCGGGCATCTCGTGCACCGGAGCATGAACGTGGCCACGGATCGTTCGCAATCGAGGTGGCGGCCTGAAGGCATTGTCGCACGAGTGCTGCTTTACTACGCGGCGCTCGCTGCCGTGGTACTCCTCGGACGAGCTCTGCTTCCCGACCCCGTAATACGGGCGATTGCCGTATCGCTCGAAGCCGGCGGGATAGTCGGCGGCGCGATCACACCCTTTGGCACGGGTACGGCGGCACCCACTCCACCCCCCGGCGCGCTGGCGCTCGCCGCGGCGATCGCCATCACCAGCGCCTGCCTGCTTTCGATCCCGGTCGCATGGCTCTACATCCTGACGAGGCAGAAAAAAGGCTACCGGCAGTCGGTAGTGCAAACGCTGATCGTGCTCCCGGTCGTAGTCGCCGGAGTGGTGGTGCTGGTCAAGCACAGCCTGGCACTGGCGTTCAGCCTCGCCGGCATCGTCGCCGCGGTCCGCTTCCGTAACACGCTGGAGGACAGCAAGGACGCCGTCTACATCTTCCTCGCCACCGGCATCGGACTCGCCTGCGGCGTGCGGCTGGAGGTTGCGGTCGTGCTGTCGGTCGCGTTCAACCTCGTGGCGCTGGTGCTCTGGCAGACCGATTTTGGAAGCACGCCTGCGCCGCTCGAGGGAGCGCGGGCGCAGCGCCGGCTCGAGAGAGCGCTGGCCGTCGCGAACCGCACGGGAATGTTCCTCGCGCGCATGGATGACGAAGTGCTCAAATCCATGTCGCCCGAGCAACTCGACGCGCTGGCCGATCGTGCATGGCGACGCCGCAAGCGTTATGCGGAGGGCGAGGACATCGAGCGGCCGGAATTCGAATCGCTGCTCCGCGTGCGCACACGGGATCCCGATGCAGTCCGCCGGCTGGCCGGCCCGGTGCTCGACGAGACCACCGACAGGTGGCAGTACGGCGGCGTGATCCACGATGGCGACGGCACGCACGTGGTAGAGTTCAGCATCGCGTTAGGTGAGCACCGCCGAGCCGTTCTCACCTCCTCACTTCGCAATGCCGGAGCGGATGCCGTGCTCGATCTGGAGTTTCGCTGACCCCTCGTATCACCCGCGACAGGCGCGCCCGAGGGCCCGGTGGGCGCGCTCGGGATCATCGAGGATCTCGAAGAACTCGTTGAAGTAGGCCAGCGTACGGCCGCGGCCTTTAGCGTCCAATGCCGACTCGTTCATGTAGAGGGCTGTTATGGCTTCCCGCTTCTGGCGGAACAGGTCGTACACCTCCTGCCAACGATCCTCGAAAGTGCAGAACCCCCGAAAAAGGCGGTCGCGCACCGAACGGATGTTGAGTCGCGGATCCGCCGTCGCATAACGAGTGTTCACGGCGCCGGCGAAGTCGAAGTCGTAAGCCATCGGATACATCGCCGTCGTCGACTGGAAGATCTTGACGTTGTGCAATCCGGTGATCGACCAGTCGGTGTTTCCGATCATGTACTGGAATACGCCGAGCAGCGCCGATTGGTACGAGTCCACATGGTCCGGTCCCGCACCCTCGGCCTCGACGAGCATCGTGCCGGTGCGCTTCGCTACGTCCTCATCCTCCTCGAGCAGTATCGCATAACGCGTCAGGCTGTCCCGGGGCGACGCCTGGTCCACGTAGGTGGCGCGAAGCAGGCGCACGCGCTGGCTGTACGGCGTCAGGAGATTGTAGACGCGGTACAGCAGGTATTCCTGCACGACGTACTGCTCGAACACGTCGCCCTTCTCGCAATGCACCACGAGCTTGAACTTGTTCAGCCCGCTGAACGGCGTATTCTCCGCCCGCTTTCGCGGGATGTCGATCCGGAGCGGCGGGAGTCCGCACCTGGCGCGTCGAAAAATTCCCCGCACGCGCACCTCTGCCTCGAGCGAGTCTCCCGCGCCGAAACGCAGAACCGCCGGCTGCCACTCCGGCTCGCCCTGACGGTCGCGGGTGAGCGGTCGCATCGCGGTCACCAGAGTGACCGGAAGCGCGCCATGTTCGCGGAAAATGGGTGCGAGCAGCGAGTCGGGAACTGAATCGACAGGGCTCTGCGCGCTCGCGGTCGTGAGCGCGATTAAAGCCTGAACCGCGACGATGCTGGCCTTACGCCGAATGGTCATGACGCCTTCTCCAGTGACCTTAGTGCTGCGCCTTCGGGACGTTCTCAGCCTGAGACCGGAAACGAGGTAGGGTAGCTCGGAGGAGACCCGAACGTCAGGGGCAACCCCGCTGCCGACCCTGGATCTCAGGCATTGTCGCGCGCGTTCTGCCCGGCCGCCAGGACCTCGGCCACTACGCCGCGCACGAACGCCGTCTTGCCCTCCATGTACCCTCAGTGCGCGGATGCATGGAGGGGCGTCCCCACAGACGGAGACGCCGAGGCGCAACTCACCTGAGGGTGGAACGGCGCCCACATCCCATCCGGATTGGTCCGCCACACCCAGGCGTGCAAGTCGTAGTGACCGAAGGGCAAACCATGGCGGGCCGCCGGATCTCGGTGGTCGGCGAACGGCTCCCCGTCGAGCTCAGGCAAGGCCGTGCTCACCGCATCCCAGGCATCCGCTAATACGAGAAACTCCACCCCGACTAGCACCATCCCCGTGGGAGTGGGTTCGTAAAGCAGGACTTCCGGCGCGGTCGCGTCGATCACCTCATCGACGAGCGACTGGTTGGCGTAGTGGAATCCCATTCCACCAGCCGGGCTGGCCACGCACGGACTCACCTCCACGAACCCTGCGGCCGTCGCCGCATCGATATCCTGATATGCAGTAGTGGCATTCTTCATCGCGCTCACCAACGGATCCTCGGCGGGCGGTGAAGCGGGATCCTCGTTGCAGGCTACTGCCAGGAGTGCTCCAGCAACGAGAATCAGCGCGGGGGACCGAGATTGCCTGGTCATGATCTTTTCCCTCGTGTGGATGGAATTGGAGCTGCGCAGCGGCCTCACGGCGCGTTGCTGCTCTCGTTCCTACATGCGTATCGTTGCGCCACACGGGGCAATTCCCCCGTTGCAATGGCCGGCGGACGGCCGGGCGGTATATTCGACCAGCCGAGCCCGTTACGATGTCCAGCTCCTCTCAACGTCGTGCAGAAGTCACCTCACTTCTTTCGTCCCCCGGAGACGTCGAGCCGGCGGCGGTAGAGCGTCTGGTGCCGCTCCTCTACGAGGAGCTCTGCGAGCTGGCGCATCGACAGCTGGCTCGGGAGCGACCCGGACACACCCTTCAGACGTCGGCGCTGGTACACGAGGCGTATCTCAAGCTTTCCGACGATTCGGCGGTGGCGCGCCGTGGGCGCTCCTACTTCTTCGCGGCCGCGGCGCGCGCGATGCGACAGGTGCTGGTCGACCACGCCCGCAGAAAGCGCGCGGACAAGCGGGGTGGAAGCGCCGACCTCGTAACGCTCGACGATCAGGTTGGCCAGGCCGACGCATTCACCAGCGAGTTGCTGGATCTGGACGAGGCGCTCGGCGCTCTGGCTCAGCACAACCCGCGACACGCGCGGGTGGTGGAGTGCCGCTTCTTCGGCGGCATGAGCGTGGAAGACACCGCCGAGGCGTTAGGCGTGTCGCCGCGGACCGTCAAGAGCGACTGGGCGCTCGCCCGCGCCTGGTTGTATGATGCGCTCCGCGGCCAAACGGAGCGTTAAACGGGGCCCCCTGCCCCTCGGACAACGCTTTCACGCAGGGTTAGGGTAGTCACTTACCCGCACTACCGGACCGCATGCCAATTCATCCCCCTTCGCGGTGGACGGAGATCGAGCCCCTCTTCGATGAAGCCCTGACGCTGCCGTCCAGCGAACGGAGCGGCTTCGTCGAGAGCCGTGTCAGCGATCCGGCGCTTCGCGAAGAGATCACGAGGCTGCTCGCGGCGCACGAGGTCGCGGATGGCTTTCTCGACCGGCTCGATCCAGGACAGGTTGCGGACCTCCTCGAGGGTACTGGTCCGATCGACCTGACGATCGGCCGGTACCAGGTGCTGCGCAGGCTCGGGCGAGGAGGGATGGGGGTCGTCTACCTGGCCCGGGATCCCCGGCTCGACCGTGCCGTTGCGCTCAAGCTCCTTCCCGCGCTCCTCGGCGCGAATCGCCAGGCGCGAGAACGGTTTGCCGAGGAGGCGCGCGCGGCGTCGGCGCTGGATCATCCGCACATCGGGACGATCTACGAGATCGATGAGACGCCTGACGGGCGGCCGTACATCGCCATGGCTTACTACGAGGGGGGCACCCTCGCCCAGAGGCTGCGCACCGGCGCGCTCGCGGTAGACGAAGCGCTGAGTGTCGCCACTCAGGTTGCCGACGCGCTCCGCGCCGCACACGCCCGCGGCATAGTGCATTGCGATGTCAAACCGGCGAACGTCGTCCTGGCTCGCAACGGGATGGCGAAGGTCGTGGACTTCGGCGTTGCGCACATGCTGGGCGTCGGCGGGCGGGGGCGCAAAGCACCGGGAACCCCCGCGTACATGAGCCCGGAACATCTTCGCGGCGAGATCGACCCGCGATGCGATGTGTGGTCGTTCGGCATAACGCTTTACGAGATGTTCGCGGGATCCCGCCCTTATCAAGGGACCGACGCCGAGTCGGTGCTCAGCGAGGTTCGCGCGGGCGAGCTCGTTCCATTGAACGTTCGACGCCCGGATGTTCCCGCAGAGGTCGCCGCACTGGCGCAGCAGTGCCTGCATGTCGATCCGGAGTTGCGGCCCTCGAACGGGGATGCACTGTACGAAGCGCTTCGCGGCATCGCCCCGAGCGAGCCAGCAGCGGCGCGGAACCACCCCCATCGCCGCAACGCCTGGCTAGCCGCGGCGGCAGTCATCCTGACGACGACCGTGGTGGGCGCTGCCTTACTACGCTCGCGTGCCACCGAAGAGGCATCGCCAGGCGACCAGCGGCGGATAGCGGTCATGCCCTTCGTATCGGTGGCCGGCGACTCCGCACTGGCGCGGCTCGGCCGCGAGCTGGTGGTCACGGTGAGCGCGAGCCTGACGGGCACCGGAGGCCTGCAGGCCGTGGAGCCGACTACGATCCTGGCGCGATCGGGCGACGCGGAGCCTGTACTATCGGTGGCAGGTGCCGCCGCGCTCGCCCGAGCCCTCGGGGCTGGACGTGTGGTACACGGAACGATCGTACGAGCCGGGAGCGGCGTCAGGCTCGATCTGGGAGTCTTCACCGCACGGACCGGTGCTCTGCTCGAGCAGTTCGTCGTCACGGTTCCGACGCACGACATGGCAACGCTCAGCGATTCCATCACGCTTGCCATGATGCGCGGGCGGTGGTCCGGGATGGACGTTGTGCCGCCCAGCATTGCCGCGCTGCGTACGCCGTCCGTTCCAGCGCTGCGTGCCTATGTGGAGGGTGAGCGTGCGATGGCACGCGGACGCCTCAGGCTCGCGCCACAGCACTTCGCTCAGGCGGTTGCACACGATTCGACATTCTGGTTCGCGCGTTGGCGTCACATTTACACTTCGAGCTGGTACGGCGAGTCGTTGGACAGCAGCGGGCTGGCCGCCGTGATCGACCACCTTCATGAGCTCCCGGAGGCCGACCGGTTGCTGATCGAGGCCTGGCTGGCCGGCGATGGCAACGCGGGCCTCGAGCTGCGGCGCGGCATAACGCGGAAGTTCCCCGACTACTGGCTCGGTTGGTTCGAGCTCGCCGACGTGCTGGTGCACAGCGCACCATATCTCGGCCATTCGATTGCGGAGGCCGGCCCTGCGCTCGAACGCGTCAGCGAACTCAATCCCGCGTTCGTTCCTGCGCGGGAGCACCTGATGTGGGTGGCACTCACCCGGCGCGATACCGCCCTGGCGGAGCGAGTACTCCGGGAACTGGAGCTCGTCGGTCTCGACTCGATCGCGGCCGCCGAGTCCGGCCTTATGACTCTCGAGTTCTATCGATACCTCGTGCAGCTCGGGAGAACTGACGGCAGCCCCGATCCCGAGTTCACGCGAATCGGGGTGCGTGACCTGGCGGATCAACCCGGGTCGATGGCACCCGAGCGCTTCGCCGCGGATCTGAGCGGCTACGGCTTCTATCGAGCGCAGCGCATTCTTTCGCAAGAGCTGCGCGCTTCCAGCGCTCCGCCTAACGTGCGCGCCGCACATTCCTGGGCCGAGGCCGTTGCGCATGCCGGACTCGGCGATTGGAATCATGCCCTGACGGCGGCAGGAGCGTTCGCACGCGAAAGCGCCGAGCCGCGGGCCGCCTTATGGAGCTACGGCCTGGGTGCCGCCGGGGCCTGGCTCGGCGCCGCAGCGCCTGACGATCTCGTCGCCCTGCGTGAGTTGGCCGCGCGCTCGGATGCCGTGCGCTCTGCGGCGGGAGCGGCCGAGTTGGCCTGGATCGATGGGATCGTGTCCGTGACACGGGGCGATCGTCGAGCACTCGCCGAGCATCGTCAGGCACTCGAGCGGAGCGGGGCGGGGGCCGCGCGTGAGCTGGTACGCGGGCTGCGCGCCTTCGAAGCGGCGCTCGGCGGTTTGGAAGGAGAGGCAGCGGACTCTCTCGCCAGGCTGGAGTGGGAGATGGCCGCGAGCGGATGGATCAACCGCTGGGCCGGCGATCATCCGTTCGCCAACGCAGTGCACCGTACGGCAGCCGGTCGGTGGCTGGAGGCTCGCGGGGACAGCGCGGAAGCGACGCGTCTGCGCCGATGGCGCGAAGCAACGCTGCCGGGCCGGCTGTATCCGGTGCAGGAGGTGAATCAGCTGATCTGGGACGCTGCTCGGCGCTGAGGCGGCCTCACGTGAGCAGACGGGGGTCGAACGCGAACGGTTGCGTCCTGGCGACCCTCACGCGTCGCGCATCGCGGTGGCGGGGATCGATCAGGACATTCGCCTCCTCAGGGACCGGTGCCGACGGCACCCGAAGCAACGCCACGGCGCCGGCATCCAGCCAGCTGTCACCCAACGCTTCACACGCAGAGCACCTAACGCGTTCCGACCAGCCAGGCGGAAGGTCGGTTGCGGCGACCGTCCAGCTCGGAATGTCGTCGGGAACCTCGATCGCCAGCGCCGTCAGGTCCGGTGGGACCTCGGGCGGATCGACGTGAAATCAGATACTCGAGTGCCGCGAGCGCGAGCGAGCTGGAAGCGTACATACGCATTTGGCGCATTGCACGCAAAGTGGGGTGGTCATGAAGTTCGGCGACCGCTCCGATCGAGGATGAATTGCCGGAGTGATTCGAGTAGCCGGGCTCCTTACCGCGACACTTCGGTCGCCCCCCGAAGGATCCGCTCGAGAAGCCGTCTGGGCGGTGCGCTCGGCGTTCCGGGGAAGATGTTCCACCCGTTGAGCACGAGAATCAGGTCGTGCCCCGGCACCGCGATCGGGAACTGCCCGCCGAAGCCGTTGCCGGCCCACAGGTGCTGCTGGTCGTCGAGCGGGTTCGGGTAGAGCCACCACTTGTAGCCGTAGGCGACGCGGTTCTGCGGATTGCCCACTACGATCGCGGGCGTCACCGATTCGCGCACCCAACGCTCGCTGACGATGCGCCGGCCGTTCCACTCTCCGCCTAACAAGAATAGCTGCCAGAGCCTGGCAAGGTCCTCGGCCCGCATGTACAGGCCACCCTCGGTGTCCGGCACGCCGGCCGGCGTCCGCTTCCAGTACCAGTCTCGGATGCCGAGCGGCGCGAAGACGTGCATCGCCGCGTATTCCTCGACGTCGACGCCAGTGGCCCGCGCGAACACGTGCGCCAGAATCTGGCTCGCCCCGCTGTTGTAGGCGAACCGGGCGCCCGGCTCACCGGCCATCGGGCGGCCGATCGCGAAGGCCACCCAGTCGTAGCTGGCTTCGAGCTGGATCGCCGTGTTCGCGGTGTCGCCATACGGCCGGGCTTCGTCCCAGTCCAGCCCGGCGGTCATCGTCAGGAGATGCAGGATCGTCAGGCGGCGCTTGCGGTCGTCGACGTTGGCCACCTCACCGGAGTCGAAGAACGAGAGCACCGGTGTATCGAGTGACGGAAAATCGCCGCGCGTCGTGGCCGCGCCGATGATGATCGACGTGATCGTCTTGGTGACCGACTGGAGCGTGTGCAGCTCGCCGCGGCGGTAGTAAGGATGCCACCAGTCGTTGAAGTAGTTGTAGGGACCCGAGCGGTCGTGCGAACGCAGCGTCGTCGCCAGGCGTGCCGAGTCGCCGTAAATGGCGTCGTAGTCGTGCTGGTAGCGACGGTCCCAGGCGAGCCGGCCGTGGCGGATGACCAGCAGCCGGTCGACGTAGCCGTAACGGCCGCCCTGGATCTCGGCGTCGATGCTGTCGAGCACCGCACTGCTCAATCCGACGTCGGCGGGCGTCGCGACCGGCCAGCTGTCGCCAGGCGCTGCCTGGGACTCGGCGTCAGGTAGCGCCAGCGTTGATAGAAGAAAGGATACGATCGCGCGGGCGACGATGGCGGTTCGCATTGGTGCTCCCTGGTGCTGCTGCGTTGTCTGCTCTCGAGTCGCGGAGTTGTGATTCGAACTCGCGTCACGGTCAACGGCGCGCCGCATCTGGCGCGGCGCGGGTCTCCATCGCGGATGAACGTGCGTCGGCGACTGGGAATCGTCCAGGCGCCGTGGGTGACGGAAACAGTCGCGGAAAGAGGATGATCTCGAGCGTGGCCGGTGTCGCCGGCGATTCGCGCAGACCGTTTATGTCAGCGCAGATCTCAACCGCCAGACGGCGGATCACCGGCGACCACGCGTCGCTTCCCGAGGAGAACGACCATGAGGACGACTGTTTCCCACGCACTGAGACGAACGCTCGCGATAGCCGCGGCCGCGGCACTCTTCGCCGCCTGTGCCGAGCAAGCACCAGTCGCACCGGATCAGCAACCCGGGCTGCGGACGGGCGGCGTGAATCAGGAGCGCGAGATCGCGACGCGCGAGGCGGTCATCGCGCTCAGACGCGCGACCGATCGCTACCACAGGCTCGACGTCGCGCTGAACGACGGCTTCGTACTGCTGCACGAGTGCGAGGTGCGGCCCGGCGAGGGTCCGGTCGGAACCGTCTACGTGAACTTCGAACGGCTGATGGACGGAGTGACGGATCCCAACCTGCCTGACGCGCTCGTGTACGAGCCGCGTCCGAACGGACGCCCGCGCCTCGTGGCGGCCGAGTTCGCGATTCCGTACGCGCTCTGGACGGAACAGGAGCCGCCCAACTTCCTCGGCCACGATTTCCAGCCCGAAGATGAATTCGGCGTCTTTGGCCTGCACGTGTGGGTGTGGCAGAAGAATCCTAACGGATTGTTCGAGGAAGCGAATCCCCGCATCTCCTGCGGCCCCGAAGCCTGACCGTCACGCCAGCTCCGGACGCGCTTCCCGCCAGTGCGTCGATGAACGGCGCACGCCGGGGACCGCGGTCCGGAGCCGCTCGCTCTCTCACACACGGCCGACCAATGCACACCGCAACTTCACGTCTTCGGTACCTCATGCTGTTCCTCGCGTCGGCAGCGCTAGGCGCCTGTTCCGATCGCCAGGCGGCGGGTCCCACGGGTCCCATCAGCGAGTCACGGCAACCGACCGGCGAACTGGACGTAGCCCTGCGGGGCTATCTCACGAGCCACGGATTCACCGGCCGCGTTGCGAGCACGCTCGAGACCCGCCTCGGCCGGCGCATCGATCGCCGGCTGGCCAACGTCGGACGCCTGCTGTGGTTCGACCCTATCCAGGGACTGAACGACGACAATGCATGCGCCGGCTGCCATTCGCCGACGAACGGATTCGGCGATGCGCAGCCGATGGCGATCGGCATCGACAACAATGGCGTGGTGGGGCCCGGACGCACTGGACCGCGCAACCAGCGCCGCTCACCGATGGTCATCAACTCGGCGTTCTATCCGACGCTCATGTGGAACTCGCGCTTCAACGCGCCGTCCGGCGATCCGTTCGACAATTCGGGGGGATTCGTCTTTCCCCTCCCCGAAGGCACCACGCTGTCGTACCTGCCGCACCTGCTCACGGCGCAGGCCTTCATTCCACCGACCGAGCGCGTCGAGGCAGCGGGATTCCACGCTCCCGGGGGCAGCGGCGATCTGCGCGCACAGGTTGTGCGCCGGCTCAACGAGAGCGGCGCGTACCGCGAGCTGTTCGGGCGCGTGTTGCCGCACGTGAAGTCCGGCGCGCCGATCACATTCGACGACGTGGGCCGTGCCATCGCCGAGTTCGAGTTCACGCTCACATTCGCCGACGCGCCGATTGATCGTTATGCACGCGGCGCACACGGCGCCATGACGCCCTCGCAGAAGCGCGGTGCGGTGTTGTTCTTCGGCCGGGGGGGATGCGTGCAGTGTCATGCGGTGGCCGGCCAGTCGAACGAGATGTTCAGCGACTTCCGGCAGCACGTGGCCGGCATTCCGCAGATTGTGCCGTCGTTCAGCAACATGGTATTTGACGGCCCGGGCGCCAACGAGGACTTCGGGCTCGCGCAGGTCACGGGGAGCCCGGCGGACCGGTATGCGTTCCGGACGTCACCGCTGCGCAACGTGGCGCTCCAGCCGGCATTCATGCATAACGGCGCGTTCGTCAGGCTGGAGGACGCGATCCGCTATCACCTGGACGCAGTGGGCGGCGGCGCGAGCTACACCACGAGCAAGCTGCCGCCGGATCTTCAGGGGCCTACCGGCCCGATCGAGCCCGTGCTCGAGCGACTGGATCCCCTGCTGCGGACGAAGGTGGAGCTCACGGACGAGGAGTTCGCATCACTCGTCGACTTCGTGCGCAACGGCCTGCTCGATCCTTCTGCCCGGCCGCAGCGGCTCCGTCACTTGATACCGGAGCGGCTTCCGAGCGGGAGGCCGGGCCTCCAGTTCCAGTAGGGGATGTCCGGTCCCGGGCGCTGAACCCGCCGCGGTCTCCGTATCGATCGCGTTCCTCAGCTGCCCAGATGCTGGCGGAACCACGCCACGGTCAGGGGCCAGGCCTTTTTCACGGCCTCGAGGTTCGCCCCGTCTCGCCCTTCCTGCGAGCGGGTGAACCCGTGGCCGGCGCCCGCGAAGGTGTGTGTCTCGAAGGTGCGGCCGAGTGCCTTCAACACCTCGGCCGCCGGTGGTACGGTGCTGTTCACGCGTGCGTCGTCCTCGCCATACAGTCCCAGGATCGGGGCCTGGACAGAGGCCAGACGCTCGGGCGGAGGCGAGCCGCCGTAGTAGACGACCACCGCGCCTAGCGACGACGGGGCGGCGACTGCGTGCGCGAACACCGTCGAGCCGCCCCAGCAGAATCCCACCACGCCGTACTTCGACGCAGCACCGTCGAGACGAGTGCCCCATTCGCCGACTGCCTGGATGAAGCGGTCGCGGGCGGCCTGATCGACTAATCGAAGCTTTTCGCGCACACCCGCCAGGTCGGACTCGCCATCAGGCAGGCGTGCCACGTCCTGCATGGTGAGCAGGTCGGGTGCGATCGCGATGAACCCATCCGCGGCGAGCTGGTCGGCGACGGAGCGAATCCAGTTGGACATGCCGCGGTTGTCATGCACCGCCACGACGACGGGAGCGTTCTCGCGCTTCTCCGGATACACGACCCATGCGCGCACGCTGTCATCGCCCGCACGAATTACCGCCCACTCCGCCTTGCGTGGCGATGAGGCGAGGCGCTGGTTCGCCTGCTCGCCACTCGGGGGAAGGGACACCTGTAGCATCGGCAGCGCGCCGCCCATGCCGCTCGCGTGCGCCCTGGTCCAGGGAGTCGATGCCAGCATCAGAATGGCGGTGGCGGAGATGATCGGCGTTATGCGCATGGAGTTCCTCACGATGGTTCCTGGACAGAGGTCGGACTGCCAGCAGAATGACACTCGGGAATCGGCATGTCCAGCATGTCAGCTACGGCTCGTCGCCGCTCGGACCGTAGATCTGTGGCACGGTCGAGCCCATCGGCCGCAGGTATGTCGTGATCTGGCCGCGGTGATGCACGATGTCGAAGAGAAAGCTCCACGCCATGGGTGAGGCGGGCCGCTGCTGGCCGAAGAACTCGAGCGTGCCGCTCCAGCGCTCCCCGGGCAGCTCCGCCAATCGCCGTAGCATCGCCGCGCTCTGCTCGTCGTAGGCCTCGACGATCTCCTTCATCGTCTCCGGCAGCGGCGGCGGTTCCCACGCTGCCTTGCCGCTCTCGAGCGCGTCGATGAGCATCTTCTCCTCACACACGATCTGCCACGCTATCTCGCGTGCCGTGCGCGACTTCGGGTCCGGGCGGTAGTCGGATCCCTCCGGAATTCTCGCCAGCACGTTTCGCGTGGTCTTCGCTTCGCTGGTCCAGAAGTTGGTGAACAGTGATTGTTCGTCCATTAGGATTGTCTCCCGTGGCAAGCGTTCGTCTCTGGCGAAACCGGCAGCTGAGGACGCGCTCTTACGGCCCGGCGTCCTCGGCTGACGTCGCGCGGAGGTTCTCCTGAACGAACGTCGGATTAAGATGAATGTCGAGCTGCACGAGCGGCTCGTCGCCGATCGCGGTGAAGCCGTGGACCTCGCCCGCCTTGATCACCAGGATGTCGCCCGCTCCGGCTTCGAACGTCTGTCCCTCCACCGTCCATCGTCCTCGCCCGCTCTGGATGAACTGAATTTCGTCATACGGGTGCCGGTGCGGTCCTGGCCCGCTGCCCGGCTTCCCGTGAAAGAGGAAGGCGGAGACGCCAACGTCCCCACGGTCGGCGCCAACGAACCAGTGCGAGCTGCCAGTGTGGGGCAGCTCCTCCTGCCGGAGTCGGAGCATGGCAGCCTAACGTTCCGGGGACAGGTAGACCCTGCCGGCCTTCATCACGAACTCCACCCGCTCGAGTGTGCGCACGTCGCGGAGCGGGTCTCCGGAGACTGCGATGATGTCCGCCCGCCGCCCGACTGTCAGGTCGCCGGCCTCGCTGCCAATTCCCAGCAACTCGGCGGCCCACGATGTTGCCGATCGAATTGCGTCGGCGGGCGACATGCCGGCCTCCACCATCAGGTGGAACTGCTCGGCGTTCCGGCCGTGCGGAAACACCGATGCGTCGGTGCCGAACGCGATGCGCACGCCGGCCTCGTACGCCTGGCGGAATCGCGCCACCATCTTTGCGTACTCTTCGGCGTTCCCGCTCGCGAGCGCCTTGTCGCTGAAGTCCTTGTTCACCTCGATCAGGTCGTAGTGCGCGGCGAGCAGGTCCATTACGAGGAATACGTCGCGCTCCCTCATCAGGTCGATCGTGGCCTCATCGAGGAAGGTGCCGTGATCGATCGACCTCACCCCGGCGCGAATTGCGTTGGCGATCCCCGCGGCGCCGTGCGCGTGCGCCGTGACCGCCAGACCGCGCTTGCCGGCCTCCTCGACCATCGCCGAGAGCTCCTCGACGGTGAACGATGCTGCTCCGGGAATGCTCCCCGGCGTTCCGAATCCACCGGTCGCCGCGACCTTGATCAGGTCGACGCCGTACTGGATGTGCGTCCGCACTGCCTTACGCGCCTCATCCGCGCCATCGACGACCGAACTGGCATGCGTCGTCAGGCGGTGCTCCGGTGCGAGCCAGTTGCCCCAGCTGCCGTGGCCGCCAGTGATCGTCAGAATGGGTCCGCTCGCGAACACGCGCGGTCCCTCGATCCATCCCCGGGCGATCGCGTCGCGCAGCGCCACGTCGCAGTAGAACGCATCCGACACGTTCCGGACCGTCGTGAATCCCGCGCGAAGCGTGGTGCGTGCGTTGACCGTCCCGACGATGCCGAAGGTCGCGCCTGGATAGGCGAGGTGGTCGAACCCGTCCTCCATGTATGAGTTGTCGCACAGGTGAGTGTGCGCGTCGATGAGGCCGGGCAGCACCGTGTAGGCGGAGAGGTCGATCGTGTTCGCGCCCGAAGCCCGGCCGGTCGTCTTGCGCATGTCGGCGATTACGCCACCGCGGATAGTCAGGACGACATTGCTGTCGTACGCTCCCGTCTCGACGTTGAGCACCCGCCCGGCGAGGATCGTCAGGGACGAATCCTGCGCGAGCGCGTGTCCCGACCCAAGGAGCAGGGCAGCGGCGAGCAGCGCGGTTCGGCTAAAGGTCATGGGCGATCGCCGGTGACGGGACGCGAGAGGAATCCGGCGATTGCCGGCTCCGGGCGCCGATGAACGTGCGTCCGGGAGTGCGGATCGTCCAGCGTCAGCCGTCCCACATGTCGCAAACGACGACCGCGGATTTCGACGGGAGCGGGATCATCTGGATTAATATTCCGGTCCCCTGCAACCGGAGCAACCATGACGCGAGTGCTCGTAATCGGCGGGACCCTGTTCATTGGCCGTACGCTGGTGGAACGGCTCCTCGAGCGCGGCGACGACGTGGTGATCATGCACCGCGGCCGCGGCACACCCTTCGGTGAGCGGGTCGAAGAGATCCAGTGCGATCGCACCGACACGGCGGCGGTGCAGCGCGCGCTCGCCGGAAGGCGATTCGACGTCGTCTACGACAACGTCTTCGACTGGGAGCGCGGGACAACCGGCGATCAGGTGAGCGCGGCCGCGGTCGCGGCGGCGGATGGCCTCAGTCGCTACGTCTTCACCTCGAGCGTCGCGGTTTACCCGCCGGGCGGCGAGTACGCCGAGGACGCACAGCTGGTGCCGCCTGACTTCCCTAACGCCTACGGCGCACAGAAGGCGGACAGCGAGCGCGCCCTCTTCGCCCTCTGGCGCGAGCGGGGGATTCCGGTGACCACTCTGCGGCCGGCGTTCATCTATGGGCAGTACAACCCGTTCGAGCGCGAGGCGTTCTTCTGGGACCGCTTGCTCGCCGGGCGGCCGATCATCATCCCCGGCGATGGCCTCTCGACGATGCAATGGGTGCATTCACAGGACGTGGCGCGCGCGGCGATGGTCGCGGCGGAGTCGGACGCTGCTGTCGGCCGCGCGTACAACCTGGCGAATTATCCGCCCGTCACGCAGCTGGAGTTCGTCAGGCTGCTGGTGCGTATCGCGGGAACCGAGGCCGACCTCGTGCACGTGCCGCGTGAGCGAATCCAGCAGCTCGGCGGTGGAACCTTCGCGCCTCCTTACTACTTCGGCGCCTACCTGGACATTCCGCCGATAACCGTGCGCGCCGATCGCCTTCGCGAGGAGTTGGGGATCGAGCTGACGCCACTGGAGGAAGGGTTGCGGGACACCTATCGATGGTACGAACGGCAGGACCGGCCCACACCTGATTACTCGTGGGAGGACGAGGCGCTGGCATCAGGCTCGCGCTCGGCTAGTTAGGCGCCTGGAGATGCGGTGGTCGTCGCGACGCGCGGACGTTGTTCAGTGTACCAGACCCAAGTCAGGCATCGGGATCGTTCGAGGATCGGCTTTTATACCGCAGAGATCGCGGAGGAGCGCAGAGGGCGCGCTGCGGCGCTGCGATCAGTCCACGGCGAGACCGGACAGCTGATGGGGCAGCCGTCAGCACGCACCTATCTAATATTCAGGCGGCCCCCATGCCCTTGAGAAGGTGCCCGGTCGCCGCATCCACCAGCTCCGTCAGGTCGCGGCCGGTGACGGCCGCCTGGCCGTCGAGCGACAGCATGACGAGCCCGTGTAGCGTGGCCCACGCGGTGATAGCCATCAGCGCGGTGTCGCCGGCGCCAAGAAGCCCGGCGTGCTGCAGTCGCGCAATTCCGTCGTGGAGCAGATTGAACACACCGACGGCGACGTCTTCCAGCTGGGACAGATCCTGACGACGCGCGAGATCCGGTCCGAACATAACGCGATACTCGGCAGGATGCTGGTGGGCGAACGCGACGTAGGCCGCCAGGCCCCGTCGGAGCGCCGGCAGGCCCGGCTCGCCGGTGCGGACCGCACTCGTTATCACGTCACCCATCCGCGCGAACGCCTGCTCGGCCACGCCGGCCACCAGGGCCCGCCGGTCGGTGAAGTGGCGGTACGGCGCGGTCTGGCTCACTCCAACCTCCCGGGCAACGGCGCGCAGCGTGAGCGCCTCGGTGCCGCCGGAGCGGAGCAGGTCGAGCGCCGCGTCGAGCAGCGCCTGGCGCAGGTCGCCGTGATGGTACGAGCGCCGCCGCGTACCGCCACGCCCACCCGAGGAACGTGACCTGGAAGGCATGGTTGAAGATAGGTTGACACCGTCAACTCCGGCAGGT
The DNA here is from genome assembly GCA_964584905.1 of uncultured Gemmatimonadaceae bacterium. GTDB lineage: Bacteria > Gemmatimonadota > Gemmatimonadetes > Gemmatimonadales > Gemmatimonadaceae > JALZIF01. Next base: position 11,498 of record CAZPCC010000368.1, on the reverse strand, counting down.
ATCATCGGCAGGGGTATGTTTACGACGTCAACATTCCGTGCCTCCGAGGTCCACATGTCGCACCCCACCGCTACCCCGGCTTCTCCACTCCCCACCGACACCATCCAAGGGTCGGCCGACCAACAGGTCGAACCCGCGGCTCGCGCCCGAACACTGGCGTGGGGCGCCGCTCTGGTGCTGATCGCCGGGAGTCTGCTGTTCCTGGCGGGAGGGCGCGGACACCCAGCCATCTCCGCCGCGCTGGGTGCAACGCCTGAAGACTTCATGCGGGAGTTCGCCGAAAAGGTGCGGCACACCGCGGACTGGCACGCAATGCACATGATGATTCTCGTGGGGCCGCTCTGCTGGGCGGTCGCGGCGCCGGCGCTGGTCGACGCGCTCCGGCCGGCATTGCGTGGAGTGACATCCGCCGCCCGCTCGGCGCTCGTACTCTCGGCGTCGCTATGGGCGGTCGCGTTCGTGCTCGATGGCTACGGCGCGCCTGTGTACGCGAGTGCCATGGGCACCAATGCCTCACCTGACGACTCAGCTGGCCTCCTCACGATCTTTCAGGCAAACGCGATCATGATGTCGCGGCTCGGTCTGGTGAGCTGGGTAGCGGGTGGCGCCGGGATCGCATTGCTCGGGCTGTCGCTGCTGGCGCCTGGCGAACGAACGGTGTGGCGCACCACCGTGGCGGTCAGTGGACTCGCCCTCGGCGCCTGGCCAATGCTGGCGGCGCTCGAGGGGGAATACTCCGGCGGGCCGTTCACCAGCAGCTTCTGGATGATGAATGCGCTGGCAGTGGGGCTGTGGTACGTGGCGCTGGCGAGCTGCGTCTTCGGGCGACGCCCCGGAATGCAATCGTTTGAACGCTAAGACCCTCTGCGTACCTCTGCGGCCTCTTCGGTTAATTGCTGTTTTCGACTTTCCTTGAACGCAGATGCTGCGCGAAGCCCGCGCAATCAGTCCGCCAGCCGCCCACCCCCGCGCCAGAGCACAACGGCCGCCCAGATCATCCACACGCCCTGCCCCAGGATCACCAGGCCAAAGCCGTGAATGCCGAGCGTAAGGTGGCCGCTCGCCAGGCCGACGACGAGCGCGGCGCCGAGGAGCAGGCCGTAGAGCCCGAGCGCCCGCGGCAGCTCGCGTCCACCCAGGATCGCCCACGACCATAACGCGATGGCGATGGCGGCGAGGACGACGTAGATGCGGGCGAAGGCCTGGTTGAGCAGAAAAGTATAATGAAGGGCGTTCTCCATCGAAATCGTGCCGCTGAAATCGGTATCGTGCATGCCGCGCAGGACCCCGGGGGACACCAGCCCGCTGGCGGCGGCGGCGATCAGGATGGCGACGCTGGCGACGGCGAAGAAGATGTACGCGGCAACGGCGGCGCCGCGGCGCTCACGGATACGCATCGTTAGAGCGAGCGTACCGGCGAGCAGGACCGGCTGCGCCACGATCGCGAGCCAGTGGACCGCCTGGACGAGGAACATCGCACCGCCGGCCGAGGCCTCGCGCGAGACTTCACCGCCGGTAGGGTGGAGGGCCATGATGACGAGACCGGCGAGGGAGCCGGCGACGAGGGCGAGGGCGGCGGATCGGTCGGTGGCCATGGTCGAGCGGCGAGGAAGGTTGTGGACGGCCGGGATTGCATACAACATTACGCCTCCCCTCACTCCGTGCCGCCGATGTCGAACAAAGCCCCTGCCCGTGTTCGGAACACCGCAACCGATCCCGACCCGCGCATCGCGCGCGCACCACGCAGGCACTCGGCCGCGCGCTGATCGAATTGATCCAGGAGCGGGACTACGACGAGATCACGGTGCAGCAGATCCTCGACCGGGCAGGGGTGGGCCGGGCGACGTTCTACGCGCATTACCGGAACAAGGACGACGCGTTGCACTCGAGCTACGAGGGGCTGTTCAGCATCATGCAGTCGCTGCTCGATAGGCGCGCGGGTCGCGACCACAGGCTCTTTCCCGTCGCCGAGTTCGTGGCACACATCTCCGAGCAGTGGGAGTTGGCGAACGCCTTACGCCGCTCCGGTCTGCTCGACGAGATGTGGGAGTCGTTTACCGGTCATGCCACCGCGATCATCGGGCGGCGGCTGGCCGGTTGGCCGCCGCTCGAGCCGGATCTGCCGCGGCCCCTCGTCGCCCGGATGCTTGCGGGGGCGCTGCTCGAGATGGTCCGCTGGTATCAGGAACGCCCCACGCGAGCGAACCCGCAGCAAGTTGATGCCGCGTTTCACGCGTTCGCGCGCGGAGTGCTCGGCCGGGCGGCGGCACCCTAGTCGCTCCGGAGCGGCCATGCCTCACGACATCTCGCCGCACGACGCCATCACCGCCAACCGCACGCTGTGGGACGCCTGGACGCGGGCGCACCGCGAGTCCGCGTTCTACGACGTCCCCGGCTTTCTCGCCGGGCGCGATCCGCTCAATCGCATCGAGACCGAAGAGCTGGGCGATGTCGCCGGCAAGCGATTCCTCCACCTGCAGTGCCACTTCGGCATGGACACGCTCGGCTGGGCACGGCGCGGCGCGCGGGTGACGGGGGTGGACCTGTCGCCGGAAGCGATCGCAACAGCACGAAGGCTGGCGGCGGAGGCGGGGATCGAGGCGACGTTCGTAGAATCGGACATTTACGCGCTGGACGAGCATTCGCTAGGCACGTTCGACATCGTCCACACGTCGTACGGCGTGCTCTCGTGGCTGCCGGACCTTGACCGGTGGGCGGCGGTCGTCGCGCGGCATGTCGCGCCCGGCGGGCTGTTCCACCTCGTCGAGAATCATCCCTTCACGATGATGCTCGACGAGTGTGGCGTGGCCATCCGATATCCGTACCTCGGAGCTGGGCGTCCGGTGCGATTCGATTCCGAGGCCAGCTACGCGGCTCCGATCGAGGGCGGGCCGCTACCCGAGTACAACTGGCCGCACGGCCTCGGCGAGACCGTGACGGTGTTGATCGCGGCGGGGCTGCGGATCAGGTGGCTGCGGGAATACCCGCGGTCGCCGTACCCGTTCCCCGGCTATCTCGTCAGGCGGCCGGAAGGGGACTACGGGTGGCCGGATGGGCGGGAGGACGTGCCGCTGACGTTGAGCATCGGCGCGACCAGGGAGCGGCAACCCGGCGACCAATAAGCGTCGGCGGACGGCAGCGTGCGACCGACATGCGCCAGTTTCCGCATCGTGCGTCGCGCACCCCGCTCACGCGTTAGTCGCTCCGCAACGCCTCGATCGGATGTACCCGGCTGGCGCGCCGAGCCGGCATGTAGCTCGCCAGAATTCCGACGCCGATCATCAGGAGCGACATCGCCGCAAAGACCATCGGGTCCACCGCCTTGGTCTCGTAGAGCAGCGCGCTCATGAGTCGCGTAGCCGCAACAGCGGCGACGACGCCGAGCACCACTCCGACGAGCACCACCTTCGTGCCTTGCGACACCACCTGTCCCTGCACGGCCCGCGCGGTCGCTCCCAGCGCCATGCGTACCCCGATCTCGCGCGTCCGCTGCGAGACTACATAAGCCAGCACCCCGTACAACCCGACGACGCCGAGGATGAGCGCCAGCCCCGAGACGACCCCTAACGTCAACATGGTGAAGGAGAGCTGGACCATCGAGCGTTGCGCGAGGAATTCCATCGTGTACTCGCGGTATACCGGAGCTTCCGGCGCCACCTCGCGCACCAGCTCGCGCACCTCGCGCGTGATACTCTCCGCGCGCGGCGATTTCACGACATACGCGGGTGAGCCCATGCCCCAGAGATCAGCCGACGGACCGGTGAGCGGGAAGTAGACCACCGCCTCACCCGCCTCACGCCAGTCGTCCTGTTTCACGTCGTCCACGACCCCGACCACGCTGAACCACAGCTGAGCGCCCGACTGCGTCCCGCGACGGAGGCGCTGGTTGAGCGGACTCTCGTTGGGCCAGAGCTGCTCGGCGGCCGACCGGCTGATCACGACGTTGCTGTTAGGCGTCGTCGCCTCGTCGGGGGTGAACGCGCGGCCCTGAATCAGGTCGATGCCGATCGCGCGGAAGTAGTCGCCGCCGGCGAAGTTCACGTCGAGCAGCGCGCCGCCGCCGTCGGCGGTCATTGATTCGGTGAAGAAGCGATTCGTGCTCGTGCCCTCGTCCAGCGGAATGTTGTTCACGACGCCCACCGCCGTCACTCCAGGCAGCGCCCGGAGGCGGTCCATGAAGGCGTTATGGAACGCTCCCAGACTCGGCCCATCGTTCAGGTGATCCTGCTCGGGTGCGAACTGGAAGGTGTAGATGTCGGCCGTCTCGTAGCCCGGGTCCACGTTGCGGAGGCGCTGAAAGCTCTGCACGAGGAGCGCCGAGCCGATCAGCAGCACCAGCGCGAGCGCGGTCTGCCCTATCACGAGCAGGTCGCGGCCCCACTGGCGACCACTCGTCGAGCCGCGCTGGCCCTCACGCAGGTGATTCAGATCGGGGGAGGAGGCGCGCAGCGCCGTCACCCCGCCGCACGCCAGCGCGGCCAGCAGCACGAGGCCTAACGTCGCGAGCACCGTCGGCAGATCGAGCCCGGCGGTCCCGAGTCGCGGGATCCCTTCCGGCGCCGCCCGCACATAGGCCGGCACCGTTACCGCGCTCAGCGCCACCGCGAGCACCCCCGCGGGGAGCGCCACCAGCAACGCCTCGGACATCTGCAGGCGGATCAGCTGTGTGCGCGACGCGCCTATCGCGCGGCGCACCGCCATGTCGCGCCGGCGCCCCTCGGCTCTGACGAGAAACAGGTTCGCGACGTTGGCGAAGGCGATCAGCAGCACTATCGACACCGCGCCGAGCAGCACCCATAGAGAGGTGTTGATCGCGGGCTCGACGAGGCGGTCGAGAACGGGCTCCACAACCGCACTGTGCTGCCCGATCAGGCGCGCGTAGCTCGGCGATCCGCCGAACCGGTCCGGCAGCTGTTTCGACAGGCGGGTGAGCTCCGCCGCGAGCTGTTCGGTCGTGACTCCCGGCTTCATCCGCGCGACGACCGGCAGTCCCAGATTGCCGGGCTGGACCTGATCGAGGCGGGGCTCGTTGGCGTTCCACAGCAGCGTCTCGTCCGAGGGGAATCGGAACTCAGGCGGCATGACGCCGATGATCTCCTTCATCCGGTCGGAGACGAAGTACGACTTGCCGATGACGTTAGGGTCGCGGCCGAACCAGCTGTCCCACAGCTGGTCGCTGATCACCGCGACGCCGTCCGCATCCTCCGGCACCGGCAGCCGGCCGAGCTGCGGACGCACACCGAGGGTGGCGTACATGTCGTTGCTGGGCCACGCCATCGGGACGCGCTCGACCCGCTCGTCGGTGCGCAGAGTGGAGGTGCCGCCGCCGAAGAAGAAAATCCCGTCGAGAAGCTGCGAGTTCTCCTTGTAGTGGAAGTAGAAATCGGGGCCCAGCCCGAATGTCTCAGGGAGGTCCGAGCCGGGCGCGGTGCCCGACAGAACGACCAGCCGATCGGCAGCCGGATAGGGGAGCGGCCGCAGCAGGACGGCGTTGACGACGCTGAACATGCCGGCGACGGCGCCGATTGCCAGCGTCAGGGTGCCGATCGAGGTGATGAGAAAGCCGGGCGTGCGACGCAGAGCGCGTGCGGCGTGGCGGAGATCGGTCGACCATTGCGCGATCACGAGTGTCTCCCTTGGGCGGTGCAGGGTTGGACAGATGAAGCGGCCCAGTGGTTTGACCTACGAGATGGAGCGCTGGTGGTTTCCCGGATCGGATGCGGAAGAGAAGCGGCACCTGCATCCATCTTTGAACTGACTCATCCGTGCACCGATGCAGGTGTGGCTCCCGCGCTGCGCAGGAAGGTGCCCGGCCGAGCGGCGGGCCGACGTTCCGGCCCTTCGCGTGCGGTCACCTAACGCCGCTCCCCGTCGGGGGCATCCGGCGGCCGGAGAATGAGACGTGCTGGGCCGCAATGCGCGCGAACTCCTGGGGGCTCAGTGGCTCGCCCTCCTCACCCGGCTTCACGCCGATGCGCCGGAAGAAGGACAGGAGTCCCTCCTTCTCGTTGGGAATGGCCGCGAAACACGAGCGTCAGAGGCTCGGTGCCGGTATTTCGCATGGCGTGCCACGCACCACGGGGGGTGTACCAGACATGGCCGGCCCGAACGGGAATCTCCAGAGGGCGATCGTCCACGTATCCGAGGACGATCCCTTCGCCGGAGATGAAGTAGGCGATTTCCTCGGTCTTGTCGTGACGGTGCATCGGAAGGGAGCCGCCCACTCCCACTCCATTCGCACCGCCGTGCTCACGACCAGCTCGTAATTTTTGCGACTCCCCGTCGTCAGGGGAGCAATGCGTGGCTGCTCATCACACCGGGTTCGACTGCGCCATGACCCGCGCGACGTTCGCCATGACTTCCTTGTTCTCCTTCTCCGGGCTGAACTCCACAAACGTGGTGTCTTCTTCGACCCAGCCTGTGTGGCCGGCGGGCCAGTAGAACACCTCGCCGGCGCTGGTGACCTCCTCCGTTCCATCCAGGTACCGCAAATGGACGGCGCCCTTCAACACGTATCCCCAGTGCGGGCAATGGCAGAGGTCATTCGACAGTCCTTGGAAGAGCGGCGTGAAGTCTGTGCCGGCGGGCAGTTCCAGGTAACCGACGACCATGCCGCCCCAGCCGCTCGCGGCGTGCATTTTCGTGGCGGATGCATCCATCGTGACGGGCAAATCCTGCTTCAGTTGATGCATGAGCGCTCCAGTAGCGAGTGAAGGAGCACCTCATCGGCGATGAGGTGCGGCATAGCGAGACCGAAGTTCGCCGTGCTGAAGCCTCAGCCGATGTCGCGCTGCAGCTCCGTGATGCGGTCCCGAATCTCGCGAACGCGCGGCTGTAGCGTCGCGTCGGCGTTGGCCCACTGCTCGGTGAACTGGCTGTAGTAGCCGATCGCCTTCGCCTTGTCCCCCTTGCCCTCGTACAATTCGCCCAGCCGCTGCAGGACCTGGGCTCTGAAGACGCCATCCATCTCGGGCTGAGGGTCCGCGAGGCTCAGGAACAGTTCGAAGGAGGCGATGGCGGAGTCGGCCTGCCCGAGCGCCTGATAGGCAAATCCGCGAATCACGGCAACCGCTCGGCGGTCGATCGCGAAGAGCTGATCCGCCTGGTTGGCGGAGGCGATCACATCGGCCCAGCGATTCTCGGCGAACGCAAGATACGCGTCATAGTTGGCTCGCCGTCCGGCAACGTCGCTCGCGAGCCTCGACTGGTCGCGCTCCCAGCCCGCGAGCGCCTCCCTGACGAGACCAGGCTCCTGCAGGTACGCCCCGAAAATTTTGAGCCAATCCCATGGACGCTCGCTTGCCGGTACCTCGCTCATCGGCACCCGCGCGCGGCCGCGTTCGAGCATGGCGAGCGCGTCGCTCTTCGTGCCGTACATCGTCTCGTAGTAGACCGAGTCGATCGTGAACGACAGCAGGTTGGTAGGCGTGGGCTGCACTCGATAGAGAGCCTGACTGCTGCGCGACGTCCACCGCGCTGCGTCCGTGAACCGGCCGCGCATCTCGGACGTCGCGGCAAGGGCGTAGCCGCTCCGAATGGCCTGGCGTGGCGTCTTGCTCGACGCATTCACGGCACGGGCGATCGAGTCCGCCGTTCCGACGTCGCCCTTGCCCCATGCGGCGTACCACTCCGCTTCCCAGAAATCGTTGCTCGTACCGAACCTGTCGCGGAAGAGCGCGACGGTGGAGTCGAGTGCTGCCGGGGAGCGCTTGTTGCGGATCTGCTCCTGTATCAGGTTCGAGAATGCACCGCCGAACGTGTTCGGGAGATTGACGACGCGCCGGTAAAGCTCCTCTGCGCGCTCGTGCTCGCGCTTCGCGCCGAGGATAACGGCGGCGTTGTTGAGCGCGGCGGTGCTGAGGGTGTCGAGCTGCGCGGCTTCCTCGTACGCCGCGATCGCCCGGTCACGATCCGGGGCCGGGCCACGAGTGAAGTAGAATCCCTCGGTCAGGAGGCGCTCCATTTCGGTGAGCCTGGCACGGTGGCGGTAGGCGGTCGAGATGGCCGCAATCATCCCTTCCCGGTCGCGTCCCTCGTTATTCAGCAGCACGGACAGCTTGCGCCACGCCATGGCGAACGCGGTGTCGAGCGCGACGGCCTCGCGCAGCATCTCCATGCCGCGCTCGATCTCCCCCTCTTCGTCCGCGAGCCGTGAGCCTTCGACGTACTTTCGCAGGGCCGGGAGCGACGGCGTCGTGACCCGTTCCAGCTCGGTGCTGGCCCGGATCGACTTGAGCGATTCACCAGCCTTGGTGCGCACGTTCTTCGAGAGCCGGCCTAACGCCGGGAGCAGCTCGTCCTCGCTGGCCGCCTCCTCGCGGAACGACGCCAGATCGCTACCATCCAGCGCGGAGGCGAGCCGGGCGGTAATGACGTAGCTCTGGCCGATTTTGGCGATCGCGCCATCGAGCAGCGCCTTGGCCCCCTCGCGCGTGGCGATCTCGCGCGCGAGGGCGTACGGCACGGCCTCCTCGGGCGAGCGTTGCATGAGCGAAAGCGCGTCGCGAATGGCCGAGCGGGTGAGCACGTTGAGGCTGCTCGACTGGGCGAGATCGGTGCGGAGCGCCTCGGCCACCGTCGCGCCGAGGGTCGAATCGCTAGGCGGCGACCGGAAGTCGGCAATCATCAGCGTCTCGCGATCGCCGAACTCCCCCGTGCCGCGGAGGGAGGCCATCGGGCCGATCCCCATCGCCCGCATCACCATGAACGCGATCACGAGAACGGCGAAGCCCCCTACTGCGACCGCGCCGCCGAGCCACGCGCGCCGCCACGACACGTGCGGGCTCGCCTTCATCGCCAGGCTCGCCATCGTGCTTTGCGGCGCTGGCGTTCGGTGCGGCGTCGCGGTGAATGCCCGATGTGCAGTGCGCTGGACGTACGCGGTGAACAGCAGCACCGGCAGCCCGGCCAGCATAACGCCGACCGCACCCGGCAGCACCCAGTCGGGGAGGCCGATCGCCTCCCGCGCCGCCCACGCTGTGATGCTCACCGTTGACGCGGCAGCTGCCCAGATCGCAATGGCGCGGCCCAGGCGAATGGGTCCGCCGCGCAGGATCTCGGGAACCGCCGCGCCACCGCCGCTCGACGTCACGGTATCGAGCACCTGCACCACCTCGGCGGCGTCGCGCGGTCGCGCCTCGGGGTCCTTCTGGAGGCAGCGCATGATGACGGCGGCGAGCGCGGGCGGGCAGTCGGGCCGCAGGGCGAGGAGCTCGGGCGGCTGCTCGCTCATGTGCGCCGCGAGCAGCTTCGTCGGCGTCGCGGCGACGAATGGCAGGCGGCCGGCGAGAACCTCGAACGCCATCACGCCGAACGCGTAGAGATCGGCGCGGAAGTCGGTCGAGGGATCGCCGGCGGCCTGCTCCGGCGCCATGTAGGCGGGGGTGCCTATCGACGTGCCGACCTGGGTCAGCGCCTCGCGCGTCTGGTCGCCCGCGGTGCGCGCCGCGTTGATGGCCTTCGCAATCCCGAAGTCGGTGACCGTGGCGCTGCCCGCCGAGAGGAGCACGTTGTCAGGCTTGATGTCGCGGTGGACGATTCCGTGCGCGTGCGCGTACGCCAGGGCGCGCGCGACGTCGCGGAGAATGCCGACCGCCTCGCCGATGCCCACGCCGCCTCGAGCGAGCCGGTGCCGGAGCGAATCGCCGTCGACGTACGGCATCGTGAAAAACGGAATGCCATCGACGTCGCCGGTGGTGAGGACCGGCACCACGTGCGGGTGCTGGAGCTGGGCGGCGAGGAGGACCTCGCGCCGGAACCGCTCGACCGAAATGCCCGCCAGCAGTTCGGGGGCGAGCACCTTGACGACGACGTGGCGCTGGAGGGCGACCTCTTTGACCAGATACGTCCGCGACATCCCGCCGCCGCCTAACTCGCGCTCGAAGGTGTAGGTGCCGTCGAGAGCCTGTTGAAGGCGCGGGCGGATGTCGTCCATGCAGGGCTTTTCCGTTGGGTGGAGAGTGTCACAGTATGGGGGGACCGCGTCGCGAACGGAAGTATCGGGACTTGGACGCGAATCCGGCACACAGTCTCCCTGCGTTGCCGACAGCCGCGCGACGCCGAGGCGAGAGGCGAATCGACCTGCTGAATCGGGCGGCGCAGGGACGGAGCTGCGGTAAAGCAGGCGGCCACCACTCGCTCTTCCGTGTGGTGACACCGCCATCCGCTATCCGACGACGCGCTCGCCTGGGTCCGCCTCGGGCAGTGCCGTCGGGTCGTGCAGCGACATCGCCTCGTCCCGCGCTCTGAGCGCCGCCACCATGCTACGGCACTCCGCGATGCCTGAGCGCTGATTCTGTGCCGCGTTCGAGAGCATCGTCAGGCCGCGGCTCATGTGGCTCTCGATGGATTCCTCGAGATCCTGCAAGGTGGCGTCCACCTTCGCCAGCGCCGCGCGCACCCGGCTCGTATCGAGCGCGCCGCCGAAGCGAGCGATGAGAACGATCATCGACAAGACGTACGGCACCGCCATGGAATACGGCACCAGGATGACTCCGCGGCGAAAGGCGTGCGCGTGCGTCGTGCGGCAGAGCTGATACACCGCGTCAGGCAGCGCCGCCACGCCGATCAGCAGCGTGCGGTCGGGATCCAGATACTTCGCCACCTCCTCGGCCTTCGCGCTCACCTGCCGCTCGAGCTCGCGGATCATCCCATCACGCCGCGCGGGGTCGGTCTCGTTCGTCAGGCGCTCGAGGAGCCCGGCGGCGGGCCACTTGGAGTCGATAGGCACGAACTTTCCGCCGGGAAGGCGAATGGCGAACTCCACCACGCCGCCGGCGACCCGCACGTCGCGCTCGAGCATGCCGGCGGGCAGGATCGCGAGCACCTCGGACAGCAGGTTCTCCCCCGCGGCGCCCCGGTGAAAGGATCCCGCAATGACCAGCTCCAGCCGCTCGAGCAGCTCGCGCGACTGCGCATCGGACTCGGCCCGCACCGCTGCCTGACTGGCCAGGGTCCGCACGGCGGCATCGACGCTGTGCTGCGCGCTCTGCAGCACGCCAATGGCGTTCGCGGCACGGCCCAGCTCCTGCGCGAGGCGCGACTGCTCGGAGTGCACCGAGTTGAGGCCGCTCGAGAGCTGCGCGCCCGGCACCGCGGCGAGCGTGCTCTGGATGGACTGGAGGGTCCGCAGCACAAACGCGATCGCGCCGAGGACGATGATGAACAGCACGATGAGCAGGGCTACGATCAATGTCGATTCATTCACGAGCGGTCTCCTGCGGGGGCGGGCTCATGTCGCGTGCGTTCCGTTACGCGATCACCTCGCCTATCGCCACGCTACCATGGCAGGGTTCCGCGCAGTTTGCTACGGCCATCACTTCGATGCGGCAGCGCTTTCCACGGCCGCCTGCTCGGCGCGGAAGTGCGCCGCACGGTCCGGACGACCGAGCGCGTCGTACGCGGCGGCAAGGTCCTGTCGCGCCGCCGTTAGGAAACTGACGGTCGGCGCCGCTTCGCGCGACACGATCTCATAGCCGGCAAGCGTCTCGCGTTCGGCT